>NZ_LEKU01000024.1:0-19271 GCF_009932355.1 Riemerella anatipestifer
CGAAACTACTTGTGTGTGTGTGTGTGTGTGTGTGTGTGTGTGTGTGTGTGTGTGTTTACACAATTATTTGGAACTACCAAATTTTTGTGTAAGTTTTTTTTACTTTTTTGTATGTTGTTGATATTGCGTTGCATAAAACTGGGACAAATGTAGGCTCTTTTTTTTAAATATACAAACTTTGGGGCTAGGCTTACATTTCTTTCTTCTTGATATATCTAAAATGTACTACAACTTATAGAGTTATCTTACACTTATTTTCATAATATAATCGTCCATCACAAACCCCTCTCCTACCTCTAACACCACTTCTTGCTCTACCCCAAACCCTTGGCTTTTATAAAAATTAAACGATGGATTTCTCTTATTAACATTTAGCATGATAACTGTATTCTTGTGGCTTTTCACTTCATTTTTTAAAAAGTCTATTGCTTCCTTTCCTAACCCTTTTCCTTTAGCTTCCGCTAAAAGATAAAGCCTGTGTAATTTAGTGGTTTGAGGTTCATAGCCTATTTCAAATCCCATAAATCCTACTTCTACACCATCGTTCAACATCAGATAATAATGATAATTAGGATTCTCAAAATGTTGGTTTATCTCTTCATCGGAGTACATCATTCCCAACATATAATTTATCTGCTCTTGCGAGATAATTCCTATATAATGGCTATTCCACGATTGTTTTGCAAGATTTTGTATCAATGGTATATCCTCTCTTTGGGCTTTTCTAATCATTTTATAGCTTTAATTTGGATACAAATCTAGTCAATAAATTAAAATTTCTAACCAAAAACATTTCCAAAAAATAGGTGTATTTAGTACCTTTGTAAAAATGAAATCGGAACAAACTATGGAAGGTAAAAATGAAAAAATACTCATCACAGGAGCTTTAGGGCAAATCGGTACCGAACTTACAGCAAAGTTAGTAGAAATCTACGGTAAAAATAATGTTATTGCTTCTGGAATTGATAAATGGAGAGAAGGCATTACTACTGCTGGACACTACGAAAGAATAGATGTAACGAACTTTAAACTATTGGAAGATTTTATCAAAGAAAATAAAATCACTACGGTTTATCACTTAGCTTCTCTCTTATCTGGAACTTCAGAGAAACAACCACTTTTTGCTTGGAAACTCAATCTAGAACCACTACTCCATCTATGCGAATTAGCAAAAGAAGGCTATTTGAAAAAGATATTCTGGCCAAGCTCCATTGCCGTATTTGGTAAAGGCATTCCAAAGCACAATGTTGGGCAAGATGTGGTGCTTAACCCTACCACCGTATATGGTATTTCTAAAATGGCTGGAGAAAAATGGTGTGAATACTACCACGATAAATACGGTGTAGATGTGCGTAGTATAAGATACCCAGGTCTTATTTCTTGGAAAGCTCCTGCAGGTGGAGGTACTACCGATTATGCCGTGGAAATTTTCTATGAAGCGGTAGAAAAAGGCGAGTATCAATGTTTTATTTCAGAAAATACAGCTATGCCTATGCTCTATATGGACGATGCTATAAACGCCACCATAAAACTAATGCAAGAACCTGCAGAGAACATCAGTGTTTGGGGTTCTTATAATCTAGGAGGTATGTCTTTTACACCCGCAGAACTTGCAAATGAAATTAAAAAGATAATGCCTGATTTCAAAATCTCTTATCAACCCGATTTCAGACAAAGCATCGCCGATTCTTGGCCTGCTTCTATAGACGATAGCAAAGCCAAAGAAGATTGGGGACTTTCCTATGAGTTTGACATCAAAATGATGACCGAAGAAATGATAAAAAATCTGAAAGTTAAGCTAGGGAAAAGTTAACTACTGAAGAATCTAAATACAAAATAGTCCTAATTTATTATTAGGACTATTTTTTTATCAAGTTTCAAAGATTTCTATCCTAAAAACACTTCCTTTACCAATCTCTGTATGGGCAACTTTTATATCGCCTTTATGGTAATCTTTAATCACTCTTTTAGATAGAGATAATCCTAATCCCCAACCTCTCTTCTTAGTAGAATATCCTGGGTTAAAAACATTTCTTACTTGTTTTGCAGACATACCACAACCTGTATCTTGTATATCTATAATGATTTTTTTATTTTTTTGATACAATTTCAATTCTAATTTACCGTCACCTTTCATCGCATCTACCGCATTTTTAATAAGATTTTCTATGACCCAACTCATCAGAATACGATTGTGAGGTATCAGCACTTCCTTAGATGGTAAAACTATATTAAATTCCACTTTCTTAGAAATACGAGTTTTAAGATAATCATAATTTTGCTGTAGAGTTTCATTTAGGTTAAAATCGTTAAGCTCTGGGACTGAACCTACCTTAGAAAAACGCTCTGATATTGTGGTAAGCCTATGTATATCCTTTTCTATCTCCTGTACTCCAACGCTGTTTTCATGCTCCATTCTTAGAATTTCTATCCAACCTATCATAGAGGAAAGCGGCGTTCCTATTTGATGTGCCGTCTCCTTAGCCAATCCTGCCCAAAGATAGCCTTCGTCTGTTTTTTTTACGATTTTAAAAAACCAATAGGCAAACAACAGATACAATAAAATGAAAAAACCAAGCAATGCAGGATAGTATCTAAGGTTATTCATCAAATCCGAATTATCAAAATAAAGATACTGTATATTACCTTCCGAAATTTGCAACTCAAAAGGTGGATATCCTTCTTTCATTTCCTCTAAGCGAACCTTAAGAGCCTTTGGATTGTCTTTAATTTTATCAGGAATATTTTTGATAAATTCCTTAATTGGTTCTCCTTGGTGATTAGTTACAATAATTGGGATATTATCATTAGTGGTAATAATTTCCTGAACCAACTCCAACATCCTTACATCTCCCTGATTTTCATCTTGTAAAAATCTCATAGCTTTGGCAAAAACTGCCATATTAGCCGTTTCTTTCTGCCTTAAATCTCTCACAATAACCACAGAGTAAATAATAAGAGCAAATACAACAGAACTAAATAGCAGGAAAACGACTAAAAAATTGACTTTAGAGAATATGTTTCTGTTTTTTTTCATCAGGTACAACAATTACTTAAGATTATTAAGTATCGAAAACAGTTCGTTATTGATGCCATCTCCATCATAATTATTCACGATAATAGAAAAAACATACTTTTTACCATTTTTAGAAGTATGATAACCTGTATAACCCTTAGCATCTTTTATTGTACCGCTTTTCATTTTCATATCATTATAAATAGGCAATGCATTATAAAACTCATTAAACCAAGGTTGCTTTTGAGCCCAAAGTAAAGCCTGAACTTCTGCCCTAGCCGAAGCATAGTTCTGAGGCGACAATCCACTACCGTCTGTAAAGTTAATCATCGCAGGATGAATGCCTTTAGGTTTCCAAAAGTTTTTCAGCACCGAAACACCACTAGAAAAACTAGAATCATTATTTTGCTCTTTTCCTAGAGTTTTAATAAAGGTTTCTCCGTAAAGATTAACACTTTTTCTCAAAAACCAATAGACTATTTTACTCAACTCAGGAGATTCATATTCAAAAAAAGGCTTCCCTGTAACAGACGGAACAGACTTCCCATCTAGAAGTAATTGTCTGCCCGTTATAATTTCTCCAGAAAACTCAATTCCTTTATATTTAATACAACTAACCACTTCTGCCCCTAACTGAACTGGCGGATTAGGCGTTGCTCCAGAAATTTTAGTTGTTTTTTGAGCAGGAAGCGTTCCGTTAATACTCGCCACCGAACTGTATGGAGCGGTATAAATTAAACTTTTATCTCCTGAATTTGAAGCCGCTGAAGTTAACTCATTAAACCATTTTACTTGTACCAAAGGATAAGAAAAAGACTTAATTTTTGTAGGCTTTCCAATAGAAGCTCCTCCCTCAATATCTATATCAAACTGGTTTTCTCTCCAATTAACGCCCCAAACTCCAGCACCATAATAATTACCTATATCGTTCCAAGCCCAACCTCCTGGTGTCGTTTGAAAGTCAAAATAAGTATCATCTATAATTAAATTACCTTCCACCTTCTTGATACCTTGATTTTTTAAAGCTGTATAAAATTTTTCTAGAAAATCTTCGGGTTTATAACCGTCATATCTCCAGCTTCCAAGAGTAGGATCTCCATTGGAAGTAATGTAAATGTTTCCCTTTAAAACACTCCTTTCTAAAACACCATCATAAACGGCTTTAGTCTTATATTTATAATCTTTCCCTAAAAGCTCCAAAGCTGTGGCAGCGGTAAATATCTTCTGTGTACTAGCCGTAGAAAGCCCCTTATTTCCTTGATATTCATAGATGAAATTCCCATTTTCATCAGCTACATAAAAAGACATATTAGCAGCATACATTTTAGGAGAATTTAAAAATGCTTTAGTTACTTTATCTAGCTTATCCTTAATGCTTTGAGCTACCCCTAAAGAATAAAAAAGTGTTAATATAAAAATCAAAAATTTAGTCATCTTCATATTTTGTGTTTTTCAAAGATAATCATTTTAAAAATTACTTTATTTTTCCAAAAGTTCAACCTACAAAACCATTTTTTTAATATTCAAAAGCTAATTGGCACAATTTTTACTGCTTAACAGAATATAAAATAATATAATAATGAAAAAACTACTTTTTACTGGACTTATAGGAGCTTTATCTTTATCTGCATGCTCCACAGTACAGAAAGGTCAAGAAGCTCAAAATCAGCGTTCAGACTTTATGAAACTTAAAGGAACTTGGGAAGTTGCAAGTGTTAATTACGATAAAAACTATAAAATTAAACCTTTTGATGAAGGTGTAGATGCTAAATGTTTTTTGGGAAGTACTTGGTCTTTAGTACCTAATAATTGGACTGGAAGCTACACTCTTAGTGGAAATAATGGTTGCCCAGCAATATCTCAGCCTATCAAATTTGAAGTGGTAAATGGAAATCAGTTTCAATTTAAAAAAATACACTCTGGAGAAAAAGCTAAACAAAATATTTCTGGGTATGTATTAGAATTTCAAAACCAAACAGATAACTCATTTACATTAGTTCAGAATGTTCCATTCGAAGGTAACTATATAAAAGTGTATTATGAATTTCAAAAAGTAAATCAATCTAAATAAACTATAAAATGAAAATATTTAATAAAACCAATGTAGCAGCATTATTTTTATCAGGGAGTTTGCTACTTACAAGTTGCGAATCTGTTCAAAATGCTAATAATCAACAAAAAGGAACGGCTATAGGTGCTGCAGCTGGAGCAGTTATAGGTGGTATACTAGGTAATAATATAGGTAATGGCAGAAATGCTCCTGCTGGTGCTGTTTTAGGCGGTATCATTGGAGGTGTTGCAGGTAATGTTATCGGTAGCAAAATGGACAAACAAGCCAAAGAAATTAAAGAAGCCTTACCTGGTGCGGAAGTAGAAAGAGTAAATGAAGGTATTAAAATTACCCTTAATGAAAATACGGTTAATTTCGGATTTGATTCTGCTAACCTTACTTCTGTAGCTAAAAACAATTTGGATAAATTAGCCCAAGTGCTTAAGAATAATCCTGATACCAACATCAATGTTTACGGACACACAGACAGTAGAGGTGCTGATGATTATAACTTAAGACTTTCTGAAAGAAGAGCTAATGCAGTAGTAAGCTATCTTTCTTCTCTTGGTATAGCATCTAGTAGAATGATTGCTAAAGGTGTAGGAGAAGCAGAACCTATCGCTAGTAATGATACAGACGAAGGAAGAGCAAAAAATAGACGAGTAGAGTTCGCTATCACTGCTAACGAAAATATGATAAAAGAGGCTCAAAAAGGGAACTAATCCAAGTTCTATATAAAATCAAAACCGCATTTAATTGCGGTTTTTTTATTTTATGGTTATCTTTGTGCTTTGCAAAAACTTATGAAGAAATATTTGAAGCTACTTAGAGTAGAGCAATGGGTAAAAAATCTTTTTATATTCGTTCCTCTCCTATTTTCAGGTAAAATACTTGAGGTTGATTTATTTTATCTTAGTTTTTTTGCGTTTCTTATTTTTTCACTTACTGCAAGTAGTATCTATATCATCAACGATTATATGGATATAGATTCTGACAGACAGCACCCTGAGAAAAAAAACAGACCTCTAGCCAGTGGAGCAATTTCAAAAACCACTGCACAAATACTTTTTGGTGGACTTGTTTTATCAATATTGGGTGGTTTATGGATAGGACTTTCGGTATTTAATATTGGTAATATATGGAAGTTTGGAAGTATAATTTTATTCTATTTCGTAATGAATTTGGCGTATACCTTCAAACTCAAACATATTGCTATTTTAGACATTACTATCATTGCAATTGGTTTTGTACTTAGAGTATTAGCAGGAGGCTATATTACAGGACTTATCATTACTCAGTGGGCGATTTTACTCACTTTTGTGCTTGCTTTAGTTCTTGCGATTGGGAAAAGAAGAGGCGAATTAGTAAATGCTCAACTAACAGGTAAAACTAGAAAAGCATTAGACGGCTATAATATTCAGTTTGCAGATATTGCACTTTCTATTAGCTGTGCTTTGGCCATCGTTTGTTATCTTATGTTTACTTTATCTCCAGAAGTACAGGCTAGGTTTCATCCTAGAGTTTTCTATACGGTGGTTTTTGTCTTGTTTGCGTTTTTAAGATATTTACAGCAAACTCTAGTCTATAATCGAACTGAATCTCCAACAAAAATAGTCTATAAAGACAGATACATACAAATTACATTGGTATTATGGATTGTTGTTTTTCTTTACCAAATTTACGCTAAACAATAATGAAAAATCATATACAAAAAGTCTCTAATTGGGGGAATTTCCCCATTGTTGAAAAGGAAATAGTTACGGAAGACAATCTTGAAAAAATTAAAGATTTTGTTAAAAGTCGTTCCGAAGTCATCGCTAGAGGAAATGGCCGATGTTATGGAGACGCTTCTTTAGGTGAACATATCTTCTCAACCAAAAGATTGAACAAATTTATTAGTTTTGATAGACTTAACGGAATTATTGAGTGCGAAGCAGGTGTTCTTCTTTCTGATGTTTTAGAAGTTATTGTACCACAAGGTTACTTTTTGTATGTAACTCCCGGAACTAAATATATTAGCATTGGAGGAGCCATAGCTTCTGATGTACACGGCAAAAACCATCATTCAGAAGGTTGTTTTTCAGAATATGTTTTAGAATTTAAACTACTGAATGCCAACGCTCAAATAATCACCTGCTCTAGAACTGAGAACGCAGACCTATTTTGGGCAACCATTGGCGGAATGGGACTTACAGGTATTATTTTATCTGCAAAATTTCAGCTTAAAAATATAGATACGGCTTATATCCGACAAGAAAGCATCAAAGCAAAAAACCTAGATGAAATCTTTCAACTCTTTGAAGAAAGTGAAGATTGTACTTACACCGTAGCATGGATAGACTGTTTACAGAAAGGAGAGAATATTGGTAAATCTATACTTATGAGAGGAGAACACGCTATAAAAGGCGAACTTCCTTCTAAATTAGCAAAAAACCCTTTAGCTCTAAAACCTAAATTAAAGCCAAGTGTTCCTTTTTACTTTCCAAATTTTGTTCTCAATCAGTGGACTGTAAAAATCTTCAATTGGCTTTATTACAAAAAACAGTCTAAAAAAATCGTCAAAAATATCATTGATTATGAAACCTTTTTCTACCCTTTAGATGTCATCAATGATTGGAATAAAATCTATGGTAAAAACGGTTTTATACAATACCAAATGGTAATCCCAAAAGACAAAGGCAAAGAAGGTATGGAGCGAATTTTAAAAACCATTGCTCATAGTGGTAATGGCTCTTTTTTAGCGGTACTAAAGTTATTTGGGAAGAATAATCCAGAGGCATACAACTCCTTCCCTTTTGAAGGTTATACGCTTGCACTAGATTTTAAAGTGAATAAAAAGCTCAAAAAACTCGTTGAGGATTTAGACCAAATTGTATTGGATTTAGGTGGTAGAATTTACCTTACCAAAGATAGTATGAGCAATCCTCAACTGACTAACTATCTCAAAAATGTAGATAATCATAAATTTAGGTCTTTACAAAGAAAAAGAATTACGAATTAAAATCTTACTAAATTGAAATTCAGAACCGAAGTTAATCTTACGCCTTCCTCAAAAAAAATAGAAATTACAGATCAAGTTTTTTCTATCGGCTCTTGCTTTGCTTCGGAAATGAGTAACCAACTATCAGAGGGACAAATAAGATGCTTGAATAATCCTTTTGGGACTCTATTCAATCCGTTTTCTATTACTAATGCTTTAGAAAAAATCGTTTATTCTAAATATTATCAAGAGAAAGATTTAGTTAATCATCGTGGCTATTTCCTTTCGTTAGACCACCATACTTCATTTGACGGTATTTCTGAAACCACTACTTTAGATAAAGTAAACACAGAGCTAGCCAATGCTCATTTATTTTTAAAAAACGCTTCTTGGGTTATTATCACTTTAGGTACTTCGTTTATTTATGAGTACCTTCCCACAGGGCAAAAGGTGGCTAATTGCCATAAGATGCCAAACACTCTTTTTAATAAAAGAATGCTCTCTGATGAAGAAGTACAAACCCACATCAAAAAAGCGATAGAACTCATCAATCAACACAGTCTTAATACCGTAAATATTTTATTTACAGTCTCTCCCGTAAGGCATACTAAAGATGGTATGGTTGAAAATCAGCTTAGCAAATCAAGGCTCATCAATGCGCTGCATCAAGTGGTGGCAATATATCCAAATGCTCATTATCTGCCTATTTATGAGATTTTAATGGACGATTTAAGAGATTACAGATTTTATAAATCAGACCTAATCCACCCTAACGAACAAGCCATAGATTACATCTTTGATAAATTCATAAAAGCCTACTGCACAGAAGACACACAAAAATTTATCATTGACAATCAGAAAATCATTTCGGCTTTAAGGCATCGTCCAACCCATACAGAACACCCTGATTATCTAAAGTTTACAGAAAACATCAAACAAAAAATACAGGAGCAACAAGCTAAAGTTAATTTTAAAATATTTTCAAACTTCTAACTTTCAATTATTTATGATAGACACGCATACTCATTTATATTCAGAGGAATTTGATGAAGATAGACATTTAATGATACAAAGGGCATTAGATAAAGGAGTTACTCATTTTTTTCTACCAGCTATCAATTCTGAATCTCACGAAAAAATGCTCCATCTAGAAGCAGAATATCCTAACCAAATATCAGCAATGATGGGCTTACACCCAACTTATATAAATCCTAAAACTTACGACCAAGAAATAAAATTAGTAAAAGACTATTTGGAGCAAAGGGATTTTTGTGCTATCGGAGAGATTGGGATAGATCTCTATTGGGATAAAAGCCATCTAGAACTGCAAAAAGAAGCCTTTAGACTACAGATAGATTGGGCAATAGAAAAAGACTTGCCTATCGTGATACATTCTAGAGAAAGTTTTGATGAAACTTTTGAGGTTTTAGAAGAAAAAAGACACCCTAAATTAAGAGGTATTTTCCATTGTTTTACTGGAACATTAGAACACGCTAAACAAGCCATAGACCTCAATTTCAGTTTAGGAATAGGTGGTGTGGTTACTTTTAAAAATGGCAAAATAGACCAATTCTTAAATGAAATACCTTTAGAACACATTGTTTTAGAAACCGATTCACCTTACCTAGCACCTGTACCGTACAGAGGAAAAAGAAACGAATCTGCCTATCTAGAGCAAATCATTGGTAAATTAGTAGATATTTACCAAATACCTATCAGTGAAATAGATAAGATAACTACTAACAACGCTAAGCAAATTTTTGGACTAGCTTAAATAAAAAACACGGGTAGAAAACCTATCCGTGTAATTTTTTCCATATTGCATCTTTAAGTTCCGTAAGCCCTTCTCCTGTAACTCCAGAAATAAATAAGGGTTGTCTGTTTTCAGGGAATTTGGCTGCAACTTCTTTTTTGAGTTCTTCGTCTAATAAATCTGACTTTGAAATAGAGATGATAAAATCTTTATCTAGCAACTCAGGATTGTATTCTTTAAGCTCGTTTTCAAGTATTTTAAACTCTTGGAAATAATCTTCTGCATCTGCAGGAATTAAGAAAAGAAGGATTGAGTTTCGCTCTATATGCCTTAAAAAACGATGCCCTAGACCTTTACCTTCGGCAGCTCCTTCTATAATACCTGGTATATCTGCCATCACAAAAGACTTGTAATTACGATAATCTACAATACCCAAGTTAGGTGTAAGCGTTGTAAAAGCATAATCGGCAATTTTAGGCTTAGCCGCAGATACCGCAGATAACAATGTAGATTTACCTGCGTTAGGGAGCCCTACTAAACCTACATCTGCTAATACTTTTAGCTCAAACACAATATACCCTTCTTCCCCAGGAAGCCCTGGCTGTGCATAACGAGGCGTTTGGTTGGTAGCAGATTTAAAATGCTCATTTCCTAAACCACCCTTACCGCCTTGCATTAAGATAATCTCTTGTCCATCTTCTAAAATTTCGCCTATAATTTCTCCCTCTTCATTTTTAGCAATAGTACCAATGGGCACCTCTATATAAACATCTTCTCCATAACGACCTGTCAACTGATTTTTACCACCTGGCTGACCGTTTTCTGCCTTAACATGCCTTGTATAACGCAATGGTAATAAAGTCCATTCGTGTGCATTTCCTTTCATAATGATATGACCACCACGCCCACCATCTCCACCATCAGGACCGCCTTTAGGAATGTATTTTTCCCTTCTGAGGTGGGCTGACCCTGCACCTCCGTGCCCAGATTTACAATGGATTTTTACATAATCTACAAAATTTGACATATCTTATTTAATTAAATGCTTATTACACGATATAAAAACAACCAAAAAAACCATCAAAGCTTAAAACTCTGATAGTTTTTTGATTATCATTCTATTGTTATTATTTTAAAATCTTCTCTACTTCTGAGAAAAGTTTTTCTGCAATTTCTGCAATTTCGCCTACTCCATTTATCTCTACATATTTCCCTTGTTGCTTGTAAAGTTCTGCTACTTCGGCAGTTTTTGCATAGTATTCTTTAATTCTGTTTCTAATGATAGACTCGTCCGCATCATCTGTTCTACCACTAGTTTCACCTCTCTTAAGAAGTCTTTGAACCAAAATTTCGTCCTCTACCACCAGCGATAAACAGATGCTTATCTCCTCATTAAGTTCGTCTTTTACAATCTTTTCTAAGGCTTCTGTCTGTGCTGCTGTTCTAGGGAAACCATCAAATATAAACCCTTTGGTATCCGTAGGTTTTCTAACCTCATCTATCAGCATATCTATGGTAACTTGATCTGGAACCAGCTCTCCTTTATCTATATAAGATTTTGCCAATTTCCCTAGCTCGGTATCGTTTTTCATGTTATAACGGAACAAATCTCCTGTGGATATTTGTTTCAAATTGAACTTTTCAATCAGATTTTGAGCTTGAGTACCCTTACCACTTCCCGGAGGACCAAATAATACAATGTTAATCATCTTTACTTCTAATTTTTAGTATATCTAAAATCGCTAAAAACACGATTTATCAATGTTAGTTTTCTTTGTTAATGGTTAATTCTACCTTCTTCTAATTGGTATAAATCTGGTAAATTTCTTCCTAGTTCATCATAGTCTAAACCGTAGCCTAACACAAATTTATTAGGGATTTCTTTTGCCACATAGTCTATGGTAAAGTCTTTCTTAAATACTTCTGGCTTTAATAAAAGAGAAGCTACTCTAAGCGACTTAGGGCGGTGTGTATTTTTAAAATATTCAAAAAGACTTTCTATGGTATTTCCTGTATCTACAATATCTTCCATAAGGATAATATGGCGACCTTCTACCTCTTTAGTAAGTTCCATTTTGGTGTAAACAATCCCCGTAGATTGTAACCCTCCGTGATAAGAACTTACCTGAACAAAGGCTACCTCACACTTCCCTGGATAGTGTTTTAAAAAGTCTGAGAAAAACATAATTACCCCATTAAGCACTCCTATAAATACAGGGGTTTCATCTTTATAATCTTCGTAAACTTTTAGAGCTAATGCCTTTATGTAAGTTTGTATTTCTTCGTTCTTTAAATAAGGAACAAAAGTTTTGTCATGAATTTTTACTTTTTCCATTGTCTTTCCAAAATGCAAATTTAAGAAATTTTTAGTGGTTCATCTTTGTATCACTAGTGTTTTTTTGAGATTATAGCACTTTCTATTAAGTTTTCAGTAATTTCTAATGCTTTTTGTTTTGAAATACGCTCCACTTCTCTAATATTTTGAGAGTTTAACACTTCTTCTATATTTTTAGAAAAAACAATCTTTTTACCGTACTTCATTGCATCGCCATTATTACCACTTACCTTCGTTTTGCCGTAATATTCTGTAATGTTAAAAAAGTGTGTTTTCTGCTGTATAGGTGCCCAAATAAGACTAGCTTTCAATAAATACCCATCAAATAATTCTTGTGGTACTTTCTCTGTAAAATAGGTTAATTTCAGGTTATTTAGATTTTTTTGTTCTAAACTTTTGAGCCAATCTAACTCCTCTCCCATTGCTTTCCCTAAGAAAACAACTTCTGTAGGTTCGTTAAAATAGTGATTACTTAGACTTTCCACTACCGCTTTGTAATCTCTTCGTTTTTGTGATACAATCCCTGGAATAACTAATGTTAAATCTTTATCATTAGAAAACTCCTGCTGATATTCTGTATAAAAAAGCGGAATATGCTGATATCTAGAAGAAGCCAAGTCTTCCGACAATACCCAACAGCTTTCCGAATTTTGGTAAACGTTATTTTTCAGCATCAATCCTTCCTTTAAAAGGAGTTTTAGCCTATAAACGGTATCTTCTTTCAATAAAACTTTTAGCAAGTCTGTATTACTTGCTTTAATGAAATTGAGATTATGGCAAATGATGGCGGTCTTATAGTTTTTAACTATTTTATCAAAGGTATTAAAATAACGATGCACCGTCCCCACCACCACCAAATCATACTCTTTGGCTGATAATAACTTAAGTACAGTATTGGGACTTGCTTCTATGACATTAGGCATATTTTCACCCAACAGCTTCTTTATTTTATTAGAGAAAAAATAATCTACCTCTACCCTGTTAGATGCCTCCATCAATGCTTTAAAATTAAGAGCTATTTCTGCATGAGTGTCTAGCTCCACATAAGCTATTTTATATTTAGTCATTATCTTTTATTTGTGTCTTTGCATTTCTGTTAAGACTCTAGATTATCTCTCTTTATCACCCAACAAATATATAAAAATAGCCTAAGCCAAAACGGAATATTTAGGTGTTTTGATTCTAAATCCATTATCTTTGCGAAATCCAAACCTATTTATATTTAGTAGATGAATCAAAAATTCAAATTGGGGCTTGACGGCATTGCTGTACTTATAGGGAGTTACATCGTTGTTTCGCTTATACTCGCTGTGTACACTATCGCTAATGTCTTTATTTTAAAGGAAGAGGTTGCTACTTCTATGGGGCTGAGTCTAGTCTCATTTGTACTCTCATTAGGAGTACCTATTGTAGCATTTGATATTTTTATTGTAAGACCACAGACCAAAAAACCACTCCGTTTAGGTGTAGGTAATGTAACGGCTTACAATGTTCTTATCTCTCTAATGATGATGATAGGTATGGTGCTGATGGCAGAAGTCATTACTTCTTTTATCCCAACGGAAGGCGGCATATTAGGAGAGCTTTACAATACTTTTATGGGAGTTTTTAAAAGAATGCTTAGCGATAAGGTAGGACTTGCGATTATGGTAGTGTGCCTTGCACCTCTATTAGAAGAAGTCTTATTTAGAGGCATTATACAAGGTGGACTCACCAACAAAGGCGTCGCTCCTAAGAAAGCCATTGTTATCTCTGCTTTGGTATTTGGTATTGTACACGCCAATCCTTGGCAATTTGTGGGAGCATTTTTATTGGGGCTGGTATTGGGATTAGTTTATTTCAAAACTAAATCTATTGTTATCCCTATTTTACTACACGCTTTTAACAATTTCATCTCTTATCTGATGCTAGTCTATGCCGATGCAGAACACTCTTATGAACTCCTAGGCATCAACAAAATAGTGTCTTTTATTATAGGCATGGCTATCTTCGGAGTTGCCTATTATCTGTTTATGCATAGAAAAAACCACTTTACCAAATAGAAAACAATACTCTAATGAAAAAAGAAATCTTAATAGCGACACACAATCAACATAAAAAAGAAGAAATCCAGCAAATCTTAGGTGATGGCTTCATAGTAAAAAGCCTTTCCGATTATCAACTCAATGATGAAATCGTGGAAGACGGCAATACTTTTGAGGAAAACGCATTTATTAAAGCCTCTTATTGTTTTCAAAAAACAGGTATTCCAAGTTTGGGTGATGATAGTGGACTTGTAGTAGATGCCTTAGACGGAAGACCAGGGATTTACTCGGCGAGATATGCTGGCAACCACGACTTTAAAGCCAATATTGCTAAAGTTTTAGAAGAAATGCAAGGCAAAACCAATAGAGCAGCTCATTTCATTACTGTATTGTGTTTGGTAGATGAAAACGGAGCTTCCTATTTTGAAGGCAAAGTACATGGGCATCTTCTAGAGGAAGACCGAGGACACCAAGGTTTTGGCTACGACCCTATCTTTGTACCTAACGGCTACGAAACCACCTTTGCCGAAATGACTCCAGAGGAAAAGAACGCCATTAGCCATAGAAAAAATGCCTTAGACCAGTTTTTAACCACCATTACCCAATAAATTTCATCTAGCAGTGAGTGTACATTTAACCATATTAGGCTTCAATTCCGCAATTCCTACTGTAAACTCGTCCACCACCTCTCAGCTTTTAGAGGTGCAAGAACGCTACTTCTTAATAGATTGTGGCGAAGGGACACAAGTACAACTAAGAAGAGCTAAAGCCAAGTTTTCTAAAATCAATCATATATTTATCTCTCACCTGCACGGCGACCATTGTTTTGGCTTACCAGGGCTTATTGCATCGTTTCGTTTGTTAGGGAGAGAAACCCCTTTACACATCTATGGTCCGAAGGGAATACAAGAGATGCTAGAAACTATTTTTAGAATTACAGAAACCCAAAGAGGCTTTGAGGTGGTTTACCACGAGCTAGAAGGCAATCGGTCGGTAAAAATCTACGAAGACCATAAAGTGGAAGTCTTTACCATTCCGCTCAACCATAGGATTTACTGCAACGGCTACCTCTTTAGAGAAAAACCAAAAGAACGCCACCTGAATATGGAGGAAATCAGCAAATACCCTGAAATAGAAACTTGCGATTACCACAACCTTAAAAAAGGAAAAGACTTTACCCTATCCGATGGTTTTGTACTCAAAAATGAGGTACTTACTACCCCACCACAACCTTCTGTGTCTTATGCTTTTTGTAGTGATACCCGCTATTTAGAAAGCATCGTCCCAATTATCAAAGGTGTAGATGTACTCTACCACGAGGCAACTTTCTTACACGATTTAAAGGAAATGGCAGACTATACAGGGCATACTACCGCCCTAGAAGCGGCTACTATTGCCCAAAAAGCAGGAGTTAAAAAACTCATTTTAGGACACTTCTCTAACCGCTATGCCGACTTAAATGTCTTTACCGATGAGGCAAGAACCGTATTCCCTAATACTTTTCTACCCAAAATGCTAGAAACCATAAAAATATAATGGATTCCAACGAGCTAAAAGACTTCCTAAACGAGAAGGCAGACCTATACAACCACCCCAATTTTATAGAGCAAGACCCTATACAAATACCGCATCGGTTTTCTCTAAAGCAGGATATTGAAATCTCGGGGTTTATAGCAGCTACCATTGCTTGGGGCAACCGAAAATCTATTATCAAAAGTGCCAACCATATTATGGAGCTTATGGGGCAGTCACCATTGGATTTTGTACTGAACCATACCGATAAAGATTTAGACAAGATAGGCACTAGAGCCATACACCGCACTTTTAACTCGGAAGATTTAATCTATTTTATCCAAAGATTTAAGCATCTCTACCAAAACCATTCGTCTATGGAAGAGCTCCTACTCCCCCAAGATGGTGAAACCAATTTTTACCACGCTCTAGAACGCTTTAGAAACGCTTTCCTAGATACCACCACCCAGCACCGTAGCCACAAGCACATCAGCTCTACCTACAAGAAATCTGCGGCTAAACGGCTGATGATGTTCCTAAGATGGATGGTAAGAAAGGACAACAAAGGCGTAGATTTTGGCATTTGGGAACAGCTAGACCCTGCCCTACTGTCTATCCCACTAGATGTACACACGGGCAACATCGCAAGGCAACTCCAACTGATTACAAGAACCCAAAACGATTGGAAAACCGTGGAAGAACTAGACCACACCATTAGAAAATGGGACGCCAAAGACCCTGCAAAGTACGATTTTGCCCTCTTTGGGCTAGGCGTTTCTGGAGAGTTTAAATAGGGTTGATACTAAAACCCGTTCAGTTCAAATGAAATTATGTTTATAGTCTAATTATCTAACTTTTTCCATCCTTTAGATGTACAACCATAAAATGAGGCTGAAAAAGCTATTTGACCTATTTTTGTACAAGTACCTCCTTCAGCTAAACTAAGTGTTGCTCCTTCTCGGTCTCCTCCTCCGATAACCAAAGAGCCTCCCACAACTAATTTCTCTGTAGGTTTTTCCTTAGCTGAAACTCCATTATTTCCATTCTCACCTATATATAGACCATTAGCCCTATCAGTATATCCTCCAATAAAGAAACCATCATCTACTCCTGTTGAAAATAAAAATAAATGTCCCAATCTATTTCCTATATCAATTCCATAATCTGATAATATTCTCTGCTTATCAACATTGGAATAATGCTTCACAAATGATTTAGGATTATCTCTATTAACAACTGCAAAATCTGCCAATTTTGTATTTTTTACATAAGTATAAATATCTGGTTTAGTATTATCTTGAGTAGCATAATTAAAGTAAAGCTTACCACTTCCTTTAATATGTAAAATATCACTATCTCCATTATTAAATCTCAATAGAGTGGTAGCAGCTGATGCCGATGGAGTTTGAATGTCTAATGTAGCCTCTGGTTCTGAATTATTAATTCCCAATTTACCTTGCGAAAATACCATTATTGGCAATAAAAGACTTGCTATTTTAAAAAATTTCATTCGTACTATATTAACTTAATTATTATCTAACTGTTTCCACACTTTAGCATTACATCCATAAAAATGCCCTTTATAATAAACCATCTCTCCATTAACACAGGTAGATGCTGCAGGTAAATCACTAACTTCTTCTAGTTTTATACTGCCTCCTACATCTATCTTAGTAGTAGGTAAACGGTTGAGAGAAACTCCCACCAACCCTGAAGCAGAGAAGAAAACACCAGATTTAGGATTAGTAGAAGCACTTACAGGAAGTATATAATTACCCAACTTAGGTGCATTTACATTAAATATAGCACTTGACCCAAGGTTTAATACAAACAAAATTCCTCCTAAATTATTATTATCAAACGAACCGGCACCATAAGAATAGAATGTTTGTAATTTGGGAGTGTATGTATAGCTAGTATTATTAGTAGCGGCCTCACTATCTGCCACTTTATCAGCTTCAGAAGTCCACCCCTTATCAAAAGCTCCAAAAGAAGTGGTTATTATATCTATGGTTCCCGTTGGGTTAGAATTATTAAATCCAAATATTCCATCATCAGAAATAGAAAAAGCAACATTAGAGGCATTTGCACCATAAGTTAATCGTAGGGCTTTTGTCCCAAAAGTATTTCCCAAGCTCTTAACTTCTAAACGAGCCTCAGGCCGCAGAGTATTAATCCCCACATTACCTAACTGAGAAAAGGCTAAACTAGAAATAAGAAGCCCTAAAAGTATATTTAATTTTCTCATATTAATTATTGTTTAATTTTTTCCACTTCATCTCTCCCGTCTTTACTCCGTTAGAATAAATCTCCACACAACCTATAAAGTTATCATTGGTACTATCAAAAGCAATAACTCCTGGATTTACACAACTAGACTCGGCAGAATATGCTTTTCCTTCATCTTCTATCCTTAAAGAACCACTTGTTAATAAAGCTATTTGCCTATCTCCAGAAAGTACAGAACTATAGATAGCAGGACTGGAATCTATCCTATGGGAAGCGAAAATTGTTGTCCCTGAATCAAGCAGGAAAAAACCATTAGCAGTTCCGTTAGAATGAAAGCCTACGAATGCCCCGTATGCGGAAGCTCCACCTGTATTAGTTGTTTTATAGGTTGTTTTACTACTATCTTTGTCAAGTATCCAAGAATGAGTCCCCATATATGATTGATTAAGCTCTTTCTGCTTAGGATTTATATAAGTTCTAAAACTAGCTTTAGTATCTTGTGCGTAGATACTAAAAGTAGGTACCGTATCTAGATAACCATTATCTTTACCATAGACAGTCATTTGAGCAATAGGATTATCTGTAGCTGTAGCACCAAACCCAAACGCCCCATTATTTCTGCCTGACATAATGATTTTATCATCTGAGTTCAAGATTCTAAAAGCCTTATCTTCTGGTTTATTAGTAGCTGTTTTTATATCTAATGTATACATAGGAGATGATGTGCCTATCCCCACTTTTTGTGCATCACAAAAGTTTATTCCTAGACACAATAATCCCAAGAATATATTTTTTTTCGACATTCTTATTTTTTTGTTCTCTAGCGTCTCAAAAAATATGCCAAGTATCAAAATTAAATACGAAAAGCTTAATATATTACTATTAAGATAAAAAAATGACAATATGACAAAATCAATCAACTGAATATCTCTTATTTACCTTTCAAAAACACTAATTAGATATCTTTATCATTTTTAATATCTACTAACATTTCATTATATATAGATAAATCCAACATGGCAAGGCAACTCCAACTAATTACAAGAACCCAAAACGATTGGAAAACCGTGGAAGAACTAGACCACACCATTAGAAAATGGGACGCCAAAGACCCTGCAAAGTACGATTTTGCCCTCTTTGGGCTAGGTGTTTCTGGAGAGTTTAAATAAGTAAATTTTATTTTTTAGCCACTAAAATTTGCATACTTCCCCAAAAGGTAATAAGTTTGCTTCAGTTTTATGACACACGATACCAATTACATACAAACAAGTATAAAAAAGTTACAAGATTATTTGGCCATTCCAAATAATTTCGTAAACACACACACACACACACACACACACACACACACACACACACACACACACAAATA
>NZ_LEKU01000025.1:0-103577 GCF_009932355.1 Riemerella anatipestifer
CTAAACACCCCCTCATAATGCACCTCTTATTCTTAGGTTTATTACTACTAAGTATTTAATCTCTTCTAATCAATCCACTCCTATTCTCTCTTATCGAGGGTGCAAAAATATAAATTCTTTGCCATTAACTCCAAATGTTTTATATCCTTTTTTTATCCATAATATATAATCGATTGATATACAAAAGAGAAAAAATAAAAAAAAGGAAAATACATTCGTCATACCATTAGTAACATAGATAAATAACCTTCACTTTTGGGAACTCTACTAAAATAAAGTTAGTGTTTTTGGACTCGCCATTTTGGGTATTTGTAAATTTTCACCTAATGCATCGTTAAGTGTTTGAATAAAATGTGCGGAAAGAAGCGGAGAGGCTTCCTCTAGATTTTGATGTACAAAAAAATAAAGATTCTGTAAACCCTGCTCTTTCCAATATTTAATGAGTTGTACCCAATCTTCTAACCTTGTATAATCACTATCTGTATTTGCTCCTACATAACGAATAAATGCTGTGGGCGTGGTAAGCCTTTGATGCAACATATCTCTCCTTCCCGCCGTATCCACTATAATATTAGTAATATTTCTACTTTCAAAAAGATTACAAGTTTCTTGAAATACTGTTTCATCAGAAAACCATTTTTCGTTTCTCAGTTCTATTGCTAAGGGAATTTCGCAAGGCCAATCTAATACAAACCTCTCTAAACGATCAAAGTTTTTAGGTTGAAAATTATCATGAAGTTGCAAAAATACCATTCCAAGTTTTTCATTAAAGTTTAAAACTGAAGTAGCGTATTGCGTTACCACATCATTAACATTGATTAGTCTTCTGTAATGAGATATGGTATTTGTGATTTTTGGAAAAAACTTAAATCCTGCGGGGGTTTTATCTCTCCATACAGCAACCTGCTCAGCGGAAGGCAAGCTATAAAAGGTAGCATTAAGCTCAATAGAATTGAATTGTGTAGAATAATAAGACAGTTCGTCTTTAGTCCCTTTTGGATAAAAACCTTTCAGCTCTGCTTTATTCCACTTGGCACAGCCTACTGAAATATTTAGCTTTTGAACAGGCTTCCCTCCCAATACTCTTAGAGTATCTAGATGTGAACTAGGCAATGTAAAATCTACTACCGATGGGTCTAATACTTTTCCAAATTTCATTTTTAAGTTTTAGTCAATTACTTTTTCTCTATTTATACTTCTTTTTTAGAATGTCCAACATTTCAAAAACACCTTTTTGTGCCTCCGCTGTTCCGCTATTTACCAGTATAATATAACCTAAATACTTTTTTCTATCAATTTGAGCATAGGAAAAAAATGTGCCATCTGAACCTGAATGGTCTGAAATCTCTTGAATTTTATCTTGATAATTACCCCAGCCTATAGAATAGTCTTTTTTGGAGGTATGTAAGTATTGATAAGTTTTAGGAGTTAAAATATTTCTTTCCCCAGAAAGCCCCTTTATATTTAATTGTATAAACTTGGAATAATTATGAATATTCATACTTAAATCTCCCGCAGGTTCTGCTAAACTCAAATCATAATCAACATTTGGTAAAACTTCAACTTGTTTTCCACCTTCTAACCAATGTCCTAAAGGTTGATTTTTAGCATTTCTACTAGGCCACCCCAACCGAAAATCTATCCCTAATTTTGTTCTTAACAATTCTTCTATCAGTTGTTCCCAAGACTTTCCCGAAACTTTTTCAAGCATCATTGCCGCAATACTATACCCTGCGTTTGAGTAATTGTAAGTATTTTTATTTTCTATCGGAGAAAGCGTTAAAACATATTCTCCGAATTTAGTTCTTTTCTGTTGCTTAGTTCCTTTAAATTTAGGAAGTTTACTATACTCCTCTCCACTAGTAAAAGGTTGAACATTAGCTCTATGGGATAATAAATCTTCTAAAGTTATGCTATGATACTTAAGATTTGAACTCTTTTTAAGTTTTGGAAATAAATCAAAAAACTTGGTTTCCCATTTTATTTTACCTTGTTCTACCAAATATGCAGAAATAAACCCTGTAATGGCTTTAGTATTGGAACCTAGATGAAATAAATCTCCAAAGGAAGCATTGGGTTTTCCTTTCTTTTCAGTAATTCTGTGATGCCCCTTTACTTTTTGCACCAATATAGTATCTTTCGTTACAACAGCGAACGCCATTTCGGGAATGTCGTATTTTGTCATAATACTATCCGCCTGTTCCTCTAAATTTTGAGCTGAAAAACTTTCAAAAAATAAAATCAAGGCAATAAATATAATTCTCCACATATTATTGATACTTTGAACAAATATAGAAAACCTTTAATTAAAAAGAAAAACCATAGCCCTAAGACTACGGTTTTATCTTCCTCAACTTTAATTATTACACTCTATATTTATCTATGCTTCGCAACTAGAACAAGTTACAAAGTTTACCATCAATTCTTTGGATACAGACGAACTTCTCTGATAGTAAAGTGTTTTAACACCTTTTTTCCACGCCTCTATCATCAAGAAGTTAACATCTTTTACTGGCATTGTGGACGGAATTTGCAAGTTCAAAGATTGAGCTTGGTCTATATACTGCTGTCTTTGAGCTGCTTGACTGATAATTTCCATAGGAGAAATTTCTTTGAAAGTCTTGAAAACAGCCTTTTCCTCTTCCGTAAGACCATCTAGATGTTGTACAGAACCATGATTAAGCATAATGTTTCTCCATGTCTCCTCATTTTCTAAACCTTTCTCTTCTAAGAGTTTTTTAAGGTATTTATTTTTTCTCATAAAGTTACCTTTAGCCAAACCTGCCTTATAGTAATTTGATGCAAAAGGCTCTATCCCTGGAGAAGTTTGTCCTAAAATAGCCGAACTAGAAGTGGTAGGTGCAATTGCCATCAGCGTAGTATTCCTCATACCGTAACCTTTAAGCAATTCTGGTTCGCCATAAATATTAGCCAATTCTTTAGAAGCTGCTTCCGCTTGTTCTTTAATGTGTTTGAACGCTCTAGCATTGAATTGAGTAGCTTCAAAACTTTCAAAAGGAATCATATTTTTCTGCAAATACGAATGATACCCTAAAACGCCTAGACCTAACGCTCTGTGTTTCATCGCAAAATTTCTAGCTCCTTGTAGATAATAGTTACCTTCCGTTTTTTCTATAAATTCAGACAATACTGCATCTAAGAAATAAATCGCCAATTTTACCGCATTAGTATCCTTCCACTCATCATAAAGCTCCAAATTCATAGAAGAAAGACAACATATAAACGACTCCTCCTGAGTAGATGGCAACATAATTTCTGAACAAAGGTTACTCGCATTAACCAACAACCCTTTATCTTTATAAACTTGAGGTTTGTTTCTGTTGACATTATCGGTAAAGAAAATATATGGTAACCCTTTCTGCTGTCTGCTTTCTAAAACTTTAGCCCAAATCTTCCTCTTATCAATGTCTCCATCTATCATATCCTGCATCCAGTAGTCTGGTACGCAAACGCCCGTAAATAGGTTTTGAATTGGGCTTCCAATATCTTTTATCGTTAAAAACTCCTCTATATCTCCGTGGTCTATATCTAGATAAGCAGCAAAAGCCCCTCTTCTTACCCCTCCTTGAGAAACCACATCCATAGCCGTATCAAACAACTTCATAAAAGAAACTGCCCCAGACGACTTACCGTTATCTGTAACTGCTGTCCCTCTATGACGAAGTTCCCCAAAATAACCAGAAGTACCACCACCTATTTTGGTTTGCATGATGACTTCCCCCATTTTGTGAGTAATACCCTCAATACTATCTGGAATATGAACATTGAAACAAGAAATCGGAAGACCTCTCTGCGTTCCCATATTCGCCCATACAGGAGACGAAAAGCTAATCCAACCTTTCACAATCATCTCTTCGAAGGCTGGTTGTAGCTCTGGTTTATAAAGTCTTCTAGCAGCGGCTGTAGTAATCCTTTTAATAGCTCCATGCACCGTCTCTCCTTTCAGAAGATAACCTCTATTGAGCATTTGTTCAGACTCCTCATTCAGCCACCATATATCTTGTAGTTCTTCCATTTTGTTTTTTTCTTGTTTATATTTTATTTTGCTTTAGATTAAGAACTTTTCTAAAACAAATCATTAGCGGTAATACTCTTATCGTGTTTTGTGTAATCTACTGGTCTTTTGGCAAAGAAATCGTCTAACGAATTAGCAAAAACTTCCTCCTCAAACCATACCATTGGCTTATATTCTTCCTCTGTAATATTAAACATAGAAGCCATACCGATTCTTTTCAAACTATCGTCTATACGATATTTCATAAAACTGAGAAGCTGTTTTTTTGACAAATGGTCTAAATCTCCCATCTCAAAAATCCAATCCAATATTTCTGACTCTAACTCCACCGAAGTTCTAACAATATTATAAATCGCCTCTATGTCTTCCTCTTGAAGAAGTTCAGGCTGTTCTTCTCTTATTTTGTTGATGATATAAATCCCCGCATTGGCATGAATTTGCTCATCTACAGAAGTCCAAGCAATAATGTTAGACACATTTTTCATATAGCCTTTAAACCTCGTAAACGAAAGAATAATGGCAAACTGAGAAAACAATGACACATTTTCTATTAAAATACTGAACAACAGTAAAGAAGACACATACTCCTTAGGCGTTGAAGAATTTGAGTTTTTAAGTACATCAGTTAGAAAATCTATTCTTTTTCTAATAGCCGGATTTTCAATGACATTAAGAAACTCATTGTTATATCCTAAAACTTCAAGCAATCTTGAGTAAGCTTCTGAATGTCTAAACTCACACTCTGCAAAGGTTGCTCCTAATCCGTTAAACTCAGGTTTAGGGAGATGATTATAAAGATTACCCCAAAAGGTTTTTACAGACACCTCAATCTGAGCAATCGCTAACAAAGCATTCTTAACTGCGTTTTTCTCATGAGGCTCTAGTTGCGAATGAAAATCTTGTATATCCGCTGTAAAATCTACCTCTGAATGTACCCAAAAAGACTTATTAATCGCCTCTATGTACTGCATTACTTCTGGATACTCAAAAGGTTTGTAGTTTATTCTTTTCTCAAAAATCCCCATAATATTATTTATTCAGCTTTTTAATCCTTAGCTATTCCTCACAAAAAGAAGAGAGCCATATAATAACTTAAAAATCAATAAATTGACCACAAAAAGACTTATTAAAGTCCTTTCTACAAAAATAGAAAATGAAAGTCTAAAAATGAAACGAAATATGAAGAGATTATTTAATCTTTTGGATTTTAATTATATAAGTTTTCCACAATCCTCTATAATCCTATAAATAAGGGCAAAACCACCAATAAACATTTTATAATTAAACAAAATACATAAACCTCAATATAAGAGAGAAATATAATTAAACACCTATTTATTCATCTATTGCCAAAACCAAAACACTCACCTGATTCCCATTTCCTTTTAAAAGCTCCCAAACCGCTTTACTCATTGTATTTCCTGTGGTATATACATCGTCTATAAGTAAGATATGTTTCCCTTCTATTTTCTCATCTACAGAAAATATATTTTGCATCTTTTCTCTATCCAATTTTTGCTTTAAGGCTTGAGGCTTAGAATAGAAATTTCTTTTAAGAAGATAATGAGAATAAGGTATCCCCTGCAACTGAGATAATATTTTTGTAAACAAATGCAACTGATTATAACCTCTTTCTCTTTGTTTTTTAGGATGAAGTGGAATATTGGTTAGTATATCTATCTCTTGATGAGATAAATCTATATTTTCAGAAACCCAATGAGCAAGCGTCTTACCTACACGCTCCATAGAATGGTACTTTAAGGCATGTATAATGTCTTGAGAAAGCTCTTTTTTCTCATACTTCATCAAACTAAAAGCTTTAGTTACTGGAAATTTAAGAATAACTTTTTGATAAAATCCCGCCTTTCCTCTAAAATCATCATGAGTAAAATTAAGATGAGACTTACATGCCCAACAAACAATTTCCTCAGAAGGAATAATAAGATTACACTTTAGACATCTATTGGGTAGAAAAAAATCTAAAAACATAACTACCAAGTTAATATCAACAAATGTAACTTTTTATTGAATACGAGCAACAAAAAAATCTCACAACGTTGTTGTGAGATTTTAAACTTGAGGTTCCGAGCGGATTCGAACCGCTGTACAAGGTTTTGCAGACCTCTGCCTAGCCGCTCGGCCACGGAACCATTTTTAGGTGTGCAAATATAGACATTTTTTATATAACTAAGAAATTTATCCAAAAATATTTTCTATTTTTTCTTTACCCAAGACACAATATTTATGAATAATATTAAAAAACAGAAAGTAACCCAAACTGCATCTCTTAGCCCTTCTCTCTTATAAAGCCTGATTTGCTTTTCTGCAATATTGGAAAGTTTAACGCTCTGATTAAGATAGTTATTAGCCTCAATATAAAGGTCTTCATTTTTATTTCCTACTATATGTTGGGTAAAATAAACCATCTTCTTCCCAGAAAAAGCAACTAGCCAAAACTCATCTGTACCCTTCATTCCCAAATGGCATACGCGATAATGTTCAGAACGAATATCCCCTAAATGTACAATATTATGTTCCTTATCTGAAACTTCTAGACTATAAAAATCTAGCGTTTGTGGGTGTTTATTAACTAACTGAATAGCAATACTTCCTCCAACAGGATTAGGATAAATTTTAGTAAAAATCCAGTATCCAAAAAAAAGCACTCCCACAACAGTAATTATTTTTCGGTATAGCTTTAACCTATTTATCCTTATCAGAGAAATCAATAACAGTATAAAAAGAACAAACGACAGTGTTTCCATCAACCAAACATTTAATTAAAAATATTTAACAGGCACAAATATATGAATTCTTAATTATTCCAATAAATTCCACTCGCGATAGAAGGTTTCTAAAAAACTTAACATAAACTGATGCCTTTTTTCCGCAATCTTTTTGCCTTCAGTAGTTTGCATTAAATCTTTTAGGAGTAATAATTTTTCATAAAAATGGTTAATTGTAGTTCCTTCTGATTTCTTATATTGCTCTTTATCAAAGGTTTTTTGAGGTAGTATCTCAGGATTATATATTGGATTATTTTTATACCCACCAAAGTTGAACGCTCTTGCTACACCTATTGCTCCGATGGCATCTAATCTATCTGCATCTTGCACAATTTTAAACTCTATAGGTAATTCTTTCGGTTGATTTTCTTTATTTTTAAAGGAAAGATGTTTAATGATAAATAAAACTTTATCTATGGTTTCTTCAGAAACATTTTCCTTCACTAAAAAATCTCTTGATATTTGGAGTGCTAAAGTCTCGTCTCCATTATGGAATTTAGGGTCGGCTATATCGTGTAATAAAGCCGCAAGATTTACCACTTCCTCATCAGCTTCCTTTTCGGTACTTAGAATTTTTTGAGAAAGTTTCCACACTCTTTCTATATGAAACCAATCGTGTCCTGCCTCTGCTCCTTCCAATCTATTTTTTACAAAATTCTTTGTGTTATCAATAAGTGTACTCATTATATTATAAATCTACCTATAGCTAATTAACTCATTAAGAAAACAAAAAGTTCCTCATTTTAAATAGAGGAACTTCTTTCTTTCATTTTACTTTTTACTCGTATTACCCCACGAGAAGGTTTATCATATTAAACAACACCTTGTGCTAACATAGCCTCTGCCACCTTAACAAACCCAGCGATGTTTGCTCCTTTCACATAGTTTACATAACCATTCTCCTCTTTTCCGTAGTCTCTACATACTTTATGTATACCTATCATGATTTCTTTCAATCTAGCATCTACTTCTTCAGAAGTCCAGTTAAGACGAATAGAGTTCTGAGTCATCTCTAATCCAGAAGTAGCTACACCACCAGCGTTAGACGCTTTACCTGGAGAGAAAAGAACTTTGTTATCTATAAAGTGATTAATTGCATCTAGTGTAGAAGGCATATTAGCCGCCTCAGTAACACAAATACAACCATTTTCTACTAGTTTTTTAGCATCTTCTAAATCTAACTCGTTTTGAGTTGCAGAAGGGATAGCCACATCACACTTCACCTCCCACGGACGCTTACCTGCGTGGAACTCAGCTTCTGGATATTTTTTAACATAATCCTCAGCACGGTTGTTTCCGCTCGCTCTAAGCTCTAATAAGAAATCTATTTTTTCACCAGTGATACCGTCTTTATCATAAACATATCCATCTGGACCAGAAATAGTAACCGCCTTACCTCCTAGTTGGTCAATTTTCTTAATTACTCCCCAAGCCACATTTCCAAATCCTGAAACCGTAAATGTTTTACCTTTAACTTCCTCACCTACCGTTCTTAGCATTTGCTCTGCGAAGTAAACCACTCCATACCCTGTAGCTTCTGGACGAATTAAAGAACCACCATAAGCCAATCCTTTACCAGTAAGTACTCCTGTAAATTCGTTTCTTATCTTCTTATATTGACCAAAAAGGTAACCTATCTCACGAGCTCCCACACCTATATCTCCAGCAGGAACATCGGTTTGAGGTCCAATATGCTTACAAAGTTCCGTCATAAATGCTTGGCAGAATCTCATAATTTCCATATCTGATTTCCCTTGTGGGTCAAAATCAGAACCCCCTTTACCACCACCCATAGGAAGCGTAGTTAAAGAGTTTTTGAACACTTGTTCAAACGCTAAAAATTTAAGTACTGAAAGATTTACAGTAGGATGGAATCTAATCCCTCCTTTATAAGGTCCGATAGCCGAATTCATCTGAATTCTAAACCCTCTATTTACTTGTATTTCTCCTTTGTCATCTACCCAAGGAACTCTAAAAATAATTGTTCTCTCCGGCTCTACCATTCTTTCTAGAAGTTTTTTACCTCTGTATTCTTCTTTGGTAGCAATGAACGGAATTACAGTAACAGCCACCTCTTTTACAGCTTGTAAAAATTCTGGCTCATTAGGATTTTTAGCCTCTACATTTGCTATAAATTCTTGAATTTTTTGTTCTACATTATATTGTTCCATAGCGTTTAATTGATGCCAACAAAGATAACCTTTTTTTGATATTACACAAATCTGATTTTAATTTTTATTAAAACCCACACAAATCAAATATATTAACATCAAAATTTTAATTAAAGTCAATTTTAATTAAAAAAAAGACACTATTATGCCCAAAATATCAATTTTAAAAAAGTGATTTTTTAGCTAAACAATAGAATATCTCCTCCCAGAATTTGCCCTTATCAATCCCAATAATTCTAATTCTAACAAAACTGGAAGCACTTTAGAAATAGGTTGATTTAACTTTTCTGACAAGTCGTCCAAAGAAATATCATTAACCTCTTTAATAATATCATAAATAGGCTTCTGAATAGGAGTTAAAGAAACCTCAACCGAAGGAAAAAGCTCCAAAACTTTAGAAGTATTATCCAAATCTAGGTCTTTTAGCAAACCTTTAATAGAAGATATGATTTTAGCTTTATTTTGAAAAATAAGATGATTGCAACCTTGGCTATACTTATCCGTAAGACGCCCTGCCAAAGCGTACACCTCTCTATTATACTGATTAGCAAAACTCGCCGTACTAATAGAACCTCCTGCATAAGCAGACTCTACCACAATCGTATTAGCCGAAAGCCCTGCCACAATACGATTTCTTTGCAAAAAATGTTCTCTATCTGGCTTTTCATCAGAGCAGAATTCAGAAAACAAAGCTCCACCATTATTTAATATTTCTTCAGCGAGAATTTTATGTTTGGACGGATAAACAATGTGTAAACCGTGTGCTAAAACCGCTGAAGTTTTTATATTGTTTTTTAAAGCCTCTTGATGAGCTATTCCGTCTGTACCTAAAGCTAAACCACTAATGACTTGAATATTTTTATTTTTAAACTGAACAATTAAATCCTCCAAAAACGACTTACCATAAGCAGTGGCATTTCTCGTCCCAACAATGCTAATATTATTAGCGGTATCGTCATAATCTCCTTTTTGAAAAAGAATAGCTGGAGCATCATAACATTCACCTAAAAGACGAGGAAGCTGATTAAGATGTCTCAGATTGATTTTTATCTCGTTTTTAATGCAGAACTCAACTTCCCTTTCGGCAAATTTCAAAAGGCTTTCATCACCAATACCTGAGGCAATTTGTTTACCTATGCCTGATATTTTTCTTAACTCCGATTGAGACAAACTCCAAACCTCCTTAGCAGAACCAACTTCGCCCACTAAATTTGCAAATGTAACATCTCCTACCAAAGAGCTTCGCCGTAAAGCAATAGAGTATAAAATTTCTTCTGCATTTACCATAACTATCGCCTTGCCATTTCCATCTTGTAAGCCATTAAATTGGCAATATTAGCCGCTTTGTATTTTGCTGTTTCTGCCATAGAACCTTCGTAGAGTTCATCAATAGTTTCTGTCCAAAGTTTTAACCAATGTTCAAAGTGATATTTTTCCATAGGCACCAAATCATTGATAGGAAAGTGGGCTCCCATCGGATTTCCTTTATAGGATACCTTACTAAATAATAATGTTTCCCAAAAGGCATACATTTTTGGCAAATGTTCGTTCCAGTTTACTTTTGCAACTTCGTTAAAGAAAAAGCCTATGGTAGCGTCTTTCCCAACCTTATCATAAAAACGATTAACTAACGCCTCTATATCCTGACGATTTTCTAGTGCTTTCATAAAAGATGATTTATTTAACCCTATCAGGGTTTTGTTTTATAAAACTTTCCCACCCTGAATAATTTTTACCTGTTACTATTTTACCCGAATTAAAATGATGACAAACCGCCACCGCCAATCCATCAGACGCATCTAAATATTTGGTAGGAAACTCCTTAAGTTTAAGTAAATTTTGCAACATTCCTGCCACCTGTTCTTTACTTGCGTTACCATTGCCTGTAATTGCCATTTTTATTTTTTTGGGAGAATATTCAGTAATAGGAATATCTCTATATAGACTTGCCGCCATAGCCACCCCTTGTGCCCGCCCCAACTTCAGCATACTCTGCACATTTTTCCCGTAGAAAGGTGCTTCCAAAGCAACCTCATCTGGATGAAATTCATCTATAAGCGATAGAGTTCTCTCAAAAATATACTTCAATTTAGTTTCGTGGTTAGGGTATTTTTTTAAAATCAACTCGTTAATGGAAACCAATTCCATCTTCTGATTTAACACAGAAATAATACCAAAACCCATTACACTAGTACCAGGGTCTATACCCAGTATAATCTTCTCCACTTTCACAGGGTAAAAATACAGATTAAAATCTATGGTTCAAAATCCAATGGTAAAAGCTCCGAAAGATTACTTCTTGCCCACCCTTCCTCAAATACAAGTTCACTAGGATTGGAATAATTACCATCTGAATAAACTTCAAAGCTAAGCCCTCTACAATCTAATATGTTATTTTTGGATACAGGCATTTCTGTTTTTTGTATTTGTTTTTTGTGCACTGTATAGAAATACTTTTTATAATTAACTCCAAGTAAATCCTTAAACTCCAAAAAAACTCTATTTTCACTATTTTTCCTAAATTTGTCTGATAATATATTTCTTTCTATTATAGCAGAGTAGAACATAGGCTCTTCTTCCTTCTTTCTTGCAATATCTTCTATATGAGGAGGGTATTTATTAAATACAATGACTGAATCTTTGGAAATCTTTTTCCTAAAATCATCAATATAAGTGCGATAAACTTTCAGTTCTTCCAACGATGGATATTTTTCATTACGCTTCCTTATAATCCAATCCACAGAAAAACCCTCTTCAGATAATCTATCTTGATAAAGAGCTCTGAAAAAATGTAAGGAACTACCATAGTAAGCATTAAGCCTTTCTGTTTGCCACTTTAATTGCTTATGAGAAGAGCCTTTCATAGGACTAAAAAAAGAAGTTCCAAGATACTTCAAACTATTATCGGAAAGATTCAGTTCAAATTCCAACAAGTTATAATTTACAACATATCCCAATTTTTCGTTACTAATAATAAGAGGTGCTTTTGCACGAGCCTTAAGGATATGCTCCTCTCTATCGTATGCCAATTGTATATCCTTCGGGTTTTTAACATAAACCATCGCCCTATCATACCCCAAGAGAGTATTAAGAAACTTTTCGATATAACGCTTGTACGCCTTATCTGTGTATGCCAATAGTTTGACCTCTGGAATTTCCGTTTCTTTTTCTAATTTAATTTCTAATGCTTGGCTATATAATCCTTCAATCGGTATTATTTTTGAGGAAAACCCTTTTTTTTCAACGATAAGGTTTCCTGTCTTCGCCTTCACATCTGACAAGTAAAATTTCCCATCTTGATTAGATTGCGTTTTATATTGAGTTCCATCTATATAAATCACAGCCCCTGACAATGGAGTTTCTCGAAAATCCTTAATGTAACCTTTAATACTTTGAGCGTGTATTAAAGTAATTCTCAATAAAACTAACAGCAAAATTACTCTCATAGAAATAAACTTTAGATTGTGGTTAATTTTATTTAATACTCTCAACATTCATCACTCGGTTATCATTCTTAATGTACTTGAAAATAAAACTACTTTTAACATTATCTATTACATCTAACTTTGATATTTTTTTAAGTATAAATTCTTCGTAATGATGCAGGTCTTTCAACAAAAGTTTTACAATGGCATCATAATCTCCCGAAACAAAAGCCACTTCTGTAACTTCTTCAAAAGATAAAATCTCTGTCTTAAACTTTTCAAATATTTCTTCCTGATGTTTTATGAGTTTAATCTGTAGATAGGTAGTAAAACCATACCCCAACTTTTCGGCATCTACAATAGCAGTGTATCCTTTGATGTAGCCACTAGCCTCCATCTTTCTTATTCTATCATGCACAGGTGTTACCGATAAACTCACTTTAGCAGCTATTTCTTTTACACTTTGACTGCTGTCTTTAACCAATTCCCTAAGGATACTAAAATCAACTTGATCTAACTTCATTATTTTTTTCGGTTTTATTCAGCAAATATACAAAATAAAAGAAAAATAAACTGAAAAAACCAATAAAAATAATTTTAATATCTTTTATTGGATAAAAATTAGGGTTTTTATTTTGATATAATATAATTTTGCAGGGTAAATAATCAGTTATAATAATGTTATACAACACTATCAATAAAAGCCATCACCGATTTCTTTTCATTATGATTATGATGAAGAGAAGACAAACGGCATTATTTGTGTGAGAAGTTTTTAGTTGATAATATTTCAGTTCCGACGGAAGGCTTTAAACACAATGTTTAAAGCCTTTTATTTTGAAGTTAAAAAAAATAAAAATTATACAACTTATGAAAAGAAAACTACTAAATGCAGGAGCATTAGGTCTGTTTTTAGTGCTTGGAAATAATATACAAGCACAAGTAAAGGTAAAAGATAGCACAAAAACGAGAGCTATCGAAGAAGTGGTAATAGTAGCCTATGGTAAACAAAAAGCCAAAGCTATAGTAGGCTCCGTGTCTAGTGTAGGGAAAGATGTATTGTCCACTCAACAAACGTCTAATATCGCAACAGCGATACAAGGGAGTGTACCAGGTGTTAACATCATAGGCTCTTCTACACCAGGAGCTACACCTACCATACGAGTGAGAGGTATTGGTTCTATCAATGCAAGCTCAGACCCACTAATCATCGTAGATGGGGCACAATATTCGGGAAGTTTATCCAACATATCTCAAGAAGAGATAGAAAGCATCAATGTACTTAAAGATGGTTCTGCAACCTCATTATACGGTTCCAGAGGTGCTAATGGTGTTATATTAGTAACTACAAAAAAAGGCAGAAAAGGAGCTCCTAGAGTTACGGTGCAATCTTCTTTAGGATACGCCGCTCCAGTCAATCAACTTTACCCATTGATAGACAATAATAGATACCTAAATTACACTTGGGAAGCGTTAAGAAATTCTAAAGTAGCAAACGGAGTGGCTGCAGATTTAGCAGGAGCTCAAGCCTCTGCTGAAGTTATCCCATTATTACAGTACAACCCATACAATGTAAAAACTCCTATAGACGCTAACGGACAGCTAGTACCAGGCGCTCAACTTTTATGGAATACCAATTGGGCTGACTATCTACTTAATCGTTCTGCAGAAAGAAGTGAAACCAGTGCTACCGTTTCTGGTGGAACAGACCAAAGCAACTACTTCCTTAGTGTAAACTATCTAAAACAGGAAGGCGCTGTCAAGACCACTAATTTTGAAAGATTTTCAACTAGGTTAAATCTAGAAACTAAGATAAAACCATGGTTAACAGCAGGTTTAAACACTGCCTACATATCTCATAAAAGAAATATTCCAGCCCAATCAGGGACAGCCTATGGTTCCCCTATAAATAGTATATACACTCTGTCTTCGGTTTATCCAGTGCATAAAAGAGATTCTGACGGTAACCTTGTATATGACGACAAAGGCAATCTAAGCTACGACTATGGAGCAGGAAGCCCAAGTGTACTTAACTCCCAAAGACCTTTTAGTAGAAATGTGAACCCTCTTGGGTACCTTTACGACAACACCTATCTTTACAGAGTAAATACCCTTACTTTAAACGGTTTTGTAAAAATAGATTTCTCCAAAGATTTATCATTCCGTTCCAACTACTCTTTGGAACAGAACAATTATAACAACCACAATTATAGAAATAATAGATTTGGAGACTATGCCGCACAGGGAGGGGCAGTAATAGACAGAAGGGATATTGCAAGTACCAAAAACTTTGTAAACTCCCTTAACTATAACAAACAACTAGGAAATCACAACCTAACAGCTGATGCTATTGTAGAAACTTTTGACAGAACATACGACTATATGAGTGCTATGGGAGTAGGTTTATTCTCTGGAATAGAAACACTTAGTGGAGCCACTAGTCCTAGTTCAGTTTCTGGTTACCCTCTTCAACAGAGATTGGTCGGGTTACTTGGAAGAGCGAGCTACAACTACAAAGAAAAATATTTCGTAGAAGGGTCTTTCCGTAGAGATGGTTCTAGTGTATTTAGCAAGGAAACCAGATGGGGTAACTTCTTCTCTGTAGGTGGTGCTTATATCGTAAGTGAAGAAAACTTCCTTAAAGGAAACAAAACCATCAGTTTCTTAAAACTAAAATCATCTTACGGAGAGCTAGGTAACAATGATTTTACAGACGCTGACGGAGTAAAAAATTATTTCCCTTATCTTAGTACTTATCTTAGTGGATACTCTGTAGGTTCTAATATAGGTGTAATATTATCTTCACCTAAAGATGCTTTTCTTACATGGGAAAAAACAGCGTCTTTTAATGCAGGGATAGAATTAGGATTATTCCAAAATAGAGTTAATCTTAATGTAGATTATTATGATAAGCGTTCTGTAGATTTAGTTGGACCTCTTGTAACTGCTGGTTCTACTGGTGCTACCTCTATAACTACAAACATAGGAAAACTAAGAAACTATGGCTGGGAATTTAGCATCAACACAAAAAATGTAAGAACTGCTAACTTTAGATGGGATACCGGCTTAAATTTCTCTTTCGACAGAAATAAAATCCTTGCCCTAAGTGCTGATAACAAACCTCAAACTGTAGCAGCTCTCAAAAGATGGGAAGTTGGTAGATCTCTCTATGACTTCTATATACAAGAGTATGCAGGCGTAAACCCTGACAATGGTAACCCACTATGGTATAAAGATGTAACCGACGCTAACGGAAAGGTAACCAAAGTAACTACAGAAAGTTATTCCGAAGCGACACGCTATTACAATCGTAGTTCTTTACCTTTTGTAATAGGAGGTTTAAACAACTATCTCAAATATAAAAATTTTGATCTAAATGCACTCGTTAATTTCAGCTTCGGTTCTTATATCTATGATGGGGACTATGCTAGACTAATGAGTGGGAAATTTGATGGATATTCTAAGAGTGTAGATTTAGAAAGAAGATGGCAGAAACCAGGTGATGTTACAGATGTTCCTAGATTGAGCTATACCACATTACAAGAAAATCAACAATCTTCTAGATTCTTATTTAAAAATGACTATGTAAGATTAAAAGCTCTAAACATAGGTTATAATTTTAATAAAGAAGACAGCGAAAAAATAGGATTAAAGAGCTTAAGACTATTTTTACAAGCAGATAACTTATTTACGTGGCAAACCCGTAAGAATATAGACCCAGAACAAGCTCTAACTGGTCTTACTAACAACAGAACTTCTAATTTAAAAACCATATCATTCGGACTTAAACTTGAACTTTAAAAATTTTAAAACAAATGAAACTAAATAAATTAAAAACTTTAGCTCTAGCTTCTCTACTACTAGGAAGCGTCTCTTGCCAGAGATATTTGGACGAACCTCAACCCACAAACGAAATTAGCCCAAGCCTAGTTTTTGCAAGTATAGAAAACGCAGAAGCTAACCTTACAGGAATCACAAGCCTTCTAAGAGGAGATAACGAAACCTATATCAGTACAACCGTAGATGCTACAAATTTAGGAAGCGTTTATTTCGCAAGAACAGTTAGAGGAGAGGATTTCATCGTTCCCAGCAACTGGTTTGCGGGGGACTATTCTAATACCAATAGAATAAGTATTTACCGTAGAGCTAAATTCACATGGGAATATTTTTACAAAATCATTCGCCAGTGCAATGAGTTTATAGACGGTGTTAATAAAAGTTCTAACATAGCTGATACTCAAAAAAAATCTCTTATTGCTAGAGCAAAAGTACTCCGTGCATTATCTTATTTTGAAGTTGTGCAAGACTTTCAGTTGGGATACAAGTATGCGAAAGACCTCCCTGCGGTTCCTATCTATAGCAGCTATAGTACAAAAGCTCAACCTCTAAGTACTACTGGAGAAGTTTATAATTTCATTACTAACGATTTAGAAACAGCTTTACCAGATCTTTCATATAGTAGAATATCCAAAGCTTTTGTAAACAAACAGGTTGCTTATGCTATCGCCGCTAGAGTGTATCAAGTAAAAGAGAACTGGCAAAAAGCAGCAGAATATGCAAAATTAGCTTATGGAGGAACCGTCAGCTCTGCACTTAATGCTGCAGAATACGCCGAAGGTTTCAAAAAATTAGACTCACAAGAATGGATACTAGGTTATGGGCAACAAGCAGGACAGTCTATCACATGGTCTCAAGCACCGCATTCTTTTACAGATTTATCTTTTGAGAATGATGGTTACAGTAATACCTATGTCAGCAAATCTCTATATGACTTGTTCTCTGATACAGATGTAAGAAAACTATTTGATGTAAATCCTTCTGTAAATAACCATACTAAATATAGTACTTATAAGTTTACTTTCAATAAAGATGCATCAGCGTGTCCTTACATCAGAACTTCAGAAATGATTTTGATAGAAGCCGAAGCTAAATACAGACTAGGGCAAGAAAGCCAAGCTAAGGACTTATTATTCCAATTACAACAAAATAGAGACCCTAAAGCCGTAAAATCTGCTAATACAGGAGAAGAACTTTTTGAAGAAATTCTTATAGAAAGAAGAAAAGAACTTTATGGTGAAATAGGTGTAGAGCTCTACGATGCTAGAAGATTATCTCGTACTTTAAAGAGATCTTCATGGCACCAAGTTCCATTATCTTTTGGAGTGAATGACACTAAAATCATTTACCAATATCCTCAGCAAGAGATAGACGCTAACCCTTTCGTCCCTTCTGATATAAACAAAGATAGATAATAAGTTTTTTCATTTTCACTTCATATTAACCCGAAATAAGAGAGTCTTTATAGAAAGGCTCTCTTATTATTTTATATTAAAATTAAAAAACATCATTCTTTTAATAGCAAAAGAAAGATTTAGTCCTAAAAAAACTTTAATTTAGCAACCTCAAAATTAGCAGTATATGATTTACTCTCTACGAGGTATCGTTCAGGAGCTTAGCCCAACCCATTTAATTATAGAAACTGGTGGTGTAGGCTACTTTGTAAGCGTTAGTGTAAACACTTCTAAACACTTTTCCATTGGGAAAGAATCTTTAATCTACACACAACAAATCATTCGAGAAGACGCTCACTTATTGTACGGTTTTTCGGAGCTCAAAGAGAAAGAAATGTTTAACCTACTTATTTCTGTAAATGGTGTAGGACCAGCCTCTGCTATGATTATGCTTTCCTCACTAGAATTAAGAGAAATAGCACAAGCCATACTCTCTAGCAATAGTGCTGTATTACAAAAAGTAAAAGGTATAGGCACCAAAACTGCACAACGAATTATCATTGATTTAAAGGACAAAGTACTACATTTTGGAGCAGATGAATCTGATATTTCTACCGTTATTGATAATAAAGTGAAAGAAGAATCGTTATCTGCATTAGAAGTTTTAGGAATCCCTAAAAAAATGTCAGAAAAATTAGCAGACAAAATTTTGAAACAAAATCCAGAAATTCAAACGGAAGATTTAGTAAAACAAATTTTGAAAAATATTTAAAATAAGTGAAGCCACATCATTATAATTACACCTTACATAAATTATTATGGGTTTTAGGGTTTGTATTTTTTAGTAACCTTACCTACTCCCAAACAGAAAAAGACACTCCAAATTCTCAACCTCAACTTAGCCTTCCAAATCCTGTTCGATATGAGGCTTTTTACGATGTAAAAGAAGGTGTTTATTTCCTTTATCCTAAGATAGGAAACGTGGTTACAGGCACACCTATCGTAATGACACCTTCGGAATATGGTGCTTATGTAAAGTCTATTGGACTAAGAAATTATTACCAAGAAAAATCACTCCAGTACGATTTGGCTAATAATCTAAAAGGGCCAAAAGATGCAGAGAAAAAAAGACTTCTTCCTAGCATCAACATAAAGAACAAATTATTTGAAACTATTTTTGGAGGTAACAAGATAGAACTTATCCCACAAGGATTCGCTTCTTTTGATTTAGGTGGACTTTACCAAAGAATTGATAACCCGCTTATTTTACCACAAAACAGAAAGAATTTCGCATTTAATATTCAGCAGAGAATACAGCTAGGCATACTTGGTAAGGTGGGCGAAAACTTACAACTAAAAGCCAACTACGATACCCAAAGCGGTTTCGCTTTTGAAAATAGGCTTAATCTAGCATGGCGTGCAAAGGGTACTTGGAAAGACCTACAATCCAAAACCTTAGGAGAAAGCAAAAGAACAGGCGAAGATAAAATCATCAAGAATGTAGAATTTGGTAATGTTAATATGCCTCTATCTACTAGCCTTATGCGAGGCTCACAATCGTTATTTGGTTTAAAAACCGAGTTTCAGCTTGGTAAAACTTACGGTACATTAGTCCTTTCTCAACAACAAGGCGAAGCAAGAACTGTAGTGGCACAAGGTGGAGGTGTACTCAATACCTTTAAAATAAACGCCATAGATTACGAGGACAATCAGCACTATTATTTAGGGCAATACTTCTTCCAAAACTACGACAATGCCTTAGCGAATTATCCTCAAATCAATTCCAAAATCAATATTACGCGTATAGAAGTTTGGGTTCTTGACCAAACAGCGAGTAACCTACAAAATCAAAAAAGTATAGTCGCCATAAGAGATTTAGGGGAAGGTTCTGCACAATATCCAAATAACACACAAAACAGTCTCTACCAAAGCATTAGTGCTTTAGCTGGTATCAGAGATGCCAATACGGCTTATTCTACTATCAATCAGCAATCGTTTCCCAACGCTTCAGGTACTCCTGAAACTTATACCGACGGAGAGCAATTTATCTTTAACCGAAGAGCAAGAAGACTTAATCAAAATGAGTTTACATTTCACCCACAGCTAGGGTATATATCCTTAAACCAAAGACTTACCGACAATCAACTCTTAGCAGTTTCTTACTCTTACACCGTTAATGGTTCTAACCAAGTTTACAAAGTGGGAGAGTTTTCGGAGGAAAGTTCGGTTCTTGTAACCAAACTACTAAAGCCTAATGTTTTAGTAAAAACCACTTCTCCTATGTGGAACTTGATGATGAAAAACATCTATAGCCTTAATGCTAATGGGGTAACTTCAGATAAGTTCTTCCTTAATGTGTATTATAGAGACCCTAAAAATGGTAAAGTTAACTATCTACCTAATACACCTGTACAAGACACCAACCTTTTAAAACTCCTAAATTGGGACAGGCTCAACCTCAATAATGACTTACAATCTAACGGAAGTACTTTAGGAGACGGTTTATTTGACTTTGTTAATGGCATTACCATAGACCCAGCCAATGGAAAACTTATCTTTACCAAAGCTCAGCCTTTTGGTAATTTTATGGCAAGTACCTTAGGTAGTAACGACCCTCAATTTGTATTCTCGGAGCTTTACCAACAACAAAAGCAAGTAGCTACACAAAATCCTCTAGCACAAAGATATACTATAGAAGGACGCTATCAAGGTGGACAAGGACAAGGCATTTCTCTAGGTGCAATAAATGTACCTAAAGGCTCCGTGCGAGTAACTACCAACGGAGCTCAACTTACAGAAGGAGTGGACTATACCGTAGATTATATGCTAGGGCAAGTAACTATCATCAACGAAGCTCTTAAACAATCTGGACAAGCCATCAATATCTCTTTAGAAAACCAAATGACCTTTAATACCCAAAGACGAAGATTTTGGGGATTGAATTTGGAAAGAAAAATCAGTGATAAATTTATCATTGGGGCTACCGCAATGAATTATGCCGAAAGACCGCTTACTCAAAAAGTTCAGATGGGACAAGAGGCTGTTAATAACACAATGTTGGGTATGAATGTTATGTATAATAACGAGTTACCTTTCCTTACAAGGCTTACCGATAAGATTCCGCTCATCAATACCGAAGCACCATCTCACCTTAATTTTAAAGCAGAAGCAGCGTATCTTATCCCAGGACAAAATAAGGATATTAACGACCAAGCCTATGTAGATGATTTTGACCAAACCACTTCAAAAATATCACTAAAAGAACCTGCTCTTTGGGCTTTAGCGTCTAAACCAGAGAAAAACCATAATGATATTATATTCAGAAATTCAGCATTAGACAATGATGTTAAAAATGGCTATGGTAGAGGTCTATTATCTTGGTATTATATAGACCCTAGATTCTATGGTGTTGGCGGAAAAGCTCCTAATGGCATCACTGCTGATGCGTTGTCTAACCATGCCTCACGCCGTGTGAGAATGAATGAACTTTACAACAGTAGAGATTTTGTTGCTGGTGACCAAACCTATACCAATACCTTAGACGTTACCTACTACCCTACTGAAAGAGGTCCGTACAACCTAAACCCTGCCAACGAGTCTACTGCGGAAAGATGGGCTGGTATGATGAGACCTATCTCTGTGTCTAACTTTACCAATGCCAATATTGAATACGTTGAATTTTGGCTAATGGATCCTTATGCTGATGGAAAAATGCTAGGTACCAACCCTAAATTACTACTTCATTTAGGAAATATATCAGAAGATATTCTGAAAGACGGTAAGCTACAATACGAAAATGGATTACCTACTCCAGAAGCTCCTGCAAGAACTTCCGAAAGTAATTGGGGAACTCAGCCAGACCAACAGCCTGTTCTATATGCCTTCTCTTCTGAAGGTGCTAATAGAACTGCACAAGATGTAGGTTATGATGGTTTAGACAATGTTCAGGAAGCTACTAAATTCGGCACAACTTTCGTCAATCCTGTTACTAATCTTACCGACCCTGCAGCAGACGACTTCGTGTTTTACCTTTCCACACAATTCCAAGGTGCTTTAGCTTCTTCGGTAGTAGAGCGTTACAGATATTTTAGAAACCCAGACGGAAACTCCAAAGCTAACTCAATGGAGGTATCGTCTCAAACACCTAACACTGAAGACATCAACGGAGATTTTAACTTAGACCAAAGCGAAAGTTATAACCAATACACCATCAATTTAGATAAAGCCAATTTAGTTTTAGGAAAAAACTTTATCGTAGATGAAAAAGAAACCGAAGCTAAATTCCAAAATGGACAAACTAGTAGAAGTAAATGGTTTTTATTCCGTATTCCTGTTAAACAGTTTGATGCTGATGCTGGGGAAGCTAGTGATGCTATCCTAAATAATGTAAGGTTTGCGAGAATGATTCTTAAAGGATTTGACGAAACCTCAACACTAAGATTTGGTACTTTTGATTTAGTAAGATCAGACTGGAGAAAATTCACTAAAAACATTGCAGTTATAAACGAATCTGAGGAAGGTAACTACAACATAGATAACTCTAACTTTGATGTAGGAAGTGTTAATTTAGAAGAAAACTCAAAAGGTACTCCACCTTATGTTATTCCTCCTGGCATAAACAGACAGGTACTAAGTGGAACTACTGGAGCACAAAGACAAAATGAGGCTTCTCTTTACTTAAAGGCAACCAATCTTTCTAAAACATCACACGCCTCTAGAGGAGTGTTTAAGAATGTAGCGTTGGATATGCGTCGTTACGAAAAGTTAGAACTTTTTGTACACGCCGAAGACCTTAAAGATGTTACATCTAACAAGCTAGACCAAAATGCCAAGTTCTTCATCCGTCTAGGAAGTGATGCCATAGACAACTACTACGAGTATGAGGCTTCACTAAAATACACCGCTAAAAACGCAACTTCTCCACTAGATATTTGGCCAACTGAGAATACTATCAACTTTAATCTAAAAGAATTCATCAATGCTAAACTAAGAAGAGAAACCGCAGGGATAAGTCTAGACCAAAGATATAAAGACCAAGAGTATGGTGATAGTCACAGAGCTATATTTACCAAAGGACGCCCTAGTTTGGGTAACATTTCTACCATCGTGATTGGGGTAAGAAATACAGGTTCTGATTCTAAAGATTTAGTACTTTGGGTGAACGAGATTCGTCTTTCTGGAATAGAAAACAAAGGAGGCTATGCTGCCAACGCTAACCTCAATTTTAACTTAGGAGATTTTGCTAATGTAAATGCCAACGCTGCTATCTCTACCATAGGGTTTGGTTCTATAGACCAAAAACCTACTCAAAGACAGCAAACACAAAACACCGCATTCTCCATCAACACGACAGTAAATGTGGATAAATTCCTTCCTGAAAAATCAGGAATGAAAATCCCAGTTAATTACTCTTACACCCAAACTATTGAGGACCCTAAATATAATCCTCTTAATGATGATGTTCTCTTTAATGAAGACCCTAAAAAAGACCAACTTAAACAAGTGGTAAGAACTTACACTCAGCAAAGAAGTTTTGGCGTGGTGAATATGAGAAAAGAAAGGGTAAACTCTGAGAAGAAGCCTAAGTTCTACGATGTAGAGAACTTAGCTCTTACCGCTGTTTATCACGACGACTATTACAGAGACATCTACACCAAGAAAAACTACCGACAAAACCTAAAGGCTTATATAGACTACAACTATAACTTTAAACCTTGGGTAATAAAACCATTCAACAAAGTTATAAGTGATACTGCCAAGATAGTTCCTTATGTAAAGTGGATTAAAGAGTTCAATATCAACCCTATCCCAACTCGTTTTTCTTTCAGAACAGAACTAGATAGAAATTATAGCGAACTAGAGTTTAGAAATATTGAAGCCCTACTCAATGGCAATGGCTCCCAAAACTTTGATGTTCTTAAAAACAGAAATTTCTTCTTTGGTTGGCAGTATAACCTAGGATTTAATTTCACTAAATCTTTCAAAGCCGAAATATTCTCTGCCACTAGAACTCTTAACGATGACTGGGCAGTAAATACTATGGACACCAGATCTATCTTCCAAAATCCGTTTAAAGTGGGACGACCTGTACTCTATAACCACAGAATACAATTTAATTACCGTTTGCCTTTTGAACACTTCCCTTACCTAGATTTCATCAATGCAGAGTTAGGCTATGGGCTGCAATACAATTGGAATGCAAGGTCTACTGTACTTCTTAATAGTGCTAATGGAAATCTAGGAAATGTAGCTCAAAACACCAATAATAAAGTGGCTACCGCTTCGGTGGACATTCCTTTGTTGCTAGGAAAGTTTAAATATTTTAAAAAGTTAGACTCTATCCGACAAGGAAGAAATAGAGAAATAGACTCGCTTAATCAGGTTTACGAAAAGGCTTTTGCTAATGAAAACAACCGTAAGAGATTTAAGTTTAAGTCTTATAGATTTAAAAATCAATTATCTTTAACTCAGAAAGTAATGTCGGCTTTAACTTCCATTAAGCAAGCCAACCTTAACTTTAATGAAAATAACGGAACCGTACTTCCTGGGATACTTTCAGAACCAAACTTTTTCGGTATAGGACGAAGAGGATTTGGAGGTCCTACCAGTGGTTTCCTACTAGGCTCTCAGGCTGACATTAGAAGACTCGCCGTAGAAAATAACTGGGTTACTCAGTCAGAGTATCTTAACGACCCTTATACCCAAATGAGCAATAGAAATGTTACGGCTAATATCGTTATAGAGCCTATAAAGAATTTGAGGGTAGATGTTAACTTCCTTCAAACTTATAATAAAATGCTCACTCACGGCGGATTTAATATAGACTTAGATGGCAATCGTGCCAATGGCATACAGTTCTCTTTTGCTAACGAGATGATAAGCTACTCTAACACAGAGTTCCTTATAGGTACTACTCTAAAAAATAGCACAGACATCTTTAACGATATTAAAGCTAGAGCTAGAGAGTTTTCTAGACTTAATAGTGGTAACTTGATGACTGACGGTTTCGTGGAGGGCTATAGTATTGCCAACACTTATGTTTTGGTTCCTGCATTCCGCTCTGCGTTATCAGGGAAATCAGTTTCTATGAAAAACCCTACTCGCCCTAACTTCCCGTTACCTAACTGGCGACTTACTTACTCTGGGCTTAGAAACATTCCATTTATCAACAGTCAGTTTGAGAAGTTTGATATACAGCATGCCTACACTTCTACCTATACAGCTACAGGAATACAGTCTAATATAGATTATTATAACAATCCTAATGCTCTAGATGTAAGAGGCAATAGACTGAATCCTTATGTATTTTCTCAAGCTATGTTTGTAGAAGAGTTTGCTCCTTTTGTAGGTGCTGATGTTACTATGAGAAACCACATGCAGTTTAGAGCTCACTACAACAGAAATAGAATGTTTTTACTAGGCTTAGTAAACCAAACCTTAACCGAAGATTCTGGCTCTGAGTATGTGCTTGGTTTTGGATATATTTTAAAAGATTTAAAACTAAAACTAAGATATAAAGGTAAATCAAAAGATATTAAGAGCGACCTTAATGTTCGTGCCGATTTCTCGTTGAGGGACAACAAAACATCTATCATCAATATCTTAAAAGATGATGCTCAAGTAACGGGAGGACAGCGTTTACTAGGCATAAAAGTATCTGCGGATTACAATATGTCACAAAACTTTAATATTCGTTTCTTCTACGACCAACTGATGACGAAGTACAAAATTTCTACGGCATTCCCACTATCTACTGTTAGAGCAGGATTATCCGCCACATTTACCTTTGGAGGAAACGGAATGTAATGCTTTTCGTCATACAATCACTTACTAAAGCTCCAAAAGGTCTAACCCTGATTGGAGCTTTTTTATTACTAATAAAACCACATCACCGATTATTTAGTATCTTTGCCACATGATTAGAATTACTAAGATTTTTTCATTTGAAACCGCTCACGTCCTTTACAACTACGATGGCAAGTGCAAGAATATGCACGGGCATTCGTACAAACTATTTGTTACCGTGAAAGGCGTTCCTATCAATGATTTAGACCACCCTAAAAACGGAATGGTAGTAGATTTTGGGGATATTAAAAAGATTGTGAAAGAAGAAATTGTAAATGTGTGGGACCACGCCGTCTTGCTCAATGCCAACTCACCACATATCAGCTTAGGGAAAGAGTTAGAAGAAAAAGGACACAAAGTAATATTCTGCAACTACCAGCCTACTTGCGAAAATATGCTTTACGACATTGCAACTAAAATCAAAAACAGGCTCCCCGAGTCTGTGCAACTAGCCTATCTAAAACTCCACGAAACAGAAAACTCCTACGGAGAATGGTTTGCAGAGGAGAATTAGTCTTTTAAAACAGATGTTACTAACGCTATGACGATTACCTTAGAAGACGGAAAAAAAATCTACTTCGCTTCCGACCAGCACTTCGGCGCTCCCACTCTAGAAGCCAGTAAACTTAGAGAACAAAAGTTTGTGCAATGGCTAGAAGACATTCGGGAAGATGCACAAGTGCTGTTCCTTATGGGAGATTTGTTTGATTTTTGGCACGAGTGGCAGTTTGTAGTTCCTAAAGGCTTCGTGAGGGTGCTTGGTAAATTAGCCGAACTTAAAGACCAAGGCATAGACCTCTACTTTTTTGTAGGTAACCACGACCTATGGATGAAAGACTACTTTGAGAAAGAACTCGGAATACCCGTTTTTTTTGAAAAAAGATACGCCACCATCAATGGCAAAAGGTTTCTCCTTGCCCACGGCGATGGTTTAGGTCCTGGCGATAAGGGCTACAAAAGAATGAAAAAGGTATTTACCAACCCTCTAGCTCAGTGGTTGTTCAAGTGGATTCACCCCGATATTTCAATGAGGATTGCCCTGTACCTTTCTCAAAAAAACAAAATGATAAGTGGAGAAGAAGACAAAGAATTTTTGGGCGAAGATAAGGAGTTCTTAATACAGTATTCCAAAGAAAAACTAAAATCAGAACACATAGACTATTTCGTATTTGGGCACAGACACCTCCCAATGATTTTGGAAGTGGGAGCAGGAGCCTCTTATGTTAATCTAGGCGATTGGATTTCTTACTATTCTTATGGTGTTTTTGATGGCTCTCAATTTCAGCTTAAATACCTAAGCAACTTATGAGTGAATTCACCCTTACCACTTCCGATGGCTACCCTCTTGCGGTAAGCCTCTTTAAACCAGAAGCAGAGAATACGAATGGTAAATTATTACTCATCAATTCAGCAACAGGAGTAAAACAATATGTCTATTACAATTTTGCCAAATACCTAATGGCGAAAGGATACACGGTAATTACTTATGATTATAGAGGTATCGCATCTTCTAAACCCGCTAAAATAAAAGGCTTTAAAGCCAGTATGAGGCTATGGGGAACCGAAGACTATAAAACATTAACCAACTACATCAAAATACATTTCTCTCATTACGAGAAATATATTATGGGGCATTCTGTAGGAGCTTTGATTACAGGAATGAACCCAGACACTAATATTTTTAAAAAGATAATATTTATAGGAGCTCAAGACGCTTATGTAAAACACTTAGATTCTAAAACTAGATGGGCTGCTTACCTAGGTTTTGGTATACTGCAACCTATGCTTACCGAAATGTTAGGGTATTTCCCTGCCTCTATTCTTGGTCTAGGAGAATCTCTTCCAAAGGGTGTGGCTTACGATTGGAGAAGGCTTATTCTTAACAAAAAATCTACTCTTAAACTCCTAGAGATGTCTTATAACTATACAGAGCACCTTCATCAGGATACTTTGGTTCTCTATGCCGATGATGACAACTGGCTCACAGAAAAAGGTGTTAAAAGTTTAATGAACACTTATCATAATCTGAAACCAGAATATCATATCATAAAATCTGAACTTTCTCCTAAAAACGATATCGGACATATCAACTTTTTTAGAAGTTACAACGCTCCATTATGGCACATTGTAGAAGATTACTTGAAATAAAAAATCCAACACGATTATCGTGTTGGATTTTTTATTTTGAAGGCGTGCATTATACCTTACTTTTTAAGATTTCTAATGCCCATTTCATAAAGAGCAAAGCTCATTAAGTCGGCATTTTCGCCTATCACTTGGTCGGTAGAACGCCCCGCTCCATGTCCTGCATTCATTTCTATTCTAACAAGTGCTGGGTTAGAACAAGTCTGTTTTTCTTGTAATTCTGCTCCAAACTTAAACGAGTGTGCAGGAACTACCCTATCGTCGTGGTCGCTAGTAATAATCATAGTAGAAGGGTAGCAAACGCCTTTCTTAACATTGTGTACAGGAGAGTAAGATTTTAGATATTCAAACATCTCTTTGCTATCTTGTGCCGTACCATAATCGTACGCCCACCCTGCTCCTGCAGTAAAGGTGTGATACCTCAACATATCCAAAACACCCACCCCAGGGAAAGCTACTTTGGCAAGGTCAGGACGCATCGTCATTGTAGCACCCACAAGCAGACCTCCGTTAGAACGCCCAGAAAGTGCCATAAATTCAGGAGAAGTATAACCTTTAGATTGTAAGTATTCGCCAGCCGCTATAAAATCATTAAATACATTTTTCTTTTGCATTTTGGTTCCTGCATCGTGCCATTTTTTACCATACTCGCCACCACCTCTAATGTTAGGCACAGCGTAGATGCCTCCGTTTTCCATCCATACCGCATTTACCACAGAGAACGAAGGCGTTAAACTAATATTAAACCCTCCGTAAGAATAAAGAATCGTAGGATTTTTACCATCTAGCTTAATACCTTTTTTATAGTTGATAGTCATTGGAACTTTAGTGCCATCTTTAGAAGTGTAGAACACTTGCTCCGAAACAAAATCATCTGGATTAAATTTAACCTTTGGCTTTTGATACACCGAAGATGCTCCCGTTTCTACATTGAATTTATAAATCGTATTAGGTGTAATATAGCTTGTGAAAGCATAGTACAATTCTTTTTCAGAATCTTTACCAGAAAATCCTCCTGCGGTGCCTTTACCCGGAAGAGTAATATCTCTCACTTTCTTTCCGTTGTAATCCATCTGCTGTACTAATGTTACGGCATCTTTCATATAATTAGCAAAGATATAGCCTCCTCCTGTGGATACTCTTAGTACATTTTCCGTTTCAGGAATCACATCTGTCAAAACGCTAGGCTTTTTAATATCAAACTTCACTAACCTCATATTTGGAGCTCCTTTATCCGTAAGAGCATAGATATAATCTCCTTTAGTATCTAACACATTAGTGTTATAGTCATATCCTTGTTGAATAGGAACAAAATCTGTATTGTTTTTTAAATCTTTAATGTAAAGCTCGTTACCACTAGTTGCGTTAGCCGCAGAAAGGATAAGATAACGCTGGTCTTCGGAAACTTCAGCTCCGATATATCTTCTCTTAAAGTTTTCGCCACCTATGATAAGTTGGTCTTGAGACTGCTTAGTTCCTAACTTGTGGAAATACACCTTATGCATATCGGTCTTAGCAGAAAGTACACTTCCATCTGGTTTATCGTAGCTAGAGTAGAAAAAACCTTCGTCTCCTAACCAAGAAATCCCACTAAATTTAACATCTACTAAAGTTTCGTCTATTTGTTTTTTAGTAATTGCATCTAAGATGATGATTTTGTTCCAATCGCTACCACCTTCCGAAATTTTATAAGCTACTAAATTACCTTTCTTATTAAACGAAATACCCGCTAGAGAAGTTGTCCCATCTTTAGAAAACTGATTAGGGTCTAAGAATACCTCTGTATTGCCATTCTTATCTTTTCTATACAATACTGATTGAGCTTGTAGCCCGTCATTTTTGTAGAAATAGGTATAATCACCCTCTTTAAAAGGAGCAGAAATTTTTTCGTAGTTCCACATATCTTTCAGTTGAGCTTTAATCTCGTCACGGAAAGAGATTTGGTCTAGATAGTTCTGCGTAAAAGCCACTTGTCTCTTTACCCAATCTTTGGTATCCTCCGCACGGTCGTCCTCCAGCCAACGGTAAGGGTCTTGTACTTGTGTACCAAAGTAAGTATCGGTATGGTTTACTTTTTTAGTTTCAGGATAATTCATTTTAGCGGTTTTTTGTTGAGTGCTACAAGACACCAAAGCCACAGCAGCCACTCCTAAATACAAATGTTTAAACTTCATAACTAATAATAAATTTAAGATTCTAATATTTGAGCCGAATGCTCCTTTGTTTTTACTTTATCTATAATTCTTGTACACACACCATTTTCATCAAAAATAAAGGTGGTACGAACGATACCCATAAACTCCTTTCCCATAAACTTTTTAAGTTGCCATACCCCAAAAGCCTCTATGATTTGCCTTTCTTCATCGGCTAGAAGGTCGTAAGGGAAGTTAAATTTATCGTAAAATTTCTTTTGTTTTTCCACAGAATCGGCACTCACACCCAAAAGAATATAGCCTTGCTTTTGTAAAGACTCGTAGTTCTCGCTTAAATTACACGCCTCTGCTGTGCACCCTGGCGTATTGGCTTTAGGATAAAAGAATATCACTAATTTTTTACCCTTAAAGTCTGATGCACTCACCTCTTTTCCGTCTTGATTTTTTACTGTAAAAGCAGGAAGGCTATCACCTATGTTTATCATAATGTTTATTTTTGTCCCAAATTTAGTTTAAAATGACCAAAAAACAAAGAGCCGAAATCATCATACAAGAGTTAGAACGCCTATATCCCGAAACGCCTATACCTCTAGACCACAAAGACCCATACACCTTGCTAGTTGCCGTGGCTCTTTCGGCACAAACTACCGACAAGAAAGTAAATGAAGTAACGCCCCACCTATTTGCCGTAGCAGACACTCCTTTCAAAATGAAAGAGTTGGAAATTGATGAAATTAAAAATTTAATTAAAGAAATAGGTCTTTCAAACACCAAAGCTAAAAACCTTAAAGCAATGGCAGAGCTATTGGTAGAACGACACCAAGGCATAGTTCCCCAATCTTTTGAAGAGTTGGAAGCCTTACCTGGTGTGGGACACAAGACGGCTTCAGTAGTGATGAGCCAAGCCTTTGGCGTTCCTGCTTTTCCTGTGGATACTCATATCCATAGACTGATGACTCAATGGAAACTCACTTCTGGAAAAAATGTAACCGAAACCGAAAAAGATGCTAAAAAGATTTTTCCAAAAGACAAATGGAATAGCTTACATCTGCAAATTATTTTTTATGGTAGAGAATACTCTCCCGCTAGAGGTAAAGGCGATAAAGATTTTATTACCAAAATGCTTTTTGAAAAGTAAGAGAATTTAACTTACCAAAAAAATTAACTATACTATCTATTTAGTTCAAGAATAGGGTCTATATATTCCCTATCGTTGCTTAGACGAGGAACTTTGTTTTGTCCACCTAGTTTCCCTCTACTTTCCAACCAATCGTAAAATAAGTTAGCTCTAGCGATATGAATCACAGGCTTTTTAAGCGTCATATCATTATAACGCTTGGCTTCGTAGTCGGAGTTGATGGCTTTTAAAGTTTCGTCAAACACCTTTTCAAAAGTTGCCATATCGTTAGGAACTTGGCTGAATTCTATAACCCACTCGTGAGCCCCACTTTCACTTCCTTTCATAAAGATAGGAGCGGCGGTATAGTCAGTTATCTTAGCAGCGGTTGCTTCACACGCTTTTTGCAAAGCCATTTCGGCATTATCAATCATCAATTCCTCTCCAAAAGCGTTGATGTAGTGTTTGGTTCTTCCCGATATTTTGATGCGATAAGGGTCGGTGCTGGTAAATCTCACGGTGTCGCCTATTAAGTAACGCCAAAGCCCTCCATTAGTAGTAATTACCACAGCATAGTTTTTACCCACTTCTACCTCTTCTAGCGGAATTGCCTTAAGATTGGTCTCGGAAAAATGTTCCATAGGAATAAATTCGTAGAAAATCCCATAATCTAACATTAGTAACATTTCATCACTATCAGATCTATCTTGAATGCCGAAAAACCCTTCGGAAGCGTTGTAAATTTCGTAATAATTGATGTCTTTCCCAATGAGCTCCTTGTATTGCTCTCTATAAGGTTTAAAGCTAATCCCTCCGTGGAAAAACACTTCCAAATTAGGCCAAAGTTCAGAGATGGAACCTTTGCCTGTTTCTTTCAAGATGCGTTGTAATAGCACCATCATCCAGCTAGGCACTCCTGTAAGGCTTCCTACATCTTCTTGCCTTACTTCGGATACAATGGCTTTCAGTTTAGTTTCCCACTCGGACATCAGTGAGGTTTTTTTGCTAGGTGTGGTGGTAATTTCTACCCAAAAAGGCAAATTTTCTATTAAAATCGCCGATAAATCTCCAAACTTAGTATTAAAATCCTCATATAGCTCTGAGCTTCCTCCGAGTCTTAAATTTTTATATTGAAATAAAGTGTTTTCTGGGTGATTGTTGGCGTAGATAGACACTAAATCTTTCCCTGCTTTGAAGTGACAATCCTCTAGACTTTCATCAGAAATTGGGATAAATTTACTTTTAGCATTAGTGGTTCCAGAAGACTTTGCGAATTTTCTGATGTAGCCATTCCATATTACATCTTTTTCGCCTTTTCTTGCCCTTTCTATATAAGGCTCAAAATCTTCATAGGTTACAATGGGAACTTGATTACAAAAATCCTGATAGCTAGAAATATTTTTAAATCCGTATTCTTTTCCGTACACCGTTTCTTCAGCTTTGAAGAGTTGTGAAAAAAGAATACCCTTTTGTGTTTCTATAGGATGCTTAATAAAATTTTGTATCTGATCCATTCTTTGGCGAATGAACCAATTTACCACCGTATTGAAGAGAACCTTTGTTGCCATACCGAGCAAAGATAATACTTTTTCTGTTTTGTTTAGACATCATAAGAACCCATAAATATCAGTTTCATAAATTCTTTTTGTGCCAAAAAACTTCAATAATATTAGAAACTTGCGTTTACATTCTGTAAATTTGCTGTTTCAAAAAAGAATTATCAAAATATGGAAAAAGTACGCGTTCGTTTTGCACCAAGTCCTACGGGAGCTTTACATTTGGGAGGTGTAAGAACGGCATTATACGACTATTTGTTTGCAAAACATCATGGAGGCGATTTTGTCCTTAGAATAGAAGATACCGACTCTGCTAGATATGTAGAAGGTGCTGAAGAATACATCATGGAAGCATTAGAATGGTGTGGCATCGTCCCTGATGAAAGCCCTAAACATGGTGGTCCTTATGCTCCATACAGACAGTCGGAACGAAGAAGTATCTACGACCAATATACTGACCAAATATTAAAAACAGATTATGCTTACATCGCTTTTGACACTCCAGAAGAGTTAGATGCTATCCGAAAAGAGTTTGAAAGCAGAGGCGACGTTTTTGCGTACAATTACAGAGCTCGTGGCAGATTGAGAAATAGCATCAGCCTTCCTAAAGAAGAGGTAGAGCAACTACTTGCAGAAAAAACACCTTATGTGGTAAGGTTTAAAATGCCTGTGGACAGAATTGTAAGCCTCAAGGATATTATCAGAGGGGATTTCAGCGTAAATACCAACGACTTAGACGATAAAGTTTTAGTGAAAAACGACGGAATGCCAACCTATCATTTCGCTAATATTATTGATGACCACGAAATGAAAATTACTCACGTAATTAGGGGAGAAGAGTGGTTGCCATCTATGGCGTTGCACGTACTCCTATATGAAGCTATGGGTTGGGACGCTCCAGAGTTCGCTCATTTATCATTGATATTAAAGCCAGAAGGCAAAGGTAAACTAAGTAAAAGAGATGGAGCTAAGTTTGGGTTCCCTGTTTTCCCATTAGATTTCCAAGACCCCGAAAGCGGAGAAGTTTGGAAAGGGTACAGAGAATCTGGCTATTTCCCAGAGGCGTTTATAAATATGGTAGCCCTCCTCGGCTGGACTCCAGCAGACGATAAAGAAATTTTATCTATGGAAGAGATGGTTCAGGAGTTTGACCTCTACAAAGTACACAAAGCAGGTGCTAGATTTAGTTTAGACAAAGCGAAGTGGTTCAACCATCAATATCTACAACAAAAATCTAACGACCAACTTTTGGAAGAATTAAAACAAATAGAAGGCGTTAATTCTGAACAAATTTCTGATGAGGTACTTCTGAAAATAGTTTCTCTAATGAAAGAAAGAGCCACTTTTGTAAAGGATATCTACGAGGAAGGAAAGTTCTTTTTTGAAGCCCCTCAATCTTTTGATGAGAAAGCCGTTAAAAAAGCTTGGAAGGAAGATACTCACGGAGTAATGTCTGCTCTAACAACTGTACTAGAAGCTATTTCTTTCGATGCAGAAACCATCAAAAATGCCATTCACGATTTTGCAACAGAACATTCTTTAGGTATGGGTAAAGTAATGATGCCTTTGCGTTTGGCACTCGTTGGGGAGCTAAAAGGTCCCGATGTACCAGATTTGATGGCAATCATTGGCAAAGAAGAAAGCCTTAACAGATTAAAAAAGGCGTTGGAGGTTTTAAAGTAAAATCTCTTTTATTAAAAAATTATTAAATTTGAACGGTAAATTATCTCATCAATATGGAATATTTAGATTTTGAAACCCCTATAAAAGAACTTATGGAGCAGTACGAAAAGTGCTCTCTAGTAGGCGAAGAAAGTGGCGTGGATATGAAAACGGCGTGTAGCCAAATAGAAGATAAAATCAATAAGAAAAAGAAAGAGATATACGGTAATCTTACGCCTTGGCAAAGGGTACAGTTGTCTCGCCACCCTAACAGACCTTACACTTTAGATTACATCAAAGGAATTGCAGACGAAGGCAGCTTTGTAGAAATGCACGGTGATAGAAACTTCGCAGATGATACCGCGATGGTGGGTGGTTTAGCCAAAATTGAAGGACAGTCTGTAATGTTTATAGGCACTCAAAAAGGGCGAACGACCAAAGAAAGACAACACAGAAGATTCGGAATGAGTAATCCTGAAGGCTACCGAAAAGCTCTTAGACTAATGAAATTAGCAGAGAAATTTAATATTCCTGTGGTTACTTTTATAGATACACCAGGGGCTTATCCTGGTCTAGAAGCGGAAGAAAGAGGTCAAGGCGAGGCTATTGCAAGAAACATCTACGAAATGTGCCAACTTAAAACCCCTATTTTCTGCTATGTAATCGGCGAAGGTGCTAGTGGTGGTGCTTTAGGTATAGGTGTTGGTAACAAAGTTTATATGATGGAGAACTCTTGGTACTCTGTAATTTCTCCTGAAAACTGCTCTGCTATCTTGTGGAGAAACTGGGAACATAAGGAAGAGGCTGCCTCTACTATGAAACTAACAGCACAAGACTCTCTCAAAGAAAAAATTATAGACGGTATTATAGAAGAACCTCTAGGAGGAGCCCACTACGACCCAAGTGTAGCTTACCAAAATGTAAAAAGCTCCATCTTAAATAACATCAAAGCCTTTAAGAAATTCTCGGCTAAGGAGCTAGAATCTCAAAGACAAGATAAATTTATTTCAATGGGTAGATTTAAAGGGTAACAAAAAAGAGGTTGATAAAACAACCTCTTTTTTATTTATATTTAGTTCCCTAGGACCATTTCCATATCATCAGTTACCTTTTTAGAAGTGCTAAACTGAGCATTGCATACCGTAGATGAAAATTGATAAGTCCCTTTTTGTAATAAAGTCGCATTTCTACCTAAAGCTGGGATATTTAGTTCTAATGTCCTTCTACCATCACTAATTTTAAGGATAATTGGACATTTGGACTTATTTCTTACAGAAAAATAAGCCTCATTTTCGTTAGGTGTATCGCCTAAAAGATGGTTAATCATATCAGCAGCTTTCTCATTTTCTGTCTTAGAAGAATTATTTTTAGTATTATTAGTTGTCTTAGATGATGTTTTTTTTTCTACCACTACTGGAGTAGATGCTGTTTTCTTTTTAGAATCATTTGAGGTATTACCATTAAGTATATTATAAAGTTTAGCCTTAAATTTAGGCGTATCAGGGTGGTCTGGATTATACTTTATAAAATTAGCAATTACCTTAATATCGTCAGATGTCTCCACCTGTTGAGGTGTATATTTTGATTGTGCATTTACCCATAAAACCGTACTAAAAAGTAGTCCACATATCATTAGTATTTTAAATTTCATTCTCATCTCTCTTATAATTTAAACTCTTTACTCGTTATCTAAAACAACGCAAAAACTCTATTTTTAGTTTATGCTAAAATTATTATCTTTGCACGGGTTTATTTAGAGACCCAAATATAGAGATAAAAAAATAACTAAAAATATTATTATTATGTATTCACCAGCTGCAGCAGATGTTGCAAAACTAAGAAACACTACAGGGGCAGGAATGATGGACTGCAAAAAAGCTTTAGTAGAAGCTGAAGGAGATTTTGATAAAGCAATAGAAATCCTTAGAAAAAAAGGACAAAAAGTAGCTGCTAATAGAGCTGACAGAGAGTCTGCGGAAGGAGCTGTTATTGCTAAAGTAAATGCAGACAACACTGCAGGTGCTATTATCGCTCTTAATTGTGAGACTGACTTCGTAGCTAAAAACGAAGATTTCGTAGCACTAGCTCACAAATTAGCTGAACAAGCAATTAACTACTCTAGCAAAGAAGAGTTTTTAGCTTCTGACTTCGGAGGAATGACCGTAGCTGATAAACTTATCGAGCAAACTGGGGTTATCGGAGAGAAAATTGAAATCGGTGCATTTGAAACTATTAAAGGTGCTTATCTAGGAGCTTATATCCACGTAGGAAATAAAATAGCTGCTATCACTGCTCTTTCTAAAAGCTTCGACCAAGCTGCAGATTTAGCTAAAGATGTGTCTATGCAGGTAGCTTCTATGGGAGCTGAAACGCTTTCTTACAAAGATTTTGATCCAGCTTACATCGCTAGCGAAACTGAAGCTCGTATTGCTGTAATCGAGAAAGAAAACGAAGAACTAGTTCGTTTAGGTAAGCCTTTGAAGAATGTACCTAAATACATCTCTTATGCACAACTTACTGAAGAAGTTCTAAAACAAGCTGAAGAAGATGCTAAAGCAGAACTAAAAACAGAAGGTAAGCCTGAGCAAATTTGGGATAAAATTATTCCTGGTAAAATCCAAAGATTCATCAGTGATAACACAACTCTAGACCAAGAGAAAGCATTATTAGACCAAAACTTCATTAAAGACGACAGCAAAAAAGTAGCTGAATATGTGAAGTCTTTCGGTGATGATGTAGAAATCGTAGGATTTAGAAGAGTTAGCCTATAAGCTAAAGAATCATTATAGAATTCAAATAAAAAAAGGAGAACACAATTGGTTCTCCTTTTTTATTTATATCAATTTGTAAATAATTATTTTTCCCAAACTAGAGAGCTCGCTCCTAATATTGCTGCATCTGCTTCGTCTAGCTCACTAAAAACTAATTTTACTTTACCTCTAAATATAGGTAATAAGTTTCTCTCCATATGCAGCCTTGTTGGTTTTAGAATGAAATCTCCCGCCTTTATAACACCACCAAATAATAAAATAGCCTCCGGAGAAGAAAACATCACAAAATTAGCCAATGCTTCTCCCAACTTTTGACCAGTATATCTAAAGACTTCTATTGCCGTAGGGTCTCCTGCCAAAGCACACTCGTGTACTGTTTTAGCGTTAATCTGTTCCTCTGGGTAATTATTAAGCATAGACTCTGGAAACTCTGCCCTCATCTTTTTAGCCGTTATCGCAATACCTGTTGCAGAAGCGTAAGCCTCTAAACTCCCTTCCGAACCTGTACTCCAATGCTTTCTTCCCCCTGGTTTTACTATGGTATGCCCTAGTTCCCCCGCAAAACCATCATGACCGTACACCAACTGACCGTTAGCAATAACTCCACTCCCAACACCTGTACCTAGAGTTATCATTATAAAATCTTTCATTCCTCTTGCGGCCCCAAACATCATTTCTCCATAAGCCGCTGCGTTGGCATCATTAGTTACCTTACACGGCACCTCAAATTTCGCAGTAATTTTCTCTGCTAGAGGCACTATTCCTTTCCATTTGAGGTTAGGTGCATTTTCTATAGTCCCTTTATAGTAGTTACCGTTAGGAGCTCCTATGCCTATACCTTCTAATTGGCTTTTAGCATCGTGTTGTTCTAATATAGGTTCTATTTCTTTATAGAGTGCATTTATAAAATCATCTATATCATCATAGTCTGTTTTTATTCTTCCCTTTCCTAAAATTTCTCCTCTATGATTCACCAAACCAAACTTAGTGTTGGTACCTCCTATATCTATTCCCAAAGCCATACGGCTTGACAAATTTGAAACTGTCATAAAAACACGATTAATTTACAAAGTCTAAAAGTACAATTTTATTTTTTTATAGCAAAAAGGCTTTCCTATATAGATTTGGAAAGCCTTTCAATATTTTCAATAAAAATCTTATGCTGGTATTTCCCCCTTATAAAGGAAAGAAATAATCTCCTTATTGATTTTATCTACCATCTCACTAAACAAGTGGAAAGACTCTTGTTTATAAATTACCAACGGATCTTTCTGCTCATAAACTGCTCCTTGAGAAGAACGGCGTAAATCGTCCATTTCTCTTAGATGGAGTTTCCAATTCTCATCAATAATAGATAAGCAGATGTTTTTCTCGAAATCGTTGATAAGACTATCACACTGCGTTTCGTATGCTTCTTTAAGATCTGCGAGAATAGTCATTGTCTTAGTACCATCACTAAAAGGCACTTGTATCATCTTAAACATATTACCTTGGTTTTGGTACACATTTTCAATAATCGGGAACGACTTTTCTTTAAGCAGATTAAGTTTCATTTCATAATCTTCTTGAGCCTTTTTGAAGACGATATCGGTAAGTTCCTTAACTGTCTTGTTTTTGAAATCAGCCTCAGAAACAGGAGCCTCCATAGTGAAGTATTTAATAACTTCAAACTCAAAATCTTTGTAATCTCCGTGCATCTTAGTCTGATTAACAATAGAGTGAGACACATCAAATATCATATTAGCAATATCATACTTTAAGTGGTCTCCAAAGAGTGCGTTCTTTCTTCTCTTATAAATCACATCTCTCTGCTTATTCATTACATCATCGTACTCCAACAGCCTTTTACGAATACCAAAGTTGTTTTCCTCCACTTTCTTCTGTGCCCTTTCAATAGACTTAGTAATCATAGAGTGTTGTATTACTTCGCCCTCTTTATGCCCTAGCCTATCCATCATTTTCGCAATTCTTTCTGAACCGAAAAGACGCATCAAATTATCCTCCAACGATACATAGAATTGTGAGCTACCTGGGTCTCCCTGTCTTCCTGCACGACCTCTCAACTGTCTATCCACACGGCGAGAATCATGTCTTTCTGTACCAATAATAGCCAAACCTCCAGCATCTTTCACTTCTTTGCTTAGTTTAATATCGGTACCACGACCCGCCATATTGGTTGCTATGGTTACGACACCCGCTCTTCCTGCTTCGGCTACAATCTCTGCCTCCTTTTTGTGAAGTTTAGCATTGAGTACTTGGTGCGGAATTTTTCTTAATTGTAATGCTTTAGAAAGTAGTTGCGAAATTTCTACCGAAGTCGTACCCACTAAAACAGGTCTTCCCGCCGAAGTTAATTTCTCCACTTCTTCTATTACAGCATTATATTTTTCACGATTGGTTTTGTATACTAAATCGTGTTTATCATTTCTTTGTATCGGACGGTTGGTTGGAATCACCACCACATCTAATTTATAGATTTCCCAGAATTCGCCCGCCTCTGTTTCGGCAGTACCCGTCATACCCGCTAACTTGTTGTACATACGGAAATAGTTCTGAAGAGTAATTGTAGCAAAAGTCTGAGTAGCTGCTTCTATCTTTACATTTTCTTTAGCTTCTATAGCTTGGTGCAGACCATCTGAATAACGGCGTCCTTCCATAATACGACCCGTTTGCTCATCTACAATCTTCACTTCACCATCCATTACCACATATTGGTCGTCTTTTTCAAAAAGGGTGTATGCCTTTAGAAGTTGGTTAAGCGTGTGTATCCTCTCTGATTTTACAGCAAAGTCTCTAAACAATTCCTCTTTCTTAGCAAACTCTTCTTCTTTAGGTAAGTTCTGTGCTTCTAATTCCGCCAATTCAGTTCCTATATCTTGTAGAACGAAGAAATTAGGATCGGAGTTTCCTTGAGACATGTACTCAACTCCCTTGTCTGTAAGGTCTATCTGATTATTTTTTTCATCAATCACGAAATAAAGGTCTTTATCTACCTTTGGCATTTCACGATTGTTATCTTGCATATATTGTGCTTCTACTTTCTGTAAAAGAGCTTTATTACCCGTTTCTGAAAGGAATTTTATCAGTTGTCTATTTTTAGGTAAACCTCTGTACGCTTGTAAAAGTTTAAAGCCACCTTCTTTAGTATTTCCTTGAGCAATTAGTTTTTTTGCTTCGTGGAATATTGTAGAAACCGTCTTCTTCTGAACATCTACAATTCTATCTACGGAAGGCTTAAGTACATCAAATTCTTGTCTGTCTCCCTGAGGCACTGGACCAGATATAATCAAAGGCGTTCTAGCATCATCTATCAATACAGAGTCCACCTCATCTACGATAGCATAGTTAAGTTCACCCTGTACCATTTCGTTAGGCGAATTTACCATATTATCTCTTAGGTAATCGAAACCAAACTCGTTATTAGTTCCGTAAGTAATGTTACATTGATAAGCCTTTCTTCTAGCATCAGAGTTAGGCTGATGGTTATCAATACAATCTATACTAAGTCCGTGGAATTCGTACAATGGTCCCATCCAAGCGGAGTCTCTTCTCGCAAGGTAGTCATTCACCGTTACCACATGCACTCCTCTTCCTGGTAAGGCATTAAGGTAAATAGGTAGCGTACCTACTAAAGTTTTACCTTCCCCAGTCGCCATCTCTGCTATCTTACCACCATGTAGCACCACACCTCCTATAAACTGAACATCGTAATGAACCATATCCCACTGCACCTTAGTCCCTGCGGCATCCCAATGATTTAACCATACTGCCTCATCACCTTCTATCACAACGAAGTCTTTGGTTGCTGCTAAAGCTCTATCTCTATCGTTAGCTTTTACTCTAATTTCTCCATTTTGAGCCCATCTTCGTGCCGTTTCTTTTAAAACCGCAAAGGCCTCAGGAAGAATATCTGTAAGTACTTTCTCTTCTATCTGATAGGCTTCTTTTTTAAGCTCTTCTATTTTGTTGAATAAAGCTTCTTTTTCATCAACATCTTTAGAGGTTTTAATTTTCTCCTTAAGCTCTTCTACTTGTGAGGTTATTTTAGAGGTAGCTTCTTTAATTTTATTCTGAAATTCTTCTGTTTTTTGTCTCAAACCATCGTCCGAAAGTTTTCCTACTTCTGGCTCAACAGCTTTTATTTTAGCAACTACTTTCTTTACCTCTTTAAGGTCTTTTTCATTTTTATTTCCGAGGAAACTTTTAAGGATTGTGTTTAAAAAACTCATAATCTAATTGTTCATTTTTTCAGCTATAATGCTGGTGCTTTTTGATAGTAACTAAAAAGGAAACTTACAGCCATAATGCTGCAAGTCTCACAATTGTGTTTAATTTTAATATTCGTCTTCGTTCCAAAGGAAGTCTTCGTCCGTAGGATAATCGCTCCATACTTCCTCTATGCTCTCATAGATTTCGCCTTCGTCTTCTATCGCCTGAAGGTTTTCTACTACTTCCATTGGAGCACCTGTTCTAATAGCGTAGTCTATAAGCTCCGCTTTTGTCATTGGCCAAGGGGCATCACTTAAATAAGATGCCAATTCTAATGTCCAGTACATAATATTCTATATTTTTTGCAAAAATAAAAAATAAAGTGAATTATTCTTTATCTTTAAAGTTATAATTAAAGGTTAATTTATAAATACTTGCGACTACTTTCTCAAAAACCATTCCACAAACTTTTTTATGCCATTTTGGAAGTTTGTAGTTGGTGCATAGCCTATTTTCTGTTGTGCCTTTCTAATATCTGCATTGGTTTTTTGCACATCTCCTGCCTGCATTGGTAATTTATTAAGAGTAGCCTTAACACCCAGCTCTTCCTCTATGGTTGACAGCATTTTATGTAAAGGGACTACCTCACTTTCACCTAAATTAAAAATTTCATAAACCCCTGTATTATCTTCTACATATTTTATAGACTTCATTATACCATCAATGATATCATCGATAAAAGTGTAATCTCTAGCCGTATTGCCATCACCATAAAATGGCACCAGCTCGTTCTCTTTAATTATTTTGGTAAATTTATGTATCGCTAAATCAGGGCGTTGCCTAGGGCCATAAACTGTAAAAAATCTCAACTGAACCATATCCATACCATACAAATGGTGGTAAGTATGTCCCAAAATTTCCACACATTTTTTAGTGGCTGCATAAGGCGAAATTGGTCTATCCACATTATCCTCTTCCGAAAATGGAATTTTCTCATTATTACCATAAACACTAGAAGAAGAAGCTATTACAAATTTACAAACACCTAAATCTTTAGCCACTTCCCAAAGATTCATAGTACCTTTGATATTCACTTCTTGATATTCCAAAGGTCTTTCTATGGAAGGGCGAACACCTGCCAAAGCCGCCAAGTGAATCACCACATCAGGACGATGATTTTTAAATATTTCCCCTAGTCCTTCTTTATCTCTAATATCCTGATAATAAATTTTATAATTATCTTTATTAACCAAAGAGGCTAACTTTGTAATATCAGAATCTTTATTTTCAAATTCAAAATTTGTTGTTACTCCTACTGAATCTAAAGTATTTTGTATTTTTATTTTGTAATCGTAGAAATCATCAAAATTGTCCACATTTATGACAGAATGTCCACATTTCAACAAAATTTCAACAAGATGAGAACCAATAAAACCACTCCCTCCTGTAACAAGGTAAGTTTTCTTCCTCATTAAATTTAATTTTAACTCGTACAAAGGTACATAATATTACTCTATTTTTTCACCAAAACACCTCAAAAACAAACATCAACACCCTTTCTATGTTAAAATTTCATAAAAAGAAAAGATTTAGTAAAAAAGGTTTATTTTTGCAAATTATATAATTTAAATAAATAATGAAGAAATACATTCTCATACTCTCATTAGCTCTGCTTTCGGTATCTTGTAACAGACAATACGACCTAGCAATGAAAAGTGCTGATAAAGATCTGATTCTAAAAACAGCTAATGAAATGTACACCAAGAAGAAATGGAAGGAAGCTCTAAGTTTATACGAAAGAGTTCAGAATCTAATTTCTGGTACAGATGAGGCCTCTGATATCTTATTTAAGTCGGCTTATGCTAACTACTACGACAAACAATATAGAATAGCCGGACATCAGTTCAAAAGATTTTCAACCAATAATGCTCTCGCCAGCGACCCTAGAAAGGAAGAAGCCGCTTACATGTCTGCTATTTGCTACTACCAAGGCTCTATGGATTACAACCTAGACCAAAAGGATACAGAATTAGCAATAAATGAGTTACAAAACTTTCTAACTAATTATCCTAACTCCGAAAGAGCTAAGAACATCAACGAACTAATAAACGAACTCTCTTACAAGCTTGAGTTTAAAGCGTATGAGAATGCTCGTCAATACTATAAAATGCTAGAGCTAAAATCTGCTATCATCGCTTTTGAGAATGTTTTAGATGATTTCCCATCTACAAAACTTCGTCCAAAAATAGAAACTATGCTTATGGACGCAAAAGCTAAACTAGCCATAGATTCTAGGTTTGAACTTAAGAGAGAAAGATTAGAACATGCCGTAGCTTATACTTATCTCATGGAAAAAAATTATCCAAACACGGATATTTCTAAAACCGCTCTAGACCTTAGAAAAAAACTAAATACTGAATTAGATAACTTTTCTAAGTTAGAGAAACTTGTAGAACAAAAGAAAGAGGAACTAAAGGCTAAAGAAAAGGAGAGAGAAGAAAAAGAAAAAGCTACTAAATAAGGCTTACTCAAAAAACATTTTTTTTGTTATATATAATTATTTATCTTTGCAGACCTAAACAATAAAATACCCACCTAAAATGAGTGTAAAAGATTCTAAAGCAGAAGTAAACACTATTACTTATAATCGTGATAAAATAGAAGAAAAAGTAGGCTCTATCTATGAAGCTATAGTAATTATGGGTAAAAGAGCTGAGCAGATAAACGCAGAAATTCGCACGGAGCTTCACAATAAGTTAGATGAGTTTGCTGTACACAATGCTACTTTAGAAGAAGTTTTTGAAAATAGAGAGCAGATAGAAATCTCTAAACTTTATGAGAAACTACCTAAGCCTACATCTATTGCAATAAGAGAGTGGCTAGATGACGAAGTTTACTTCAGAAGAAGAGAAGAAAAAGCTTAAAAATCAAGCTATACATATAAAGCGCTTCCCACTTGAAAAGGAAGCGTTTTTTATTTGCTTTTTTCTATATTGAAATAAAAAAACTATATTAGTCGCCCTATAAGTGAAAAGACACTATGATTTTGAACAATAAAAAAATCCTAATAGCCATTACAGGCGGAATAGCTGCCTACAAAATCAATTTATTAGTCAGAGATTTTGTTAAGGCTGGAGCTAATGTAAAGGTTATATTAACTCCCTCTGCTGAAAAGTTTGTTTCTAAATTAACTTTAGCCACTTTATCCAAGAATGAAGTTTTATCTGAACTTATTTCGGAAGACGAAGAATGGAATAACCATGTAGAACTAGGACTTTGGGCTGACGCTATGATTATTGCCCCATGTACAGCAAACACTTTAGCCAAAATGGTTCACGGAATTTGTGATAACCTTGTAATCGCTACCTATCTGTCGGCTAAATGCCCTGTATTTATTGTTCCTGCAATGGATTTGGATATGTATCAACACCCTTCTACTAAAAGAAATTTAGATTTAGCAACCACATTTGGCAACCACATCATTCCAGCAGAAGAAGGCGAACTCGCGAGTGGTTTGGTTGGTATCGGTAGATTAGCTGAACCTTGCACTATTTTCAATCATATCCATGAGTATTTTGAGAGTCAAAACTCTACTTCAAAACTCAATCAGAAAAAGATACTCATCACGGCTGGACCAACCTACGAAGCTATAGACCCTGTGAGATTTATAGGCAATCATTCCTCTGGAAAAATGGGCTACGCTTTAGCCGAAACTGCTGCACAAAGAGGTGCAAAGGTTATTCTTATCTCTGGACCTTCTAACGAAATCGCACATCACCCTAATATAGAACTACACTCGGTAACTTCCGCAAAAGAAATGTACCAAGAAGTTTTTAAATACTATAACGATGTAGATATTGCCATTGCGAGTGCCGCCGTTGCCGATTATACTCCCAAAGTTGTGGCTTCCGAAAAAATAAAAAAACAAGAAGAGCAGTTCAGCATAGAATTGGTTAAAAACCCTGACATTCTCAAAGCAATGGGAGAACAAAAAAAGCATCAAATTTTGGTAGGTTTCGCTTTAGAAACACAAAACGAAGAAGAAAACGCCAAAGCTAAATTGGAAAAGAAAAACTTAGATATGATTGTTCTCAATTCCCTTAAAGATAATGGGGCGGGATTCAAAAAAGACACCAATAAAGTCAGTATCATTACTTCTAAAGCAACCAACACATTTGATTTAAAATCAAAAAAAGAAGTAGCCAAAGATATTCTAGACTTTATAGAAAACCAGCTAATATAACCTTATATGAAAGCACTGATTTTTGCAGCAGGCAAAGGCACAAGACTAAAACCCTTTACAGACGAACATCCGAAAGCTCTCGCTAAAGTGAATGGTATTCCCCTTTTAGAACGAAATATTAAATATTTACAATCATTTGGTATCAATGATTTTGTGATTAACATACATCATTTCGGAAATCAAATTTCAGATTTCCTCAAGGAAAATAATTATTTCGGTGCCAACATAGAAATTTCTGATGAAACTAATGAACTCTTAGAAACTGGTGGTGGTATGATGTTTGCAAGACCTTTATTAGAGAAAGAATCTCACTTCTTGGTGATGAATGCAGATATTCTAACCAATCTTGATATTACAAAGTTTGTAGATTTTCATTTATCATCAAACCAAATGGTAACTCTTGCCGTATCGGACAGGGAAAGTTCTAGAAAACTCCTTTTTGACCAAAATAAAATTTTATGTGGTTGGATTAACAAAAATACTGGAGAGCTAAAACTATCCAAAACCAACGATACATTCAAAGAGTTAGCATTTAGTGGAATACATTGTGTTTCTTCAGAGATTTTCTCAAGAATTAAACGAAAAGGTAAATTCTCTATTATTGATGAGTATTTAGACCTAATGAATGAAAAAGTAATTATAGGCTATGAGCATGATGCTCTACTAATAGATGTAGGCAAGCCTAAAGCCATAACAGAAGCAGAAAAATATTTTTTATGATAGACAATAATAGTAATAACGATTCTACCGACAACCGTATAAGTGATAGTTTCCGCCCTAAAACTTGGGATGAAAGCATTACCAAAGATAGTTGGATGGTATTTAAAGTAATGGCCGAACTTGTAAACGGCTACGAAAGTATGGTAAAATTAGGACCTTGTGTTTCTATATTTGGCTCTGCCAGACTAAAAGAAGACGACCCTTATTACCAAATGACCGTAGATATTGCGAAGAGAATAACAGAACTAGGATTTGGAGTTATCACGGGGGGCGGACCTGGGATTATGGAAGCAGGGAATAGAGGTGCCTTTGAAGCAAAGGGTAAGTCTATTGGGCTAAACATTGAACTTCCTTTTGAGCAACACTTTAACCCTTACATAAGCAAAGACTACAACATGACTTTTGATTATTTCTTTGTAAGAAAGGTAATGTTTGTAAAGTATTCACAAGGATTCATCGTAATGCCTGGTGGTTTTGGAACACTAGACGAACTATCCGAAGCTCTTACCTTAATACAGACCCATAAAATTGGTAGATTCCCTATCGTTTTAGTAGGTTCTAAGTTTTGGAGCGGATTATTAGACTGGTTTAAAGATACACTACTTGAAAACAAGCTAATTTCTCCAGAAGACCTCAACCTGTTCCGTGTGGTAGATACTGCCGAAGAAGCTGTAGCACACATTAAAGCTTTTTATGAGAAATATGCCATTAGTGTCAATTTCTAGTATTGGCATAATTATTGAGATTATAGTACATAACAAAAAACAATTATAATGAAAAAGTTTTTAAACATATTAGGTATTTTCGCTTTAGTGAGTTTTGTAATGAGTTTCTTCCCTAGTGAGTTTTACTCTACAATGACTAAAGTAGACTATATAGATGGTAACAACACTTTAAAGTTTACTACAAAACTAAACACTTCTCACATTACTGATGTAATTAAAGTAGATGCAAGAACAGCCGCTTTTGAAGCTGAATTGAAAAAATACATCAACTCTAAGGTTGCGGTTTCTATCAATGGTAAGCCTCAAGCAATTACCTTCACAGGTAGCCAAGTAAGTGGTGAAAGTGTTTGGATTTACTATGAAATAAATAATGTAGCTTCCATCAGTACAATTAAAATAAAGAATGCCATACTATTGGAAGCCTACCCTAAACAGCTTAACCTTGTTAATATATCCTACAAGGGTAATCAAAAGAACATGAATTTCTCTAGAGGAAATGACACTAGTGAAGTCTCTTTCTAAACCAAATTTCAAAATATTATACAGTAAAAATCCCTATCTTTTTTAAGATAGGGATTTTTTTATTCTTCATAACCTAAAATTGCGTAAAGCATCGTCTTAAGATGATGTTCCATTTTTTTCTCCAATGCAGGTAAATAAGCCTCTCCTTTAGGTAAATAGCTTTTATAAAAAAACTGATTTCTAATCGCAAACAATACTGTCCCAATAAGACTGGCTAATATTTCTTCTGGCTTAGCTATCTTTTTGAATACTCCTATTGCAATGCCTTTTTGTATTGCCTCCTCTAGTCTATGCGTACATAACTCATAAAAATCTTGTAAAAAAACTGCTAAATTAGAATTAAAACCAATCTCTTGAGTTGCAAATCCGTGAAAGTAATTAAACTTCAGCATCTGCTTTACAATAAAAGAGACCATTTCTGAAATCTGAACTTCGGGGCTTGCCTTAGCTATAGTTTGGGTAAAAAGGCTAAACATCTCTCGAGTCTTCTCTACCCTGTACTGATAAAGAGAAACCATCATTTTTTCTTTTGACCCAAAATAATAGGAAATCATAGCCACATTTACTCCTGCTTTCTTTGCTATTTCTCTAACGGACGCTCCATCAAATCCTTTCTTTGCTATTAGCTCCTCTGCAGCATTAAGAATATTAATTTGTTTTTGAGTAAAGTTTTGATTCATACACAGCTCATTTACTACAAAATTAGAAAAAATATATTAGATATATTCTCATTTTAGTATCTTCGTTGGCATGTTTTTCAATTTTCATCACCATAACCTAACCAAATTTGGTATTTATAATCTTCCTAAAGAGAATTATTCATATCAAGATTATTTTTCTATAGGAATTCACCCAATGGATATTACATCTGATTATGAAAAAACATTGCAAAACATAAAAATAATCGCACAAAATGAGAAATGTATCGCCATAGGAGAGTGCGGATTAGATGCATTAGTTCCCATTAATGAACATTTACAAGCCGAGGTTTTTAAACTTCATATAGAGTTAGCAAAAACTCTAAAGAAACCTCTAGTTATCCACTGTGTAAAACGGCATAATGAAGTTGCTAGACTTTGTAAAAATCTAGGTATCCCTGTTATTTTCCACGGGTTTAATAAGAATAAAAATATTGCAAATATGCTTTTAGAAAAAGGTTTTTATCTTTCTTTTGGCACAGCTCTTTTTAAAAATTTATCTTTGCAAAATGTTTTTATAGAAACTCCCATAGAAAGGATTTTTTTAGAAACTGATGACTCTTCTGATAATATAGAGCAAGTTTATATGAAAGCTGCAGAGCTTAAACAGCTTTCTGTACAAAAACTTAAAAGTAAGATTGAAAACAACATTCTAAATGTTTTAAAATTAAATTTATGACAAATAACTGGCTGGAAAGGACAGAACTTTTAATAAAACAAGACGGGCTAAATAAACTACAAAACGCCAATATTTTGGTAGTAGGATTGGGCGGCGTAGGCTCTTTTGCTGCAGAATTTTTAGCAAGAGCTGGTGTAGGAAAAATGACGATAATAGATGGAGATACAGTAGATATTACCAACATCAACAGGCAACTTCCAGCGTTACACTCTACCGTAAACCAGCCTAAGGTAGAATTGGTTTATGCGAGATTAAAAGACATCAATCCTAACTTAGACCTTACAGCCATCAATGAGTTTCTCACTCCTGAACGAATGGAGTCCATTCTCACCAAAGAAAAGTTTGATTATGTTTTGGACTGCATTGATAGTGTTTCGCCAAAGCTTTCTCTTATCCTAGCTGCTAAAAGAAATAAAATAAAAATAGTGAGTGCTATGGGAGCTGGTGGCAAAACAGACCCTTCCAAAGTAATGGTGAGAGATATTAGTAAAACCAATAACTGTTTTTTAGCCAAACAAATACGAAAAAGACTTCGTAAAGAGAAGATCAATAAAGGTATTAAGTGTGTATTCTCCACCGAATTACAAAAAGAGGACAGCCTTAAAATGACTGATGGGTCTAATTTTAAAAAATCTTTTTATGGCACTATTAGCTTTATGCCAGCATTATTTGGTCTCCACGCAGCAGCTGAAGTTATCAATCACCTTACTAAAAAAGACGCATGAGTTACACCTACCCTAAATCTGAAAGATTAAAGTCTAAAAAAGATATTACCACTCTTTTTGAAAAAGGAAAATGGCAAACTTGTGGCAACATTAGACTTATTTTCACTAATGCGGAAACAAGTAAAATCGGAGTTTCTGTATCTAAACGCTATTTCAAAAAAGCTACCGACAGAAACAGAGTGAAAAGACTCCTGAGAGAATGCTATCGCCTAAACAAAGAGTTATTTCATCAAAAATTTGGAGTTACACCCCACGCTATGATATTTTGGGTATCTGCAGAAATGCCTAAAAAATATCAGTTGGTAGAAGAAGATTTTATAAAACTTTGCAAAAAGTAATACTTAGAGAAAGCTAAGCTCTCCCGCCCATTCTCATTTGTTTAATTTTTTCTATTTTTTCTGCGTAAATATCAACCTTCTCTGGATATTTATTTTGCAATATACCATAAGCCTCAATAGCCTTAGTGTAAAGATGTTGTTCTACATAAAGCTGAGCTAAGGTTTCCGTCATTAGATGAGAAATATCATCACCTTTTTCTTTGATTACAAACTCTTTTTCTTCTTTAATAGGTGTGTGTTTATCTACCTTAGCAATACTAGGGTTAGTCTCTATAAACTTGTCTATAATTTGAGATTTTTTATCAACTTCAGAAATCGCCGTCCTATCTATTTTGAGCCAATTTTGCCAAGTATTGATGAAACTTGGGACATTACTTTCCTCAACCTCTGGTTGAGTTTCAGTAGCAATAACAGTATCTATCGGAGCAGGAGTATCACTAAAAAACGACACATTTAAGGCTTGTCTTTCTTCGGATTCCTCTTCTAAATCTTCTGGAGTTTCTTCCTTTACTAAAGTTTTTGTATTATTATTTTCTACCAAAATAACTTCTTCTTTCACCTCCACCTTAGGTTCTTGAGATGGCTTTGGTTTACCTATCAATGCATCAGGCAAATGCGTTTCAATAGACATAGGCTTCCATTCTGAAGCTAAATTTTCTTCTGGTTGAGAACTGTCATTTAACTTATCTTCCATAGATTCTACTAAAACTTCCGTAGGAGTTTCCTCCTTTACAACAGGCTTTTGATCTTCTACTATGTTTTCTTTAGCCACTTCGCTTTTTATGTTGCTTTCAGTCTTCAATTCTGTTTCAGGAGTTTTAAATTTAATGTTTGGTAAAAATGCTTCCATTTCTTGAAAACTTAAACTTGTAGCCTCTTCCTCTTTGCTATCAGCCTCAAAAACTTCCTCTCTATCTACCTCTATTTTTTGAGTATTGACTTCTTCTACAATCCCTATTTTTTCATCATTCTGAACCTCATCAGTGATTGATGATTGCGACTCCATAGCTTCATCAAAATCTACCACTTCTAACTCTTCCTCCTCTAAAACAATACCCATAGCCACAGGTACTTCCTCTGCGTTTTCAGATAAGACATTGGTCTCGCTTGGAGTTACCGCTTCTTCTATCTTCTCAACAGATTCTTCTTCAGAAACCAAAGATTGAACCTCCTCTACTTTTTTCGGTTTACCAAAAATCAACTGATATAATATCTTTTTATCTGTGGTAAAAGCAGCTGTTTCTGACAAAACAGAATTATAATTCTCAGGAAAAAACTTATGAGTCCCCATCAACTTCAAAGCCCTTAGCGACTGTAGATAAGGTTGATTTTTAAGCTCTTTATCTAGCAAAGCCACATCGTCTTTCTGAATAAGTTGAGGCTGTTTTATAAGTTCTAAAATTCTAGCATTCATAATTTTACCAGTTGGCTACTATGTCGTTAAATATCTTATTGATGATTCTCTCATTCACGATTTGAACCTGAGAACTTTCTATCTGAGTAATATCTAAATCACTATTGTAAACCGCTTCATCGGTATAGGTTCTATCAAAACTAAGCTGAGGGTCTATTTTATTTTCATACCTTACCTTAACACTAATTACTAGTTTGTTTTGAGCTGCTTGCATCACTCCACCTTGTGTGGACACTCCTGTAGATATCGTGGTTGGCTCGTTAAGGCGATAATCTACAATCTCTCCTTCTATCATCAAATCAGGGTTTTGAGTGGCTCCTTTAAGGGTTGTTCTCTGCAAAAACCTGTTTTGTAAAGCTATGGTAAACTGCTGACTTAACTCTGGATTTACCAAAGCTGCATTGTTAGGAAATGTTTTTATCTGTATTGTTTTCATCTCCGGTGTCAAAGAATTCCCCGTAAAGCTATAACAACTTGTTAGGAACAAGAAACTCAAAAATGAAAATAATATTTTACTCAATCTCATTTGATGATAGATGATATTCATAATTTAGTCTTCTAAATCATATTGTTTAATCTTACGATAAAGCGTTCGTTGAGAAATACCTAATGCTTCCGCCGCTTTATTTCGTCTTCCGTTATGCATTTCTAGTGCTTTTACAATAAGCTCTCGCTCATTGTTCTGCAAAGATAAAGATTCTGGCTTAGCTTCTTCTACCTCTATATCTTCAATTTCCACATCATCTTGCACAGGTGCTACCATACCAGACTCCATACCACTATTTTGATTTTCAAAATAAAGTAAAGACCCTGTATTAACCGCCGCCGTATCTGGTGTGTAAATTCTATTGATAAGACTTTTCTCGTGATGGCTAAAATCAGAATTCCCTCTATTTTTTATCAGCTCCGAAGTGAGTGATTTTAAATCATTGATATCGTTCCTCATATCAAAGAGTATTTTATACATAATCTCTCTCTCGGAACTAAAATCAGAACCCGAGCTACCCATTGTATTCTTCTGAACTAAAGCAGGCAATTTATTTTCTGTAGGAATATACTCCGCTAATCTTACAGCATCTATCTCTCTTTTTTGCTCTACCACCGTCATCTGCTCTACCAAATTTCTCAACTGTCTCACATTCCCAGGGAAAGGATATTGTTCTAAATAGCTTATCGCATCATCAGTAAGTTTAAGTTCAGGCATACGGTATTTTTCTGCAAAGTCAATCGCGAATTTTCTAAAAAGCAAATGGATATCTCCCTTGCGTTCTCTAAGTGGTGGCATATCTATCTGCACCGTATTCAGACGGTAAAACAAATCCTCACGAAAACGCCCATCTTGGATTGCACTCAACATATTAACATTAGTGGCTGCCACAATACGCACATTGGTTTTCTGTATTTGGGAAGACCCTACCTTCATAAACTCTCCACTTTCTAATACACGCAACAGACGAACCTGTGTTTGTAAAGGTAACTCTCCTACCTCATCTAAAAAGATAGTTCCGCCGTCTGCCACTTCAAAATAGCCTTTTCGTGTGGAAGTTGCCCCTGTAAAAGCCCCTTTTTCGTGTCCAAAAAGCTCGGAATCTATAGTACCCTCTGGGATAGCCCCACAGTTTACGACGATATAAGGTTGATGCTTTCGGCGTGATTCGGCGTGAATGATTTTAGGGATAAACTCTTTACCAACCCCACTTTCTCCAATCACCAAAACCGAAATATCCGTGGGTGCTACCTGTATGGCCTTTTCTAAAGCTCTATTGAGTACGGGATAGTTACCTATAATCCCAAATCTATTCTTTATATTTTGTAGCTCTGACATCTTTGATAAAAATTAAAGGTTAAAAAACTTAGTCCACTCTCCCCAAAAGTGTGCCTTGCGTATTATCATAGACAAAAACAGAAACTATGTCTCCTACCTTCTGCCCTTCTTTCTTATCAAACACACAAACCGCATTTTGGGAGTTTCTTCCTTTCCATTGGTTTTTATCCTTTTTACTTTCTCCTTCTATCAGGATTTCGTGATGACGCCCTACATAACCTTTCATTCTCTTTCTAGAAAGCTCTCCCTGCAAATCTATAACTTCCTGCAAACGGCGTTTTTTAACCTCCGCCGGGACATTGTCTTCCATTTTTTTATGAGCAGGCGTCCCTGGTCTTTCTGAATAAGCGAACATATAACCGTAATCATACTCCACCTCTTTCATAAGAGACAGGGTATCTTGATGGTCTTCTTCCGTTTCATTACAGAAGCCTACTATCATATCTTGAGAAAAAGCTACATCAGGCACTATTTTTCTTGCCTCTCTAATAAGCTCTAGATATTCTTCTCTAGTATGCTGTCTGTTCATTAGTTCTAGCATTTTGTTGCTTCCCGTCTGAACAGGCAAATGCACATACTTACAAATATTAGGATACTGAGCCATTTTCCTAAACACCTCTAAACTCATATCTTGAGGGTTAGAAGTAGAAAATCTGATACGCATCTCTGGTACTGTCTTTGCGACCATCTCTAAGAGTTGAGAGAAGTCTACCGCTGTAGCTTTTTGCATCTCTGTGGCTTTATCAAAGTCTTTTTTAGGACCGCCACCGTACCAAAGGTAAGAATCTACATTCTGCCCTAGTAGAGTAATTTCCTTATAGCCGCTATCCCATAATTCTTGGCATTCTTTGATAATAGAATGTGGGTCTCTACTCCTTTCTCTTCCTCGAGTGAAAGGCACCACACAGAAGGTACACATATTATCGCAACCTCTAGTAATGGTTACAAAAGCCGTAACTCCATTGCCACCTAACCTCACAGGATTGATGTCGGCATAAGTCTCTTCCTTAGAAAGAATCACATTGATAGCATCTCTACCGTCTTCGGTTTCTTTAAGTAGATTAGGCAAATCCCTGTATGCGTCAGGACCAACTACCAAATCTACCAGTTGCTCCTCTTCTAAAAATTTGGTTTTAAGCCTTTCTGCCATACAGCCCAAAACCCCCACCGTAAGACTTGGTTTTTCTTTTTTCAAATTCTTGAATTGAGACAAACGCATTCTTACTGTTTGCTCTGCTTTTTCTCTGATAGAGCAAGTGTTAAGCAAAATTAAATCTGCTTCTTCTACCTTTAGAGTGGTATTGTAGCCTTCATCATTTAAAATAGAAGCCACGATTTCGCTATCAGAAAAATTCATTTGGCAACCATAACTTTCTAAAAAAAGTTTCTTAGAGTTACCTTCCTTTTCTGCTATGGCGTAAGCCTCTCCCTGACGACTTTCGTCTATATATTTCTCTTGCATAGTCTATTGTATTAACCATTAAATATTACCCACAGGATAATCTAATCCGCAAATATACTAATTATTATGACAAAATGGCAGATAAAAACAGTCGTATCATAAGAAATACAACTCGGTTGCTTTCATACTGAAGACGACACTTTATTTTTTAACCCTTTTTCTAAGCTAATCTTTTACTTCAAGCTCTACCACATAGCCCTCGTGGGAACGGACATTCATCACGCCACCATCTTCAAATGCTAAGTACTGCCCTTTAACTCCTTTTAAAACCCCTTGATATTCTTTTGTCTTACTTAAATTTATAGAAGTAATTTTTTCTAAGGGCGTATAAGGATACTTTAAACTATAAAGTTCAGACTCTACCACAAACTTTTGACTTTCTTTTGGGAATAAATCAACTACTTCCTCTCTTAACGCAAACAAATCCACTTCGCTAGTCCCATCATCAGAGAGCATTTTTCGCCAGTTGGTTTTATCGGATAAATGGTTTTTAAGAGCCACTTCTATAACTCCTGCTTCGTAGCGGTTTTTGGCCTTCGCTATGGGAAGAGCCTTTGTTGCTCCTTGGTCTATCCATCTAGTAGGCACTTGTGTTTGTCTGGTAACCCCAACTTTAACCTCCCCCGTATAAGCCAAATAAACCAAATGAGGTTGTAGCTGTATTTTCCGTTCCACTTCTATATCTCTTTCTTCTATATCTAGGTGGGCTTTAGAAAGTTCGGGCTTTAGGATAGTTTCACTAGCGTAAGGGCTTTCGAAAAAGCATTTTTTACAAAACCCCATTTGATACACAGGCTCATCACTTCCACATTCCACACACTGAAATCCTATATGCTTTATACTCAGCCTGCGGTTAAATAAAGCGTTGATGTGCAGTAAATCATTAGATAGATTAAGGTAATATTGGATAGGTTCTGCCAACTGTGCAGACATCTTGAGTACTTGCCCTGTAAATAACATCTTCTGTGAATTTTCCTCAAAAATACAGATTAAATTCGTCAGTAACAAACCTGTGAATTATCAGACTTTGCCATTACAAACAAAAACAATACATTTGTTATCTAATTTAATCTAATTATGAAACTACTTAATAACGCTCTCAAAAATTTAAAGAAAGTAGTTGCCAACTACCCAATGGTACTACTTTCGGCACTCATTTCTTATATTGCCATCGTTACAACTACTATATGGGATACAAAGTCCGATTTTGTTTATAATATGACGGTTATTGCCTTTGTTTCTGCCACGGGGATAGGCTTATTCTTTTCTATAAAAAAGCTAAGTGATGTTATCGGTAAAAAGTGGATTCTTAATATCTTGGGCGTAGTGCTATTAGTGGGATATTACGCTATTTTCCCCAATGGTGAAAACAAATTCAGCTCTCAGTTTGAGACCTTTAAATTTATAGTTATTATTGTGGCCGCAATTATCCATTTATTTATTTCGGTAGCTCCTTTTTTACCAAAGGTTAAAAATGAATACTCCTTTTGGAACTATAACAAAAATTTGTTTGTTAACTTCATACTGTCCTCTATTTTTAGTGGTGTTCTAGCGGCTGGAATTCTTTCAGCCATCAGTATTTTTAATAGTTTATTTGGCATCAATGATAATTACAAAATATATCCTATCTTATTTTCTGGCATATCCATTTTTGGGAATACCATTATTTTCCTTCTTTTTGAAGAAAGAAGCAGAGAAGAAGAACGCACTAGTACTGTAACAGAGTTCCCTATCGCACTCAAATTCTTTACCCAATACATACTTATTCCACTTCTGTTCATCTATTTAGTGATTATGTACCTGTATGCTGCCAAGATTATTTTCTTATGGGAACTCCCTAAAGGCTTGGTATCTATCACTGTGATTAGCTATTCTTTGGTAGGGATATTCGCATTGCTTTTGGTACATCCACTAAAAAATGAAAACAGTAAATCTTGGGTTAAATGGTTCTCCAAAATATTTTACTTCTCGCTTGTACCAATGTTAGTATTGCTATTTGTAGCGATTTTCACTCGTTTGTTCGATTATGGAGTTACCGAATCTAGATATTTTGTCCTTTTAATGGCTGTATGGATTACCTTATGCACCTTTTATTTCATTTTTAGAAAGAAGACTTCCATATCGTTCATTCCTAAAAGTTTGATGGCATTTTTAATCTTTGCGTTAATTTTCCCTTACTTCAATGTATTTTCGGTAGCTAAAAGAAGTCAACTAAACCGTTTACATCAGGTATTGTCCGAAAACGGACTGCTCGTAAATGGCAAAATCAATTTTAATAAAGTGATAAAGCGTTCTGTTCTTTATGAAATTAGTGATGCAGGAAGGTACTTAATTAACCGAAATGCAAAAGATGAACTAGCACAATACCTTGATGAAAAACATATTAAAAACCTAAACAAAGAGTTCCCTTCTTTTGTAGAATATGACGACTTCACCACTATAAATGATGAAACAGGAAGCATTACTGAAAGAGGTAGTGAATATAAATATTTCAGTTTAACAGCTAGAACACAAGCAATACCTTTTGATGGTAAGGGTTGGATTCTAAGTACTGAATATGGCAATAATACCGAACTAACAATAGAAAACAAACTATTAAAAATAATAAATAGCAGCCTACTTATAAGCCTAGATGATAAAGAGGTAAGTTTTGCACTAGATATTACTGAGTTTGCTAAAAACACTCCTTCAGGCGAAGTAGAAGAAATGGCGTTCACAAAAAACCTTGAGGGCTACCGCATAACGATATACATTAACCGTATTGATTATAATGTTGAAAAAGAAGAAGTAACCTATGCAAATATAGAGCTTATTACAATTCAAAAACTTTAAAGTAAATATAACATAGTAGTTGTACCGTTAAATACTTTATTATACGAAGTATTGCTAAAGACTATTTTACTTTAAATTTTCTTACCTTTGACCTTAAAAAAATAGAAATGTCAGTATTCTACCATAAATTTGAAGTGCGTTGGAGCGATATAGATGCCAACAGACACCTTGCCAACTCCGCCTATGTGCAGTATTGTGCCCAAACGAGAATGGCTTTTATGAACCAGCACAAAATGGGATTAGCACAGCTTAATCGTTGGGGAATTGGTCCTGTACTTCTTCACGAAAAGTATTCGTTTTTTAAAGAAATTTACGCAGACCAAACCGTTTATGTTTCGCTGGAGGTTTCGGGCGTGTCAGAAGATGCGAGTATCTATGCTTTTACTCACAAGTTTTATCTGCCTGACGGCACCCATTGTGCAACTTCGGAAGTAGTGGGCGTATGGATAGACACTATGCTACGAAAAACTACTACGCCACCTGATGATATTTTGGTAAGTCTGGCACCTTATAAAACAGAAAACACCAAAACACTAAGTAGAGAAGACATCAAAAATCTTCCTTTCAGACCAGAAAATATAGACCCTTCTGTTTTTCAATCTTAATTTTTAAACTTCATTATGTTAGAAGAAAAGAAAATGGCACTTACTCCCGTCTCTCAGTTAGGAGAGTTTGGACTGATAAAACATTTAACTGATAAATTTAGTTTAAAAAACACCTCTTCGGAGCTAGGTGTGGGAGATGATACTACCATCATCAATCCAGAAAACAAAAAAGTAGTTATTTCTACCGATGTTTTAGCAGAAGGCGTACATTTTAATTTAGGTTATGTTCCGCTAAAGCACCTAGGTTATAAGGCTGTTGTAGTCAATCTAAGTGATATTGCCGCTATGAATGCTACACCTACACAAATATTAGTTTCTGTGGCGGCTTCCAACCGTTTTCCTGTAGAGGCTTTTGACGAAATCTATGCAGGCATCGCTTTAGCTTGCGAACGCTACAATGTGGACCTTGTAGGTGGTGATACTACCAGCTCCCAAGCAGGGCTTATATTGAGCATTACAGCCGTAGGACTCGCAAACGAAAATGAATTAGCCAAACGAAGCGGTGCTAAACCTAGCGACTTATTAGTAGTTACAGGAGATTTAGGTGGTGCATATATGGGGCTGCAAATTCTAGAACGAGAACATTCGGTGTACTTAACCAATCCTAATATGCAACCCGAAATGGAAGGCTACGACTATATCCTAGAACGCCAACTAAAGCCCGAAGCGAGAACAGATATCAAAAAGACTTTAACCGAATTGGACATCACTCCAACCTCAATGATAGATATTTCTGACGGACTGGCTTCGGAGATTCTGCACTTGTCTGACCAAAGCAAAGTAGGTTTTAGGCTGTACGAAGAGAAAATCCCTATGGATACTCTTACCATAACTACGGCAGATGAGTTTAATCTAAACCCTGCAATGGCAGCCCTTAACGGTGGCGAAGACTATGAACTCTTATTCACCATTTCTCCAAACGATTATGAAAAGATAAGAAACCACCCAGATTTTACTATTATTGGTCATGCTACAGAGCTAGAACATGGTAATTATTTGGTACTAAGAGGAAGCGAACAGCTCACACCACTTACCGCACAAGGCTGGGACGCTTTTCTAAAAAAAGAATAGAAGCTAGACTTTACTAGCCTTTCCTAACAGAAAAATACTTATTTTTGAGACTTATTAAATTGGATTTAAAATGCAAAAAAACTGGACAACCCAAGAGATTTTAGATATTTATAACTTACCTTTCTTTGACTTGATTTATCGTGCAGCAGAGGTTCATCGCCAACACCACGACCCTAATAAAATACAAGTATCCTCGCTCATTTCTGTAAAAACAGGAGGTTGCCCAGAAGATTGTGGTTATTGCCCTCAAGCGGCAAGATACCACACAGAGGTTAAAATCCACGAGATGTTACCTGTAAATCAAGTGAAAGCTCAAGCCTTAAGAGCCAAGCAAAATGGTATTTCTAGAGTATGTCTAGGGGCAGCGTGGAGAAATGTTAAAGACGGTCCTGACTTTGAGCATATATTAGATATGGTAAGAGAGGTAACTAAACTAGATATGGAAGTATGTTGCACCCTGGGAATGCTTACTGAAAACCAAGCTAAAAGGCTAGAAGAAGCAGGTTTATATGCCTACAATCACAACATAGACAGCTCGGAAGAATATTATAAAGAAGTGATTTCTACCCGTGCTTTTGAAGACCGATTAGAAACCATCAATAATGTAAGAAAAACTTCCATCACCCTTTGTTCTGGAGGAATTATCGGTATGGGAGAAAGTGTGGAAGACCGCTGTGGAATGTTAAAAGTTTTAGCTAATATGACGCCACAACCAGAAAGTGTTCCAATCAATGCTTTGGTTGCCGTAGAAGGAACGCCTATGGAAGACCAAGAACCTGTAAATATTTTTGAGTTTGTAAGAATGGTAGCTACTGCTAGAATTGTTCTACCTAAAACTCAAGTAAGACTTTCTGCAGGAAGAACTGAATTCTCCAAGGAGGGACAAGCACTTTGTTTCTTTGCCGGTGCCAACTCTATTTTTGCAGGAGATAAACTATTAACCACTCCTAATCCTGATATTAACGAGGACAAAACCTTATTTAATCTTTTGGGAATAAAACCTCAACAACCTTTTGAAAAACACGCCAAAAGAGAGGTAGTGGACAAAGAAAATAGCCAATACACAGCTCTAGGAGAAAATCCTAAATGGACTAGACCTGGACACAAAATACCAAGAAACGAAGAGAAAAGACAATCTAGTAGCTCTCTAAAAGATAATGAATAAAAACTTAAACGATTATCTTGGACTCTTCCTTCGTTCTTTTTTGCAAGGATTAGTCATTATCGGTCCTGTAGCGGCAACGGTATGGATTATTTGGTATATTGTTTCTAGCATAGACAACATTATACCTTCCATTGCCGAGAAATTCCCAGGACTTATCTTTATATTGGTAATCAGCAGCACGGCACTTATAGGCTGGCTCGGTAATAAATTTCTATTAGGGAGAATCTTAGTAGATAGCATAGATTATCTACTTGAACATACGCCAGGTATCAAATTTATCTACACTTCTTTAAAAGATGTGATGTCTTCTTTTGTTGGAGATAAAAAGAAATTTAACATACCTGTACTCATCAAAACTAACGACTCCCCAGAAGTTTGGAGAGTAGGCTTTCTTACTCAAAAAGAAGTTTCTATCATGGGACTTCAGGAGCATGTGTCTGTCTATCTTCCGCATTCTTACGCCGTCTCTGGTTGGGTAGTTTTAGTAGAAAGTAAAAATGTAAAATTATTAGAAAATATCAACGCCGCTGATGCTATGAAATTTGCGGTAAGTGGTGGAGTTGCTGGATTTCCTAATAATATAACTTCAAGAAAAAAGGAAGATACTGTATCGTAGGTTAGCTATTTTCTTCCTATATTTCATAAACTCTATATCTCATTAGAAAAGGATTAAAATGAAATACTACATTATAGCAGGAGAAGCCTCTGGTGATTTGCACGGAAGCAACCTTATGAAAGCTCTAAAACAAAAAGACCCTAATGCTACTTTTAGATTTTGGGGTGGCGATTTAATGGAGCAACAAGGTGGCACTTTGGTAAAGCACTACAGAGATTTAGCATTTATGGGGTTTGTGGAGGTTATTCAAAACTTAGGTACTATTCTCAGAAATATTAAATTCTGTAAAGAGGACATCCGTAATTTTTGCCCTGACGTTTTAATCCTTGTAGATTATCCTGGCTTTAACCTTAGAATTGCCAAATTTGCAAAAAAGCTGGGTATTAGAGTAGTTTACTACATTTCCCCTCAACTTTGGGCATGGAAGGAAAGCAGAGTAAACATCATAAAAAAATATGTAGATGAGATGCTTGTTATCCTACCATTTGAAAAAGATTTTTATAAAAAACATCAGATAGAAGCTCATTTTGTTGGTCATCCACTTTTAGATGCTTTATCTGATTTACCTCCGATTGACATTCAGGCTTTTAAAAAAGAACATCAATTAAGTGATAAAAAAATCATTGCTCTTTTACCTGGTTCTAGAGAACAAGAAGTAAAAAAAATGCTTTCTATAATGCTTTCTGTGAGGAGTGAATTTAAAGACTATCAGTTTGTAATCGCAGGAGCACCTAGTTTGCCTAAATCTTTTTACGAAAGTTATGTAGATAAGGAAGTTAGCTTTATTTCTAATAAAACCTATGACCTTCTCCGATGCTCCGATGCGGCCCTCGTAACCTCTGGCACGGCTACTTTGGAAACCGCCTTATTAGAAGTCCCAGAAGTGGTTTGCTATCGTGGAAGTAAAATCTCCTACGAAATCGCCAAACGCCTTATTAAACATATTAAATACATTTCCCTCGTTAATTTAATTATGGATAAGGAAGTGGTTAAAGAACTCATTCAAAATGAACTCAATACGTCTAATCTTGTTAAAGAACTCAAGCTGATACTTAATGAAAATAGAACTAGTCTTCTTTCTGACTATAAAATTCTTAAAGAAAAACTAGGAGGAAAAGGTGCTAGTGAGAAAGCCGCAGAAATCATTACTAAGAATTAGATTATTTTTCTAAATCTTCAACGGCATATTTTATATTAGGATATCTAAATTTATATCCTGCTTGTTCTATCTTCTGTGAGGAAACTTTAGCACTGGAGGTTAGCATATCCGATAGTTCGCCTAGCATCATTCTAATAAAAATTTAGGAACTTTTAAAGGCAGACTATACTTCTTCTTAGATTTTTGAACTTGATTTAAAAATTCATTTTGTGTTACAGGATTAGGTGCCACCGAATTAAAAACACCTTCCACTTCGTTCTCCAATAAGTGATGATAAATAGCACAATGGTCTTTGATATGAATCCAACTCATCATTTGTTTACCATTTCCAAGTAGAGGTTTAATACCAAAATTTAAAGGTTGAGTCATTTTAGGATAAGCTCCTCCGTCCGCCCCTAAAACAATACCTGTTCTTAGAATACACAATCTTTTCCCTAAATCTTTGACTGGCTTTATAGAGTCTTCCCACTTTTGGCATAATTGTGCTAAAAAATCTTCCGCGGCAGGCATATCTTCCGCACAAATTAAATCATTAGAAATTTCTAACCCATACCAACCTATTGCTGAAGTACTAATGACCGTCGTAATACGATTATCCACTTCCCGCAGAGCTTTTATTATTGTCTCATTAGCATTGATTCTACTATTGACGAGTATTTCTTTCCTTTGAGTAGTCCAGCGTTCATCTGCAATACCTGCCCCTGCGAGGTTGATGATAGCATCTGCCATTTCAAAAGGTTTTTTATCAAAAGTTTTTAACTGAGGATTCCATTCAAAATAACGCAAATTACCCTGTGGATTATGAGGTGGTAGCCTTCTAGTTAAAACAAAAATCTCATATCCCTTTGAGAGAAGATATTCGGTAAGATGCTTCCCCACAAAACCTGTCCCTCCTGAAATAATAACTTTCATCTTTGGTTCCACTTTTTAATCAAAAAGCCCTAAGATATTTAATCCTAGAGCCTTTAGATTTAATTTTTATTATTTTTCAAATGAGCATCAAAATAATCTGTAACCTTTTGCATTAGATGCACCCTATCTTTACCTAGCACATTATGAGCATGACCTGGATAGACAAAATAATCCAATTGCACCCCTTTATCAACTGCTGCTTTCAAGAAATCAATCGTATGTTGCCATACCACTACATCATCCTGAGCTCCGTGTATCAAGAGTAAATTCCCTTTAAGATTTTGTACCTTATCTAGTAGATTAGCTTGTGCATAGCCTTCTGGGTTTTGCTGTGGTGTATCCATATAACGCTCTGTGTACATAATTTCATACATCTTCCAGTCTATCACAGGACCTCCTGCCACGCCTACTTTAAAAACCTCTGGGTGACGAAGCATTAAACTTGTCGTCATAAATCCTCCGAAACTCCAACCATGAACGCCCATTCTTTCAGCATCTACAAAAGGTAATGATTTTAAATAATCTACCCCTTTTAGTTGGTCGTTCATTTCCACAGTTCCTAGCTGACGAAATGGTGCCGACTCAAACTTTAGACCTCTATTAGACGAACCTCTACCGTCCATAGTAAAGACCACATAATCCCTCTGTGCTAAATATTCGTACCAAAGATTGCCACTGGCAGGGAAAGAATTAGTAATCAACTGAAGATGTGGACCATTATATAAATAAACAATAACAGGATATTTTTTATTTGGATTAAATGAAGTTGGCAAAATCAACTTTCCATAAAGAGGCGTACCATCATCTGCTTTTAAAGTTACATTTTTAACCTCTGGACGAAGGTATCCCTCCAAAGTATTATCCGCAGACAACAAAGTACTAGACGCCATTGTATTGGTATTGATGACCTCTATTTTTCTTGGCGTAGTTGCGTTAGAATAGCTATCTAACAAAGCAGTTCCAGAAGGATTAAGCAATCCCCTATGAACACCTGCCGACTTGGAAAGACGCACCATTTTCTTATTGTGCCAATTAACCTTATACAAATGTTTTTCTAAAGGAGTTTCTTTAGTTGCTTCTATATAAATTTCATTTTTCTTAGCATTAAACCCTAGAATATCACTCACTAACCAATCGCCTTCTGTAATTTGACCAACCAAACCTTTAGTCAAATGATAGTGAAACAAATGATTATATCCCGTTCTTTGGCTCTGCCAAATAAAATCTGTATTAGAATTAGGGAAGAATACCAACGAGTGCTGTGGCTCTACATATTTATCACTTTTTTCCTCAAAAAGAGTTTTGGTAAACACTCCTGTTTTAGCGTCATATTGATTCATTTTGAGGTGATTTTGGTCTCTATTGAGAACACCTACAAAAATATATTTAGCATCTGGACTCCACGAAACTGCCGTTAAATATTGCTCTTTATCTCCTTCTATATTTAGAAAATGAGTTTTTTTAGATTTTACATCATAAACTCCTAAACTCACTTGGTGAGAAGTACCGCCCGCCATAGGATATTTAATATTATGATTTTTTGCAGGCGTAACCGACCAATCTATCACAGGATAATCATTCACCATCGTTTGGTCCACTCTATAAAATGCAATCAGAGAATTATCGGAAGCAGAGAAAATCCCTCCATCTATCCCAAACTCATTACGATGAACTGATTGTCCGCTAATGATATTTTCATTCTTTTCATCAGTAATTGCAAACGCTTGTCCATTTTTTTGCCAATAAAGATTGTTCTTAACTGTATAAACAAAAGTGGAATTATCTGATAAAAGTGTAATATTATCTGCATCCTCTGGTAAACGCTCCCACTCTTTAATATTCCAGCCATTATCTTTTTTATCCAACAAATAATAAGTATTGTTTTGAGAAAAATAAGCTGTATTATTATTGATGAAATTGAGATTAGGAAAACCAAATAATTTTCTACCTCCTGTTAAATTTTGGTTGATTTGATAAAGAGAAATTAAAGTATCTGACTTCATTGATGGATACTCTGTAATCATATAGGCATTCTTAACTGAATGAATATACCCTGAACCATCTTTTGCCCACTGTAATTGAGGTAAATTCTTAATCGCCAAATTAGAACGAAGCCCATTGACAGCTTCACTCATTGTAAACTTTTGCTTTTGAGCAGGTAATAATCCTACTACTAACAGAGCTAGCCAATAATTTTTATTAAATTTCATAACGATAATTTGTTCTAACCTCAAAGATACTAAAAAATGTTACACTGAAAACAAAACACTTTCTAGCTCCTAGAATTTAAAACAAATCTGTTAAAACGTAATCTAAAAATTTAAGTTAGCAACTACCAACCACCACTAGCTCCACCGCCACCAAAGCTACCGCCACCACCAAAACCGCCGCCACTACTAGAACCACCGCCAAAACCACTTCCAGGGAAAGGAAAGAATCCTCCAGAATAAGAGCGTCTCCCTCTTCTTGTAATCATTACATCTTCATCATCATAACCACCTCTCCCATTAGAATCACTACCAGAAAACATAAGTAGAATGAATACTACTATAATAAAAATAATGATACCCCTTACCAATCCGCTATTTCCTTCAGACTTGGGAATAGGTTTAAACTTACCTTGTACAGCTTCTATAATCGCAGTTGTTCCGTAATCTATACCTTCGTACCAAGCACCTCTTTTAAAACGAGGTACTACAAGATAATCTATAATTTGTCCCGCTGTGGAAGCTGTAAGATATTGCTCCACTGCACGCCCCTGCTGTATAGACACCTTCTTATCTTCCGTAGCTATAAGAAAAACTACCCCATTATCTACTTTTTTTTGACCTATTTCCCACTGTTGCCCAAACATTGTAGCCACATAGTTAATATCTTCACCCTTAGTTGTTGGGATAATAATGACCATTATCTCGGTAGAAGTAGAATCCGCAAAGGCTATCAGTTTTTGGTTAAGCTGTTGCTTCTCTTGGACAGAAAGTAAGCTTACCTCATCGTAAACTGGATAAAGTACACTTGGCTTTTTAGGAATTTGATACTGAGCTACAAGATTTCCAAACCAAATAAAAGATAGAAGTAAAAATATTTTAAGAGAATGTAATCTCATTCGGTAATTCGTTATGATTTTGTCCTTCTATAGGAAAATATTTTTTGAGTTCTTGACCTGCCTTTAAAATAGCTTCCTTCACCCCTGAATAATATTTACCTTGAGCAAATGAGGCGGTAATTTCATCGTGCAATCCGTCCCAAAACTCTTGTTTCACCTTTTTATGAATGCCCTCATCACCTATAATCGTAAGATATTTATTATCAAAGTTAATATGGAATAACACAGCATTTCTGTGTCTCGTATTTTGCATACCTAACAATTGAAACACCTCAAAAGCTCTCTTAGCGTGATGAAGCTCCGTTTGGGTATCTATATGAACTCTAATCTCCCCCGTGGAGAAACCTTCAGCTATTTTAATGGCTTCCACAAGGGAAGCCTGTTGTTCTTCTGTAAGATAATCTTTAACCATTATTTGAAAACTTCTGGAGCTTTTTCTGCTCCTACTTCGGAACGGAAATAAGGCTTGTCTCTAAAGTTAGTAAAATTAGCTAAAATATTATTAGGAAAAGTTTTAATAGTATTATTATACTCCTTTACCGCCTCGTTAAAATAAACCGTTTCTGCTCTAATGCTATTCTCTATTGCTATATATTCTCTTTGGAAATTGGTATATTGCTGGTCTGCCTTCAAATTAGGATACTGCTCTACCACAGCCATTAGACGGCTCAACGCTCCGCTCAATTCCCCTTGTGCCGACTGAAACCTTGCTAAATCAGCCTCCGTCATATTAGTAGGGTCTATAGTTACCGAAGTGGCTTTAGAACGAGCTTCAATCACTCCTGTTAGAGTTTCTTTTTCAAACTGAGCATAAGATTTTACCGTTCTTTCCAAGTTAGGGATTAAGTTAGCTCTTTTCTGGTAAACCGTTTCTACATTAGACCATTTAGAATTTACTTCTTGGTCTTTCTCTACAAAAGTATTATAACCTGACTTTCCCCAAAAGAAAAGCCCTACCAAAATAACACCTAGTGCTATAAAAATAGTACTAGCACTCATACATCCTTTATTGTTCATAATTTTAAATTAAATCTGCTCCTAGTATACAAATTATGTGCTAAATTTGTCAGAAAATAGTACAAAATGACTACCATCATAGTAGCAATGGGTAAAAATAACGGAATAGGTGCTAATAATCAGCTTCTTTGGCATTTACCTAAAGATTTAAAACACTTTAAAAATTTAACCTCAGGACACCCTATAATTATGGGGCGGAAAACCTACGAGAGCATCGGGAAACCTCTTCCCAATAGAACCAACATTGTAGTTAGTCAAAAAAATGATTGGTTTGAAGAGGGTATTCTAATTGTTGGTACTTTAAAGGAAGCTATTAAATTTGCCAAGAAAATAGACGAAAATATTTTCATCATTGGTGGTGGTAGCATTTATGAGCAGACCATAGACCAAGCTGACCGACTGGAAGTAACTTTGGTGGATACCACTCTAAAGGCAGATACCTTTTTCCCAAAAATCAACCCAAAAGAATGGCTAAAAACTGATGAAATTTGCCACGAAAAAGATGAGCAAAACCCTTATAATTTTTGTTTTCAGACTTATGAAAGAGTACAGAAATGATTAAATTAGCTGATATATTAAGAAAAAATTATGGATAAAAAACTACTTGATTGGGCATATAAAACTGTAGAATATCTACATAATGTTGCAACTGATGAAAATAACAAAGAACTAGATTTGTCATTTTATGCATTTCAATCTGAACCAAAATTAAACCCTAATGTTGTGTTTTTAGGTGTAAATCCAGGAGGTGAAGCATATTCCTATAGTTCACTTTATTCAAATCCTATTTGGGATCTCATTGAAGACGGAAAAATGACTCCAAAAAGATTTATCAAAGCCAATCCTTTAATAAAAGGTTTGAAGGATTGGAAAATCTGGAAAGAGTTAAAAAAATCATTTGGTGAATATTCATTTTTTGAAAACTATGTTTATATGAACTTAATTTATTTCAACACACCAAATGTTGAGGATTTGCTAAGAAGAAAAAATGGTAACATTGTATTAAAAAAAAATATAGAATTTACTAAAAATCTACTTACTGAAATTATTAAACCTAAATGTATTATTTGCTTAGGAACAAAAGATTGTTTTGACAGATTAGTTAAGCAAGATGAAATACTTTTGAAATCTAATAAAAGATTAGTTTCTTTAGGCTATTTAAATAATATTAAAGTATTTGGTATTCCACATCCTTCTGGTTCTTATACATCAAATGAGCATAAAAATGAAATTGGAAAAATCATTGCTCAAAATCTTAATATTATTTAGATAAAACTAACACATAAGCTAACATCGGCTTGGCGAAATGCGGAGATAAGTGCTAAGTTCAACTTCTTACCTGTTTATACACCAAAAGTTATTCGCTTTTGTTTTTTTATTAAATTTACCTAAAGGTCTAAACTGAACTTTCGCTCAATTCGAACCCTCACTATCGCCAAGCCCTACCATAAGATTAGACTAACTCTCCATATAAGTCATATTCCTCTGCGGAAGTTATGCGAACATTAGCAAACTCGCCGATAGAGATATAGGTATTTTCTGCCGACACCAATACAGTATTATCTACATCGGGAGAGTCAAACTCGGTTCTCCCTACAAAATAATTACCTTCTTTTCTATCAAAAATACAACGGAATACCTGCCCTACTTTCTCTTGATTTTTCTCCCAAGAAATTTGAGATTGCAACGCCATTATTTCTTCCACTCTAGCCTCTTTAACCTCCTGAGGCACATCATCCTCTAACTGATATGCCGTAGTATTTTCTTCGTGAGAATAAGTAAAACAACCTAACCTATCAAATCTTTGCTCTTTTACCCAATTTTTTAATTCTTGGAAGCACTCTTCCGTCTCTCCTGGATAGCCTACAATAAGAGTGGTACGCACCGCCATATTTGGCACTTTCTCTCTAAACTTATTTAAAAGAGCATTGGTTTTTTCATGCGTTGTCCCTCTTTTCATAGACTTTAGCAAATCAGTATTGATATGCTGCAACGGAATATCAATATAATTACATACTTTAGGCTCTTCTCTGATAATATCCAACACCTCCTCTGGAAATCCCGTAGGGAAAGCATAATGTAACCTTATCCACTCAATCCCTTCTACTTTTACCAACTCTTTTAAAAGGTCTCCTAAAGCTCTTTTCTTATAAATATCTAAACCATAATAAGTTAAATCTTGTGCAATCAAAATTAGCTCTTTAGTTCCTTTTTTGGCTAATTTTTTCGCTTCTTCTACCAGTTTTTCTATTGGTGTAGAAATATGTCCCCCTCTCATCAACGGAATAGCACAGAATGAACACGGTCTATCACAGCCTTCGGATATTTTAAGGTAAGCATAATGCTTGGGAGTTGTCGTCAATCTTTCTCCTACTAATTCGTGCTTATAATCTGCTCCTAAATGTTTGAGTAAAATAGGTAAATCCCTCATCCCAAAATATTGGTCTACATCAGGAATTTCCTTCAGTAAATCTGGCTTATATCGCTCCGAAAGGCAACCTGTTACAAAAACTTGCTCTACTTCGCCCCTATTCTTCGCCTCCACATAATCTAATATTGTGTTGATAGATTCTTCTTTCGCATTATCTATAAATCCACAAGTGTTAATTACCACAATATCTCCACGCTCTTGCTCATGCACCACTTCTTTTCCGTTGGCTTTAAGCTGCCCCATAAGCACCTCCGAGTCGTACAAATTTTTTGAACACCCTAGCGTTACTACATTGATTCTTTTCTTTCCTGTGGATTTAGTTCTCATAACATTAATGGATTAAAAGCCTGCAAATTTAGGGATTTTTACACAAATAAAAAGGTACACCTCATAAAGATGTACCCTATTGATATTTATTTGTCTAAGAAATTGTTACAAAACTCTTCTTAAATATTCTCCATAACCACTTTTGCCGTATTTATCCGCTGATTTCAAAAGTTGTTCTTTATTGATGAAGCCTTTTTTATAGGCAATTTCTTCAATACAAGAAATTTTAAACCCTTGACGCTTTTCTAAAACCTTCACAAACTCCGAAGCCTCATGTAAAGAATCAAATGTTCCTGTATCTAACCATGCTGTTCCTCGGCTCATTACTCCAACTTCTAACTCGCCTCTTTCTAAGTAAATTTTATTGATGTCCGTAATTTCTAATTCGCCTCTTGGTGAAGGCTTTAAATTTTTAGCAAATTCTACCACCTGATTATCGTAGAAATACAACCCTGGAACCGCATAATTCGATTTTGGATTCTCAGGTTTTTCCTCAATTGAAATCGCTTTGTTTTCAGAATCAAACTCTACTACTCCATATCTTTCTGGATCAGAAACTTGATAAGCAAACACGCAACCTCCCTTAATTTCAGTCTTACTATTTAGTAACTGCGGTAATCCTGTACCATAGAAAATATTATCGCCCAATACCAACGCTACCGAATCATCACCGATGAATTCCTCCCCCAAAATAAAGGCTTGTGCCAATCCGTCTGGGCTTGGCTGTACTTTGTACTCTATTCTACAACCGATTTGTGAGCCATCCCCCAAAAGTTTTTTAAAGCCTTCTTGGTCGTGTGGTGTCGTAATGATAAGTATTTCTCTAATCCCCGCCAACAACAAAGTAGAAAGCGGATAGTAAATCATTGGTTTATCATAAACAGGCATTAGCTGTTTGCTAACCGCAATGGTTAATGGGTAAAGCCTTGTACCTGAACCTCCTGCAAGTATAATTCCTTTCATAGTTTTAATTTTTATACTGCTCTTTGTAATATTCTTGGTAAGCACCACTGGTTACATTCTCCAACCAATCTTGATTATTCAAAAACCAGTCGATAGTCTTAGCCAAACCTTCTTCAAAAGTAACGCTTGGTTTCCAACCTAAATCTTCATTAAGCTTCGTAGCATCTATCGCATAGCGTTTGTCATGCCCTGGACGGTCTTTTACGAAAGTAATCAGTTTTTCAGAATACCCTTCTGGACGACCTAACTTGGCATCCATCTGTTTGATAAGTTCTTTAATTAAATCAATATTTTGCCACTCGTTCCAACCGCCAATATTGTAAGTTTCGCCTGTTTTAGCCTCGTGGAAAATTTGGAAAATCGCCTTTGCATGATCTATGACAAACAGCCAATCTCTTGTATATTTACCATCACCATAAATAGGTAACGGTTTCTCATTGATAATATTAGAAATACAAAGCGGGATTAACTTCTCAGGAAAATGATTCGGACCATAATTGTTAGAACAATTAGACACGATAAAAGGCATTCCGTAAGTGTTCCCATACGCTCTTACCAAATGGTCGGAAGCCGCTTTACTCGCCGAGTAAGGCGATTTAGGGTCGTAAGGCGTTTCTTCGGTGAAAAAGCCCGTTTCGCCCAAAGCCCCATAAACCTCATCAGTAGAAACATGATAAAATAAATTTTGTCTTGGTTCATCTGGGAAATTCCCGTGCGTATGCTCTGGATTAAGCGTCCAAAATTCACGGCAAAGATTTAACAAATTAGCCGTCCCCATCACATTGGTATTGATGAAAGCGTTAGGGTCGGTAATACTTCTATCCACATGACTCTCCGCCGCCAAATGCACCACCGCATCAGGCTGATGTTTTTCAAATACCTTTCTTAACTCTTCTACTTTGGTAATATCTGCCTTTTCAAAAGTATAGTTAGGCTCGTTTTCAATATCTTTTAAATTCTCTAGATTTCCTGCATAAGTCAGAGCATCTAAATTGATTATTTTGGTATTAGGCAAGTTTTTCACAAACTCTCTTACCACATGAGAGCCAATAAAACCTGCTCCTCCTGTTATTATAATTGATTTCATTATTTATTTTTTAAAAATTCTTTTTAGAAAATGGCAACTGTACTTTATCTTTTTCGGAAAGAATAACATCGGCTTCGTCTAACTTCCAGTCTATCGCTAAATCCACATCGTTCCAAAGAACGCCTCCTTCAGACTCTTTGTTATAAAAATTATCACATTTATAGGCAAAAACTGCAGTTTCACTCAACACTGCAAAGCCGTGAGCAAAACCTCTCGGCACGTAAAACTGTAACTTATTTTCTGCCGTTAATTCCACTCCATACCATTTCCCAAACGAAGGCGAATCTTCTCTTAAATCCACCGCCACATCCCAAACTTTTCCTTCTAAGCAAGATACGAGCTTGGCTTGAGCATGCTCTCCTTTCTGCAGGTGCAACCCTCTAAGAACCCCATAAGACGATTTAGATATATTATCTTGAACAAAATGCCCGTTCATGCCTGTAAGTTCCTCAAATTTTTTCTCGTTAAACTTCTCGTAAAAGTAGCCTCTTTCGTCTTCAAAAATAGTAGGCTCTATAATATAACAGTCTTTTAATGGTGTTTCTTTTATGTTCATAATCTTGTATAGACTGTACAAAAATAAAGCTTTTTACTTATTAAAAAAAGTAATAATAGCTTTTAATAAAACTCTAATATCCTCTTTGAGTGATACTCTCTCTAAATACTCTAAATTTAGTTTGATTTTGTGCGGAAAAATAACCTCATCGTTATATTTCAATGGGTTCTCTTTTTGATTCAAAAGATACTCTTCGTTTCGGTATTCTAAACTAGCCTCCGATAAAAGACCAGGCTTTAAAATCAATAATTTTCTATCTTCTCCCTTGAGACTGTCATAATAGCCCGACACATCTGGACGAGGACCGATGAAACTCATCTCACCTTTCAAAATATTAAACAATTGGGGAAGCTCATCCAACTTAGTTTTTCTTAAAAAAGCACCTATACTTGATATTTTACGAGAAATAGGACGAATGGTTTTAAACTTATATATTCTGAAAATTTTGCCATACTGCCCCACTCTGTCTTGTACAAAAATTCCGTAGGAAAATGTATCTACGGATACCAATATTAACAAAAGTAAAAGTAAAGGAAATATAACAACAATAATAACACCCGCTAAGATTCTAGCGAGTGTGTATTTTATTTTCAGATAGGCGTGTTGCTCTCCTTTCATAATACTCATTTATTTAACCACAGTACCCGCGTAAGGGATAGAGTGGATACCCCGAAGGGAAGATGCCGCGGAGCGAAGCGGAGCGGCAATGACCAAGGCGTATGAACGATAGCCCGACCCTAGCGGCTGGCAATAGCATTGGAGAGGGATACGCCCTAACTTTTCAGTTTATAAACTACTTCTGATATTCTCTGTCTATCCGCATCGGTTAAATTAGACCCCGAAGGCAAACACAAACCGTTTTCAAACAACTGTTCCGCCACTTGCCCCCCATAATATGGAGTATCAGCAAAAACAGGCTGCAAATGCATTGGCTTCCATAATGGACGGGATTCAATATTATCCTCCAAAAATTTCAAGCGTAAATCCTCTCTGGAAAAACCTGCCTTTTGAGCCTCAATCACCACCGCTGACAGCCAATGGTTGGAAAAATAATCCTCCGATGGCTCGGCAAACACCTCGACACCTTCCATATTTTTGAACAAATCGATATAAAACCGATGATTAGCTCTACGCTGAGAAATCCTTTCATCTAAAACTTCCATTTGTCCACACCCTATCCCAGCACAAATGTTGCTCATTCTATAATTGTACCCAATTTCGGAATGTTGGTAGTGCGGTGCGTTATCTCTCGCCTGGGTAGATAAAAATACGGCTTTATCCTTCTGCTCCGAGGTCTTGCAAACCAACGCTCCACCTCCCGAGGTCGTAATAATTTTATTACCATTGAAACTCAAAATACTCATTTCTCCAAAAGTACCGCATTTCTGTCCTTTATAGCTACTTCCTAAAGCCTCTGCCGCATCTTCAATGATGGGAATTTCATATTTAGAAGCAACTGCCATCAGTTCATCCATTTTTGCTGGCATTCCGTAAAGGTGGACAACGATAATGGCTTTAGGCTTTTTGCCTTTCGCTATGCGGTCTTTAATCGCTTCTTCCAAAGCGAGTGGACACATATTCCAAGTCTCTTTTTCGCTATCAATAAACACAGGTATAGCTCCTTGATAAGCAATAGGATTTGCCGATGCCGAAAAAGTCATACTCTGACAAATGACCTCATCTCCCATTTTAACCCCTAAAATAATCAAAGCCAAATGCAAAGCAGCAGTGCCTGTATTTAATGCAACAGGAAAAATGTTTTCCCCAAACCTTACCCTCAATTTATCCTCAAATAGCTCTATATTTTTCCCCAAAGTAGAGACATAATTTTCCTGAAATGCCTTTTCTACGTAAAGCAATTCTGCCCCCGACATATGTGGTGAAGATAAAGAAAGTTTGGTTTTCATTTTATTTCACTCTATCCCCTTGACCTTTTCCTCCAACCGTAGCAAATATATAATAAAAATACCTACTCAATGTTAAAGTTCGATACATCTGAGCATCTAACTCTGCCAATTTTTTCGGGGTGGACATATCCACTTCGTTAATTTGAGCCAACCCCGTAATCCCAGGCAAAAAATCATACACACCTAATTTTTCTCGTTCTTCAATCAGTTCCGTTTGGTTAAATAAATTAGGTCTCGCTCCTACCAAACTCATATCGCCCTTAAGTACATTAAGCAGTTGTGGAAGCTCGTCCAGTTTGGTTTTCCTCAAAAACGCACCAAATTTCGTAATCGAAGCCTGACTGGCCAAATGCGAAGCCACTGACTTAGTATCCTTATGCATCGTACGAAATTTGTATAAATTAAAGGGCTTTTTATTTTTACCCACCCGCTCTTGCACAAATATAGGAGAACCAGTGTCAAATAAACCTATCACATACAAAACCAAACCAATAGGCCACAAAAACAACAGCCCCAAAAACGATGCTAAAAAATCTATCAATCTTATCATGAAATTTATTTTTTATTGTGAAAACTCTTTAGGGTCTTTATTAAGCCTTCCTCAGCCGTATAGGGTAACTTTTCTATTCTCAAAGCCGATTTTATTTTTTGGTTGGAAACCACCAAATCTCCAGTCATTTTCCTTAACCTTTTGGTATCTAAAGGAATAGGAAAAACATCTCCCACCTTTGCTATTCCCTGAACCAAAAATTTGGGAAGACTCACCTTCAAAGTTTTCCTGTTTGTTACTTTTTCAATTAGAGATATAATCTCCTTAGTTGAAACCGCCTCATCATCTGCGATGTGATAAATTCCACTTTCTAAGTTTTTACCATTTTCTATAATTTCTCTGATAAAAAAAGTAAAATTGTCAATCGAAATAAAAGAACGACGATTATTAAAAGAAGCTAACGGATAAGGAATCCCCTTACTTATTAGTTTATACAAAAGTCCTAAATTCCCTTTATCCCCCTGCCCATGAATCATTGGTGGGCGAAGAATAATTAGCTTTTTATTTGGTGGCAATTGCTGTTCCAGAAGCCACTCTTCTCCTGCTCTTTTTGATTTTCCATACCAAGAACAAGGATTGCAGAAATCGGCTTCTATCAAAGGCTTATTCGATTCAAACTCTTCTATTGCAGCAATACTGCTAACATGAATCATCATTTCCGCATCAGAGCTCAAAAAAACATTGAATACTCCCTTAACCAATTCTAAATTAGCAAAATAAAAATCTTTTTCAGTCGCCTCGCCTTTATGATCGTGAGCCTTACCAACTAAATTTATTACTATACCTGCATCGGACATACATTGTTTCCAATCCTTATCTCTCAAAGAAATACCTTTTGAATTTGAGAAATTTCTAAGAAGATTTTGACCAATGAAACCAGACGAACCTAAGATTGAAATATTCATTTTTTCAACTTTTATATTCGTGAATTAATTTTTACCTCTTCCCAATACTGATGACTTACCTTCCCAAATAACTCTTCTATAAATCCCTTCAATGACATCGCTTCAAGAAGCGGAACCTCAAGTGGGATAAAGCCGGTCTCAAAAAAATTAACATTCAGCTCCACCTTTTCCCTATCTAACACGAAAATATTTTGTGTTTTAAAAAAAGGATATTTTTCAACTTCTTTATTGGTTGTCATCAACTTTCTCCCTGCCCCCAAACATTCAAACGTCCGCATTGTCAACCCTTTTTGTCCCATATGATTGATATCCAAAATCACTTTAGTCCTCCTATAAATATCAATAATTTCATCATGAGAAAGACTATTAAACGAAATTTTTTTGAGGTCAAACTGTTTGAAATTTCTATTGAATATCTTATTCAATTTAAAAAGCAATTTACTTGGAGAATAATAAAATGCATACGTTTTAAAATTCTTTTTTTCACACCAACTTCTTACTTTTTCCGTTACGCCATAACGATCGGAATGCGCTGTTCCTATAAAGGATAATTCATTTTGAAAGTTTGTTGCCTCATCATTTAATTTCTCGTAATCCTGAACATAAAATAAAGGTCTAAAATCTATTTCATACTGATTAGCATCATAAGGATCAAACGTGTAGGTTTTGTCGAACAGTTTAATTATCTCCAAACCGTTTTTATTATTTTTAAAAGAATCCCAGGTAAAAAAGATTAACTTTATATTCGGATTATTCTTTCTTAAAAAATCTATAAAAAAACGAGGTGTAGCTTCCCCTTTTATGAGAAAAAAATAGTCGTATTTTTTAACTTTTATCTTTTCTATCAGTTCTTTGAAATATTTATTAATCACATTTGAAATAAAATCTTTATTGATTCTTAACATGGCCTTTGTAAAAAAGGTATTTGATGGTCTCTCATCAAACCAGTCTACTTCCGCCCCCAAATCAATCATCTGTTGTTTAATCAATTTTTCGTAGTTGAAAAATTTCAAACAAATGAACAAGATTTTTTTATTTTCCAATGTTTTCATAAAAACAACTATTTATACAACCCTTTTTTCTTCATTTCTTCAATGGATTTCTGGTATCTATCCTCCTCTACCTCTTGTGTATTAACCCATTCTGTAAACTTTTTAAGTCCTTCCTCAAAAGATACCTTAGGCTCAAATCCAAGCAGTGTCTTTATTTTGGTCAAATCAGCATAGTTGTGACGAATATCTCCCAATCTGTAATTCCCCGAAACTCTAATAGGCACCTGTATTCCATAATTTTTAACCAGTTCGTTAGCAACCGTCATTACATCAGTAGCTACGCCTGTGCCCACATTAAATACCTGATTATTGGATTCTTCTTTTTCTATTGCTAAAATAGTTGCCTCTACCACATCATCTATAAATACAAAATCTCTACTTTCTTTACCATCTTCAAAAATATTGATTTCATTACCATTTTTAATTTGAGTAGAAAAGATAGACAAAATCCCCGTGTAAGGGTTTTTAAGGGACTGCCCCGGACCATAAACATTTTGATAACGCAAAGCCACTCCTTTTATCCCAATAGAAGGACAAACCGTCATGACCATTTGTTCTTGATTTTGTTTAGTGATTCCATAAACCGAAGACGGGTGAATTTTAGATTCTTCATCAGTCCCAACTAAAGTAAGTTCTGTAGAGTTTAAATATTTCACCTCAAAGTCCCCTTGATCCATGTATTCAGCACTTCTCTGTATAGGATAGACTTCACCTAACTCTTTGCTAATATATTTACCTTCCCCATAAATGGAACGAGAAGATGCGACAACCACCTTCTTCACACCATAGTTTCCGTTTACCAACAAATCTAACATTAGGGCTGTTCCATTAACATTCACATCTACATATTTTTGAACTTCATACATAGATTGCCCCGTACCTGTTTCCGCTGCATAATGCACAATGACATCCTGATCTTTCAGTACTTTTTCCCAATCGTCTTTGCTTGTTACTGTTCCTTTTATAAACTTTACTTTATCTTTGATACTTAGATAAAGTGGGGAAGTCTTTTCTGGATTTTCCCCGTGGATTTGAGGCGACAGACTATCCAGTACGGTAATATTATAGCCTTTTTCTATTAAACGCAACGCAAGGTTTGAGCCTATAAACCCTGCCCCTCCTGTGATTAGTATGTTTTTCATATTGTTTCCCATTTATTATTGTCAAAATTAAATTTTTTTATCGGTTTTGCTGGTATTCCTACCGCAATAGTGTAAGCAGGAAGTGATTTTGAAACCACCGAATTTGCACCTACTATTGTTCCCTTGCCAATAGTAACACCCGGTAATACTGATACGAATTCTCCCAACCAAACATTATCTTCTATCACGACAGGTTTAGAAAACAACGGTCTTTTATCAGGCGGGAGGTCTGGGTGACTATCATTTTCATCTCCAGAATAACTCCCATGCGAACAATCGGATATGTAAATTTTACTCGCTAAAAGCACATTATTTCCAATCTGCACCTTTTCCATTGCGGTGATATGGACATAGTCGTTCATTTGAAAACCTTCCCCAATAAATAAGGTTTTATAATCTCCCTTGGGGTAAGCCTCCATCCGACATCCCACTCCAGTGGTAAATCCTCGCCCTATATCCATGAACCGCTTCCCTCGAATATCTATAGGAAAACGAATAATTCGAGCTTGTTGCCACTTTAGTTTAGTTCTAAGCAGGTTTATAAACATAACCAAAGTTCCCCAAACCCCATATCTTCTTACTTTATTTATCATACCTCAATGTTATATAACTCTTCATAAAACGATATGTATTTTTCAAACGCATCATCCCAACTGAATCTTTCGGATTGCCTAAATCCTTTTTTAATCATCCCTTCCCTCAATTCTTCATCTTCAAGCCTACCTATACCATCCACTATCGATTCCACCGATATATCATCGTATAGTAGAGCCGCTTCTCCCGCAACCTCGGGTATGGAAGACTTATTAAATGCAATAACTGGACAGCCTGTTTTCATTGCCTCGGCAACGGGAATGCCAAAACCCTCATAAGATGACGGATAAAGCAATGCAAATGCATTATTATAGAGATAATTCAGTTGCATATTATTTAATTTTGATAATTGCACACATCGATCTCCTAACACCTTCACCTTCTTTTTCTCCTCTTTCGTAAAGGGTTCTCCCACAACTACTAATTTATACCGATCCTGCACTAAAGCAACTGCCTCCAAAGCCAATTCAAAATTCTTATACGAAGTTCGATGACCAATATAAAGCAAATATTTTCTATTTTCTAACCCCTCAAATTTAACATCTTTAGAGGCAATAGTAAACGGTTCCACTATATGAAAAAAGTCATCACTTATCCCATTATAAATTACCCTAACCTTTTTCTCGTCAACCTCAGGAATAAAAGCCAATAAGTCTCTTTTGGTATTTTCCGAAATACACACAATTCCTTGAGAATTTTTTACCGCATATTTTTTCTGCCATAAATTAACCCTCCTAGCCAAGCCTTTCCTGAATTTTTCGGTAGTAAAATCATGAATTGTTGTAACATTAATCGCATTAGGCGATTTGGAAATTCTAAAATAACTAGAATGAAATATCGATTTCTCTAAAATTGGTTCTGTAAAATTCAAATAGCGTCTAATCTTCAAGGTTAGGAATTTCTCTATTTTTAAATTGATAAATTCCAAATCCTTCCTTGCGATATTTTCATTGGGCTCCTTCTGATCATAGAAAATAGCCTCTCCTCCTTTCCATCGGTTTAATCTTTTGGATAACTCTGCCCAATATATTGAGCCTCCTCCTGATTTTTGCAATGAGTAAATGATATTATCGTATATTATTCTCATAAGTCTTACTCTTAAATTCTATTAGTAATCCACTTATCACAGTTATCATGATTAGAAGCCAAAACTCTGTAGCCCTGCACACCGGTATCACTATAGTAGAAAGCACAAGAAACTGCACTATAAAAAAAAAGAGTACTGCCCATTTTTTTCTAAGCACAACATTCCTTTGAAACCATCCCAACAAATACCCCAATACGAGTACCACCCCATGAGAAAACCAACCAAAATCCATATACAAATAGCCGTAAAAATATTGAGGATTATCCCATACAGAAACAGTAGCTTTCGGAACATCTACCTCTATTCCCACAGCCTTACCTATGAAATAAACAGGCATTAAAAAAGTATTCAACCCATAAGACCAATTATGAAAATGCTCTATAAGCAACTGATAATTAACCATTCCTAAATGAGCATATAACACCAAAAAATCTAATATGGACATTTCATTCATTCTAAAATTTGTGATGAACCACAATGGAAATAACAAGACCATTCCCAAAACACACAAAACATAGATAAATTTTCTTGGAGCTTTATATGCCAAACATATCAAAACACTGAGTGCTCCCAATAAAGAAATTCTATCCAATGAAAAAAATACTTTTACAAAAACCCCCAATAAAGCAATCAATAAAAGTGTCAGGATTTTTTTTCGGTCGTTATTTGTATATAAAAAAAGGGAGGCATTCACAAAAAGGACTGCTAAAGGCGAATAGTTGAATACTTTGATAAAACCTGGCAATCCTGAGGTGCCTACAATATTTCTAACGTCTCCTATTCGATGAGGTGATTCCAATATAATATTCAGGTATTCTTTCATCGGCAATACGACCCAAACGCTGGCAATAGATGTAATTACTCCTAAAACCACCAACCCTAATGAAAACAGCATGTAATTTTTCGATATACAAGCTATCTCTGTTGTAGCCTGAGTCTTCAGTAGTTCTTTTTTATCAAAAAAAGAAAACAAGGCGTACCCCAGCACAAACATTCCCGTCATCAGTAAATGACTATATATGGCCTGATCCACGACAACCCCTTCTCCTAAAGGTAAAACAGGCTCTATTGTTGCCAATGACACCATTAACAACTGAATGCTAATAAATACAAATAGTAAATAATATCTTTCTCTATAGTTTAGAATATTTTTCATCCTTTTATCCCCTCTCCCTTTAAAAACTGTCAGTTTTTCAAATAAAAAACATACTTCTTTAATCCGGGCAATACATATATAAACAACGCTATAAACACAAATTGGTAAAAAAACGTACCCATTTCCCCTCTACAAAAATCAAGTATCATCGTAAAGAAAACAAAATTTAGAATCTGATTTCTTTTTTTTTGAATCCTTGCAATAAAATATCCTATAATGAAATAACAAAAAAAAGGACCTAAAACACCAAAGTTTATAAAAAATTCCGAGACTGGAGTATAAGCATACCCCATCTGCCCCCGGCGTCCGTATTTATCCACAACAAATTGGGCAGCTAGAGATCTTGGCTTATCTTCATATATTGCTCGTGGAATAAACATGATAATGGGATATGTTATTATAGTTTCTCCGTATTTAAAATCGTAATTATCATTTCTAATATACTGAGAGACTTCCTCATTGAGAGTAAAAAAAGGATAAACAAACTCATTGCTGGTCATTGTACTCACCATAGCATCCGATTTAACATCATCACTCAATAATGATGCACGAATAGTTCCCAAATAGTTAAAAAAGGTAATACCTAAAAGACTCAAGACGAGCCAAACGAAATTAAATTTAATCTTTTTATAATTTACGAAAAGCCACCCCATCCCCAATAGCATTGGCATAAAATCTCGTCTATTACCCGCTCCCAGTTGTAGTAAGACATAATATAAAAGCAGAAAAATTACAATCCCTCTATTCCTTATACTCAACTGCTGATGAAAATAAATAAAATATAGAAAAATACCACTGATTAACAAACCTATTACAACATCTGCCTGAGAAACATTATCAAAAAGCTCATATCTACTCTTTTGTAATCCTGAAATATTAAAGAACATATTTACCGAATAAAAAAAGTAGCTCTTATATAGGATGAGAATAGTCAACAAAATAGTCAATAAATTATTATATCCCCTTCTTTTGCTGCTTCTTAAAAGTTGTTCACTATGAAGAACATATGTTGGCGTTTTAGGACTTCTAATACTCCATCCTAATAAATACGATGGTACAGTAAGTGCATATATAATTGTAGATTTATAAACATCCAAATCTATACGACCCAACATTACCAACTGTATTATTGAGTTAAAGCATCCATATAAAACCAAGAATAATAAAAAGATAAGAGCGGTATCATTCAGATATAAGTCCTTCATCTTTTTTTTCATCAAGAAAAAACCTAAAAATAAGGAATATATGAATGCTCCGACTAGTAGAGGGTCATTCTTATATACATAAAGTAGAGCATATAGTACTATCAACAATACACATTGAATGATACTAACGAAATATATTTTTTTTATTTGCCTACCCATGTTACCCTCTTTTTCTTTCTAAAAAAGTTTTCCCTACCATCAAGCCCAAAGCTTCCGTTTTGTAATAAACAGACACCCCTTTATCCCTAAAGAAATATAAGAACGAAGCCACAATCGTCATCCCCAATCTTTTATAATAACGTCCGTAAAACTTATGTTTCATACATAGATAGGCAGTGCCGCAACTATAAGAAAATACCCTTTTTAAAGAAGCTTCATCTCCCTTAGATAAAATAACTTGAGGATGATAAAATTTTATCTCAGGACTATAAACTGCGATGGTAGCACTCTGAGTAAGGATTCGGTATAACCAATCATATCCTTCTTCAGCCCCAAAAAAGGTTCCTGCTCCCATATTTTCATCAAAAACAAATTCCTGAAAAACAGTTTTTTTACATACCACCGTAGCTTCAACAAATCCCCCCAGCATATTTTGAGGATTAAGCTGATATTGTTGTTTTTGAAAATTCAAAACACTATCTTTTTCCTTTTCATCTACACACTTTCCAAAAACCATATCACCTCCGCTCTTCTCCAATACATCAAACGCCTTGTCGTAAGTGTCCGGAAAAATTTTACAATCGTCATCCGGAAAACTAATAAACGTTCCTCTGGCAATAGATACTCCATAGTTTTTTGCCTTTGATAACCCCTTAAAATTAACCCGATGATGTCTAATCAACAATCTATCACTATACTTATTAATAACTGTTGATAGAATATCTTGTTGATTCTGATCCACTATAATAATTTCAAAGTCAGAAAATTTAGAATTCAATAAGGATTCTAACAATTCATCTAATTCTTTGCATCTCCCTATAGTAGGAATAATTACTGATAGTTTTATATGTTCTGCCACAACCACTTAAAATTTTTGACCGTAAAAAGTTTTTTACTATTACTAACCACATCATTCATGATAACAGGAAGTATTTTTAAGAGGGCTTTCTGTCGAAAAGCATCCCTGAATATACAAAAATAAGTGTACGTTAAATACTGCCCATAATAATACTCTATTTCTTTTTTTTCTCTATCTGCTACTTTATATTTATCCAAAAAACTATCTTTCAAAAATTTTATCTGCTTTAAACTTTTAGATAAGGCCTCTCTAGAGATAATTGAGTAGTCTATCATTCTTTTTCCTAGTTTCCAAAAATCAAAGCTTTCAGCATCAATTCTTAGTATATTATGAATATATTCGCGTGCAATCAGTATATGATATTCATTCATTACAACAAGATTATTATTGGTCAATCCATCCGTGTTAATTCTATATCTATATAACTTCTTCGGCACATTATACGCCATAACAGATTCGTCGGAAAAAAGATTAACAAACATATAATAATCTTCTGCTACAGCATATTTATCACTATATACCATTTTTTCGCCAATCCTACGCCTATTAAACAACGCCTGAGAAGGTAATGGAGAATTAAACATTGTGACAAATTTTAAACTATCCGAATGAGAGGGTAAGCTCAACCCTTTATGCTTAACAAAATCCCCCTTCTCATCTATTACCGAATATTCCGTTGACACAATATCACAATCAAACTTCAACATAGCCTCATACATCTTCTCAATTCTATTGCACTCAAAAACATCATCAGAATCCATTCGCAAAATATAATCGGAAGTAGAAAGATCTATTAACTTATTAAGTGTTCGGACTACACCCAAGTTATGTTCATTCTGATAACACTTAATTCTACTATCTTTTTCAGCAACTTTCTGTATCAGTTCATAGGTCTTATCCTTAGAAAAATCATCTAAGCATATGATATCTATATTAGAATAAGTTTGACTAATCAAAGACTCCAAAGTCCCCTCTATATACCTCTCCACGTTGTAACATGGAATTATGACTGTAATCTTCGGTTTTTTCTCCATAACTCAATTAAGCAACTTATATTTATTAGTCACAATATGACAATATATTAACTCGGAGACTCCCGAAAGAGCGATAGCTCCCCCTAACACCAATATATCTTTCACTACTAGTAAACCCAACGCCATGGTAACAAAAAAAGTAATCACAGAAACCACTTGATTGAATGTTATCAAATAACTCTTATTGTTAGGCAAGAATACAAAATTTATATAGGCCCCTACTACTAACCATACCAAGATAGTAAAACTTAAAAGAATTAAAAGATAATAGGCCTTTTCCATTTCTATACCTCCAAAGAAAAGTACTAAAAATCTTCCTACAAGAATAATCAAAAAAATTGCTACAATAGAAACAGCCGCTTCTATTAGAAGAACCTTTCGAACAATCTCTCGTGTTGGTCTTGTTATTAATTTTGGAAATATCGCGATATTAACACTCATGAAGAAAGTTCTTGGTAACATCACCAGTTTATTGGCTAAATCATAAATCGCCACATCTCTCATACCAAAAAAATGACCTATCATCAATGGTATACTATATTCCTTTAAAGAACTAGCCAAAGAAGAGTAAAAAAAAGGAAGCCCTTGTCTACAAGTCGCCCCAATTTGTCGCATTGGGATCCAATTCATTCTAATCTTATGTGAGTATCTTATAATTGAAAAGGCTGCTATTGCTCCAAAAAGAGTCGTAATACAAACAATAATCGCGTATAAATCAAGATCCCCCTTCCCTCTAATAAAAAGAAAAATAAAAGGTAATGATAGTAGCTTTACTCCCAATTGGATAAAAGTAACTATCTTCATTTTTTGTATGGCCTGAAAATACCACTGCGGAAATAAAATCACAGAATATGTTGACAAAAAACAGGCTATAAAAACAACTTTATGATCTCTAAAAAAAGATGAAAGTAATAACAATAATATGAAAACCACCACTGAAATAATAAACAAATAATTTTTGGCAAAAAAAACTTTTGACAAAGTATGTTCTACCTCTTGTTTATTACCAATATTAACAGAAACCTCTTTAGTAGCAAGCAAATCAAAGCCAAAGTTTATAAAAAAAATAAAAAAACTCGATACGGAAAATGCATATACAAAAATACCGTAATTAGTTGCTCCTAAAGTTTTTATCAAATAAGGATAAATCAACAAATAAAAGAACGAATTGAGAAGTTGCAAAAAGGTCATAAAAAAATAGTTTTCAATAATTTTTTTATTACCCAATATAACTTCTTTTATATTCTTAATATCCAACACGATACCTTACATTTATTCTCTTATTGTCTATTATAGTCGTCTTCCACCCTCACAATATCGTCCTCTCCAAAATAAGTCCCGTATTGAACTTCAATAAACACTACAGGTTCGGAAGTTTTATTCTCAATTCTGTGCAACATCCCTTGCGAAATTTGAGCTACTTCACCCACTTTGAAATCTCTTACTTCTTCTCCCAAGGTAATAGTTCCTACACCTGAAACTATTGTCCACACTTCACTTCTTTTATGATGATATTGTAAAGACAATCTTCCCCCAGGGTTTACTTGTATTCTTTTTACCTTGTGTGTATCTGCATCTTCCAATACCCAATATTCTCCCCAAGGTCTTACATCGTGTTCCATATTACAATTCTATTTTATAACTTATATTCTGTTTCTTTTAGCACTCCTTTAACATCATAAACAATAGCTTTATCTTTCTTCAATGCCTCAATAGGCAAATCCGAAAATGATTTATGAGCCACCCCTAAAACAACCGCATCAAATACTTTTTTGGGTATCTCTTTTGTGCTTTCAATGCCATATTCGCGTCTTACTTCCTGCGGATTTGCCCAAGGGTCATAAGTCGTTACTTTTACTCCGAAGTCTTCAAGAGCTGCAATTACATCCACAATCTTCGTATTACGGACATCAGGACAATTTTCCTTAAAAGTAATGCCCAACATGAGTACTTCTGCATTATTTACAGGAATATCCTTTTTAATCATGGCCTTTACCACTTGCTCTGCCACATATTTTCCCATGGAATCATTTAAACGACGACCTGCCAAAATAATTTCCGGATAGTAACCATATTCCTGAGCTTTTTGAGCTAAATAATAGGAATCTACTCCTATACAATGTCCCCCTACCAAGCCTGGCTTAAATGGTAAAAAGTTCCATTTTGTCCCTGCCGCTTCTAAAACTACCTGAGTATCAATATCCATAAGATTAAAAATCTTGGCTAACTCATTCACGAACGCAATATTGATATCCCTTTGTGTATTTTCAACCACTTTAGCAGCTTCTGCCACTTTTATCGTAGGAGCTAGATAGGTTCCAGCTTCAATTACCGATTTATATAAATTATTAACCTCCTCAGCAATCTCTGATGTTGATCCAGAAGTTATTTTTAATATTTTTTCTATGGTACGTTCCTTATCTCCTGGATTTACTCTCTCTGGAGAATAACCTACAAAAAATCCCTCATTAAACTTTAAGCCCGAAACCTTCTCTAATATAGGAATACAATCTTCCTCCGTAGCTCCTGGATAAACCGTAGATTCATAAATTACAATATCTCCTTTTTTCAAAGCATTACCCACTGTTTCACTGGCTTTTATCAAAGGAGTCAATATAGGTCTGTTACGTTTATCTACGAGAGTTGGAACCGTTATGATATAAATATTTGCATCTTGAATATCTTTAAAATCTGATGAACAATATAACCCAATTTGTTGATTTAAAAAGGGATTTGCTTCAACTAAAACAGACTTCAAAATATTCTCACTTAACTCTAAAGTATCATCGTGACCTTGATTTATCCGTTTCACTCGACTTTGATTGATATCAAACCCCACTACCGAGTATTTGGTAGCAAACAACCTTGCGAGAGGTAACCCCACATAACCTAATCCAATGATAGCAATCCGCTTATCCATTTTAGTGTGTACAATAATTAAAATATAAAATTAAGTTCCTCTTAATCAAATACTTTATTATGAGTTTTTAAAAAATTTATCCTTTAACTTCTGAAACCATGTTTTTTCGTCAGCATGGTAACCATAACCATATTTATTACCATAACCGAAGTTACTTTTACTTACATCATTCAATACAAAACCTACATTCTTAATCTTATTCGCATTGATATTTTTATTAGCAAAATCTATCAATTCTTTATCTGTATACTTAGAGCGTGTTACATAAACTGTTGCATCCGCTAAATCTGCAATAAGGAATGTATCCGTTACTAGCATCAATGGTGCCGTATCTATAATGATATAGTCATAATTAGGTTTAAGCTGTTCCAAAAGCTCCTCATATCTACCGTTGGTTAAGAGCTCTGTTGGGTTAGGTGGAATACTACCTGAGTAAATCACATCTAAATATGGGTTAAACGAGCTCTGATGAATAATACTTTCCAACTTAGTCGTACTATCATACAAGAATTCTGTAAGTCCTGCTAATCCTCTTCTAGACTCATTATATCTCTGCAACTGAGGATTTCTGATATCTGAACCTATAATAATTACCTTTTTACTAGGAGTTGCCAATGTTAGTGCTAAGTTAACAGAGGTAAAAGTTTTACCCTCACCTTTAATAGTAGAGGTTACCTGAACCACTTTACCCTTAGCTTTCTTAGGAAGCATAAAATTCATGTTAGTAATCAAGATACGAAACGCCTCCGCCATTGGTGTTAAGTCATTCAACTGTACAATATCAGATTGACCTTTTTCTATACTAGGAAGCTCTGCTATGACAGGGGTGTTAGAAATTTGTTCTATATCATGCTTAGTTTTAATCTTATTATCAAGAAGTTCTTTTAAATAAATAAGTAGAAACGGAATAAGCAATCCTACTACTAATGCAACCAAAAGAACTATTATTTTTTTAGGAGCTACTGGCTTATCAGAAGCATACGCATTATCTATCACTCTAGCTTTATTACCTGTAATAGCAAGAGAAATAGCTGTTTCTTCTCTTTTTTGTAATAATAAAAGATATAATTGCTCTTTTATTTGTTGCTGTCTTTCAATTCCTCTAAACATTTTTTCTATAGCAGGAATTTTTGAAATTTTTCCTGATATTTTATTCTGTTCACCTTGCAACTCATTGCTTCTTATTTGTAAGCCTGAGCGTGTTTTTTGTAAACTTTGTAAAATAGAACCTCTAAGGTTATTAAGCTGTTTAGATAGATTTATTACGGCTGGATGTTCAGGAGTAGCAGATTCTAACAATCTATTTCTCTCCAAAACCAATTCGTTATAAGAAGCTATACCAGAAGATGCTGTAGGATTATCTAAACCTATTGCTGAAGGTAAAACCTGATAAGATACCTGTTTACTTAAATACGAAATAAGCCCATCTGTAAGTTGTAGCTGTGCATCTATATCAAGTTGCCTAGCTCTAGCTTCTGCAGTACTCTTTAAATCAAGTTCTGCTTCTGCCTGAATATCTGTAATTTTATTTTGAGCTTTAAATTGTTCTTTTTGCGTTTCTACATCTCCTAACTCGTTAGAAATAACCTTAATCCTGCTTTCTATAAACTTCATAGTCTCCTCAGACTGTGAGTTTTTATCCCCTATTGCATCAGCATTATAAGCTGTCACCAAATAATTGATAATATCTTTAGCCTTATCTACATTCGCTGAGTTCATAGATAGCCCTATAACCGTAACATCTTTATTCACAAGAGCCACATTTAGCTCCTTTTGTAGCTGTGTTACTCTACTATCTCTATCAAGTATAGATATCTCTAACTCATCTATATTACCCGCTTTTTTAGAATCAAAATTTGGGTTTTTACGAATAATAATATTAGCGAATGGTAAACTAATAGTTTTTCCAAGTGTAGCACTCACTTCTGAAGAGAGTTCATCCGACAGCAATGTAACTTTATTATTTTCAATAGACAGTTTTATTGGTTCTTTGAAAAAAGGCTCATCTTTCTTTTCTGAAACAATATTAACTATAATTGGTGAGGTTTCCCCATAAAGTTCTTTTCTTCTAAAACCATCCTTGGCAGTAATAGAGGTTTGTAAGTTTTTTGCCTCTACTACCGTAGTCATCAGTTTTTTAGACTTAAATATTTCTATCTCATTATCTATACTATTAGTACTCATTCCACCCAAACCAGATAGATCTTTCAACATATCTGCCTCCATATTTCCACTACTACTTCCTTTAGCATCTTTGATGAGAACAGATGATTCAACTTTATATACAGGGGTAGCAAATTTTAAATAAAAAAATGCTAAGACTAATGCCAAAGCAATTGAAACAACAAACCAAACCCAATTTCTTAAATAAGGTTTAAGAATCTCTCTAATGTTAATTTCATCTCCCTCTCCTATAGACAGATTAGATAGTTTTTTACCCATTGTATTGTTTTAATTCTGTATGATATAACTTATTAATTTTTCCTAATAACTAAAGCCAAAATAGTAACAACAACTGATGCTATTGATATATAAATTCCTGTTTGAGGACCAAACATTGCAGCCGATTGTCTCGTTTTATTTGGTGCTACCATTACCACATCATTCTGCTTTAAATGATAATATGGAGAATTTATAAAGTTGGATTTTGTTAAATCTATATAAGCTTTAGTTCTAACACCGTCTTGCTCACGAACTACAAGCACTCTATCTCTCTTACCATAAATAGTTAAATCACCAGCTAAACCTAACGCATCTACTATTCTAGTTTTTCCATCAGGAATAATATACTGCCCAGGTCTGTTTACCTCCCCCAAAACAGTAACTTTATAGTTAGCATACTTTACACTTACTGTAGGGTTTACAATATACCTTTTTAATTTATTGGATAACTCTTGTTTTAAATCTTCTAAAGTTTTTCCATTAGTGTCTATTTTTCCTAACACAGGAAAATCTATGTATCCTGTATCATAAACTGTATAAGTAAATCCACTAATCGGTGCTTGATTTATTGTAGGGCTATTTCCTTCTGCAAGGGAATAAGTTCCAAGTTTATTAGATGGTGTAACTCCTTGGTTAAAAGGAGCAACAACAGACATATCCTTTGCCGTTACCAATATAGATATCTCATCACCACGCTGTATAGTTGTCTGAGAAGCCCTTGTATAAGCATCTTCCGCTTGTTTTTCTATATCTTGCATATACTCTATATCGTTTTTCGTTTTACACGAAAAAATAAAAAGTGACACAAACAACAAAGTCAAGTAATTTCTAGCTTTCATAAATTTCATCTAATATTGCAAATATACAACTTTTAAAGTACTATTTATCCAAAGACTCAAATACCGAGTTATTACTTCTAAACTCTCTAACTATCTCCTTCAAAATTCTAACCACCTCTACTTTATCTCTATCTTTAGCTTTCTCATATATTCTAGATGTTAACTCATCTATTTCTTCATACAACATAACGGAGTCCTTAGAAATCATGATTTTTTCGTGATGCGTAGGAAGGGTTTTCGTATCATCACTCAAAAGTTCTTCATACAGTTTCTCCCCTGGTCTTAGACCTGTATAAACAATTTTTATATCTACATCTGGCTCTAGACCAGACAATTTAATCATTCTTCGTGCAAGATTGAGTATCTTCACAGGTTCCCCCATATCAAATACAAATATTTCTCCTCCTTTTCCCATAGTTCCTGCTTGTAAAACAAGTTCACACGCTTCCGGAATGGTCATAAAATACCTCACTATATCAGGGTGTGTAATTGTAACTGGACCACCTTTCTCTATTTGTTTTCTAAAATGAGGAATTACCGAACCGTTGGATCCTAAAACATTGCCAAATCTGGTGGTAATAAATTTAGTCTGATTATCTTGTTCATTTTGAAGCGCTTGCACAAAAAGCTCTGCGGCTCTTTTAGAGGCTCCCATTACATTAGTAGGATTAACAGCCTTATCCGTAGAGACCATCACAAACCTATTAACTTTAAAACGACTAGACAAAAGTGCCAAGTTCTTACTCCCTTGAATATTAACTAGAGCGGCTTCATGCGGATTGTTTTCTATCAAAGGAACATGCTTATAGGCAGCCGCATGGTACACCATAGAAAAATTATATTCTTTAAATACCGACTCTAATCTTTCCTTATTAGTAATATCAGCCAGTATAAATTCAAACTTGATATCAGGGTAGTTTTCCTCCACTTCCAGCTGTATCTCATGCAAAGGAGTCTCCGCTTGGTCTAGAACAACTATTAACGAAGGTTCAAACTGTGCCACTTGCCTTACTATTTCACTACCTATAGAGCCTGCACCTCCAGTAACTAAAACTGTTTTTTGGTAATGTCTTTTCTTAACATCTTCATTCTCTATAACAATAGGCTTTCTATTAAGTAAATCTTCTATTTGGAGATTTTTAATATTTCCCCCATCGTTTCTCAACTTTTGAACGGTTGGAGATTTGAACACCTTTAAATCTTTCTCTAAAAATAAATTGACCCACTCTGTAAGTTCTTCTCTAGAAGCTATATTACTACCTATCAAAATACCATCTACTCCTAAATATTCCTTAGTATTTTTCTCTAAAATATCCCTTGTATAAATTCTTTTACCTAAAAGTTTTGCTTTATTTGAGTCTTTCCTAGATGTAATAAATCCTACTACCTCAAACGGTAACAGCGGATTCCCCATCACCGCTTTAGCAATCGCTACAGACTCTTCTCCTATACCCAACAGGAGGATTTGTTTTTTCAACGAGCTTCTTCTATACTCCTTTGCCCATCTAAATACTTCTTTCACCACAAGCCTAAACACAAAAAGAACAGTGAAAGAAATACAAAAATATATGATAAGGATAGGAAGCAAAAAAAGTTTCTGTTTAAAAAGGAAATAATAGATATAGTTAAATATGCCTAAAGTAAAAACAGTACAAAAGCTAGCTAATAAAATTTTGAATAAATCTACAAAAGTAGAGTGTCTGATAATCCCAGAATAGGTACGAAAAACAAACATGAAAAAGATATTCACACCTAATATAGCCACATATTTTTGGTAAAAATTGAGTATGTACGAATGGTGCATAAAACTAAGCCTATCTATAGTAGCATAAGCCAAAACTAAAGAAAAAGTTAAAAAGAAAATATCTATAAGAAGCACCACCCATCTAGGCAAATATCGAATATTTGAAAGGCTCACCATATTATCGCCTCCATAGATTTTATTCTTCAGTTCACTAAAATTCATTTTTACTATACCAAATTATACGCAATCCTGACCGCAAATTTAAAAATTTTATCACTTGTATAAAATTTTATATACCTATTATAAATCAGTTTTTTTTATTTCTAATTAAAAGATGTCATCATCTTCCCTATGTAACACAACCTGTACTGCCTCATATTCATACCCTTTCCCCAGAAAATATCTAACAGCCTTTTGCTTTTTCTCAAAATCAGTGCCACTTTTTAAACTAACCACATACCTGTGATACAAATTAGCCAGCACTTCAAGATATTTTTCCTCGTCAATCTCTGTCATAGCTATATTTATCAGCTTTTCGGATATCCCTTTAAACTTAAGATGATTTGCTATTTTTTTTCGTCCCCAGCTTTTATGATAAAACTTCCCTCTCACATAACTCCTTGCAAAGCGTTCCTCATTGAGAAAGTTTTCCCTCATAAGGTAAAGTAAAATTTCATCTTTAGCTTCAGGAATAAGCATAAATTCTCTCATTTTTTGCTCTACCTCTTGATGACAACGGTCTTGATAGGTACAATAATTTACCATCTTTAGTTTAATTTCATCAAAGGTGAACAATTTTTTCTCCATAAGCATCGAGGCAAAAAATTTCGAAGGCAAATCATTACCTCCGAAATTATATTAAACTTATTAAAAATAACTAGTACTGAAATAACGGTCTGCTAGACATCAAAGCATTCACTTGCTTTTTAACCTCTTCTAAAACAGAATCATTATTAAGATTAGAAACCACTTTAGAAATTAGTTCAGCTACGGAATCCATATCGTTTTCTTTAAGTCCTCTAGTGGTAATTGCAGGAGTTCCCAATCTGATACCCGAAGTAATGAACGCCGACTTATCATCAAACGGCACCATATTCTTATTACAAGTAATATCGGCTTTTACTAAGGCTTTTTCCGTCTCTTTACCGTTAACACCTTTATTACGAAGGTCTACCAACATAAGGTGATTATCCGTTCCACCACCCACAATTTCAAACCCTCTATCCGTTAAAGCTTTAGCTAAAGCTCTTGCATTAGCTACCACTTGTTTAGCATAGGTTTCAAACTTAACATCTATCGCCTCACCAAAAGCTACCGCTTTAGCCGCTATCACATGCTCTAACGGACCGCCTTGTATCCCTGGAAACACCGCACTATCTAGTACTGCACTCATCATTTTGGTTTCTCCTTTAGGTGTTTTATGACCATAAGGGTTTTCAAAATCTTTACCTAACATTATCAGACCTCCTCTAGGTCCTCTTAAAGTTTTGTGTGTAGTAGTAGTTACCACATCGCAGTAAGGGAACGGAGAACTTAATAAACCTTTAGCTATCAATCCTGCAGGGTGTGCAATATCTGCCCAAAGTGTAGCTCCTACCTCATCTGCTACCTCACGGAATTTAGCATAATCTAAATCACGAGAATACGCCGAATATCCTGCTATAATAAGTTTTGGTTTCACCTCTAAAGCTTTCTGACGCATAGCTTCATAATCTATCAGCCCTGTTTCTCTTTCTACACCGTAGAACTGTGCATTGTATTGTATTCCCGAAAAGTTAACAAACGAACCATGGGTTAAATGTCCTCCCATTGATAAATCTAGCCCCAATATTGTATCTCCTGGTTTAAGACATGCTAAATAGATAGCTGCATTAGCTTGAGAACCAGAATGTGGCTGAACGTTAGCATATTCTACCCCAAATAGTTGTTTTGCTCTATCTATCGCTAATTTCTCTACTTCATCAACTACCTCACAACCACCATAGTAGCGTCTTCCTGGATAACCTTCAGCATATTTATTAGTAAGAACACTTCCCATAGCTTTCATCACTTCATCAGAAACAAAGTTTTCAGAAGCAATTAGCTCTATACCATGTGTTTGGCGTGCTCTTTCTTGCTCTATCAAATCAAAAATTACATCTCTCATATTTTATCTTTTTAATATCTAAATTTATAAAGTCCCAAATTTAATAAAATCCCAACATTCTCATAGTGTCCTTTCAAAATATTTTTCACAATACTATTTTAAAAGACTAAGCAACCCTTAGAAAAAAGCGACAAATCAATCTATATTTTCTTAAATTTGCAAGAATTAAAATGACATAATATGCTACCTAAAATAAATCCTACACATACAACTGCTTGGCAAAAATTAACTTCTCATTTTGACCGAAACGATTTTGACCTTAGAGAGTTATTTAATACTCCTAATAGGTTTAATGAATTTTCTATCAAAAAGGAGAATTTCCTATTTGATTACTCCAAAAATCTCATTAACGAAGAAACCAAGCAATTACTCATCAATCTAGCTAAAGAGGTTAAACTCAAGGAAGCGATAGACAGTATGTTTTCTGGAGAAAAAATCAACGAAACCGAACAAAGAGCTGTTCTACATACTGCTTTGAGGGATTTTTCCGACAGAGAAATAATGGTGGACGGAGAAAACATTAAACCCAAAATACAGAAAGTATTACAGCAGATGAAACACTTTTCAGAAGCTGTAATTTCAGGTAAACACAAAGGTTTTTCGGATAAAGAAATCACTGATATAGTAAATATTGGCATTGGAGGTTCAGATCTTGGACCTGTAATGGTTTGCTCTGCTCTAAAGCATTTTAAAACAAGGCTTAATGTTCACTTCGTCTCTAATGTGGACGGAAATCATTTGGCTGAAACTTTAAAAAACCTCAATCCCGAAACTACTCTTTTCATCATTGCTTCTAAAACTTTCACTACACAAGAGACCATGACCAACGCACTTTCTGCAAAGGAATGGTTCTTAAAAGCAGGAAAAGAAGAAGAGGTGGCTAAACATTTCGTGGCATTATCTACCAATATTGAAGCAGTTAAAAGTTTTGGTATTTCAGAAGAAAACATTTTTGAATTTTGGGACTGGGTTGGTGGTAGATACTCTTTATGGAGTGCTATTGGTCTTAGCATTACGCTATCCATTGGTTATGATAATTTTGAAGCTTTATTAAAAGGAGCTTACGACACCGACAATCATTTTAAAAACACCGAATTTGAACACAATATCCCTGTGATTATGGGATTGCTTGGCGTTTGGTACCGTAACTTCTATGCTTCTACCAGCTATGCTGTGTTGCCTTATTCGCAGTATCTAGACCGTTTTCCTGCTTACTTACAACAAGGCGATATGGAAAGTAACGGAAAATCTGTGGACAGAAATGGAGATTTTGTGGAATACCAAACGGGGCCTATTATATGGGGAGAGCCAGGTACTAACGGACAACATGCCTTCTACCAGCTCATTCATCAAGGTACGGAGCTTATTCCGTCTGATTTTATTGCTTATACTCAATCTTGTAATAAGGTAGCCGACCATCAGGAAAAACTTTTAGCTAACTTTTTTGCCCAAACGGAAGCCTTAGCTTTCGGAAAAACCGAGGAAGAAGCTGAAGCCGAACTAAAACAACAAGGGAAAAGCAAAGAAGAAATTAAAGCACTCCTTAACCATAAAATATTCTTAGGAAATATTCCTACCAATTCTTTCTTATTTAAAGAACTTACACCTTTTTCTTTAGGACAACTAATTGCTTTGTACGAACATAAGATTTTCGTTCAGGGCGTTATTTGGAACATCTTTAGTTTTGACCAGTTCGGTGTAGAACTTGGTAAAGTTTTGGCAGGAAATATTTTAAAGGAACTGAAATCATCAGAAGTTACCCAATCTCACGACAGTTCTACCAATGGTTTAATCAACTATTTTAAAGACAACCGATAATCTTCAGTACAAATAAATCTAATAAAAAGTATATACCAATGGCTCAAATTTTAGACGGATTAAAAATATCCAAAGAAATCAAAGCAGAGATTAAAGCAGATGTAGAGAAAATTAAAGCATCTGGAAAGCGTTTGCCTCATCTTTCCGCTATATTAGTAGGAAACAATGGAGCAAGCAAGGCTTATGTTAATTCTAAAATTAAAGACTGTGCAGAAGTTGGCTTTCAGTCGTCTTTGCACAAATTTCCTAGTACGGCATCAGAAGCCGAAGTTTTGGAAAAAATAAAAGAACTCAACGAAAATCCAGATGTAGATGGCTTTATTGTTCAATTACCACTTCCGAAACAGATGGATCAGGAGAAAATCATTATGGCGATAGACCCAAGAAAAGATGTAGATGGCTTTCACCCAGAAAACTTTGGAAGAATGGCTCTGGAAATGGATACCTTCTTACCAGCAACGCCTTTCGGAATTCTTACTCTCCTAGAACGCTACCAAATAGAAACCAAAGGAAAACACTGTGTTATTATCGGTAGAAGTCGTATTGTAGGACGCCCTATGAGTATTCTAATGGGAAGAAAAGATTTCCCGGGCAATTCCACCGTAACACTTACTCACTCTTATACTCCTCATATAGAAGAATTTACTAAAAATGCAGATATTGTAATTACCGCTTTGGGCGACCCTTATTTCTTAAAAGGAGATATGATAAAGAAAGACGCTATCGTGATAGATGTGGGCATTACGAGAGTAGATGACGATAGTGAAAAAGGCTATAAATTAGCAGGCGATGTAGATTTCGACAGCTGTGCTGAAAAAGCTTCATGGATTACGCCTGTACCAGGAGGAGTAGGACCTATGACTAGAGCTATGTTAATGAAAAACACACTATTAGCTTACAAGCACACCATATACAAAGACTAACCATTTGGAACACAAGGAAAACTTCTTAAATCATATCAGAGAAATCATCTTTCTTTCGGGGGAAGAGTTTGATGAAATTTGGGAATATTTTAGTGTTAAAAATATCAGAAAAAAACAATTCCTAGTACAAGAATACCAAACTTCTAATGAAATCTATTGGGTGGCGTCAGGTATTTTCAAATCCAGTTTCTTTGATACAGATGGTAAAGAACATATTCTCCAGTTTGCCTCTAGTGGGTGGTGGACTGGAGATTTTTCCGCATTTTACAAGCAACAAAAAACACAACTTTCCATAGAATGTTTAGAAAACGGTAGCGTACTTGCCATTACTCAGCAAAATATGGATATTCTTTGCCAAAAGTTTCCTCTATTGGAAAGATTTTTCAGAATCAAAACTAATTTCGGATACATTGCATTACAAGAACGCATCATTTCCCTTATGACCCAATCTGCCAAACAACGCTACCAAAATTTCTTAAAACAATATCCTCATTTAGTACAAAAACTACCTAAACAAACCATCGCTAGTTATCTAGGCGTTTCTAGAGAGACTCTTAGTAGACTTTCTTTAAGCGAATAGTTATGTGCAACTTTAATAACGACACTAAACAGACAATATGCCATTCACGACAGAAACAAAGAATGAAGTAGAAAAATATATAAATAAACACTTGCCAGACGAAAATTGGTTTGAAGATTTTTTTGACTATATAAAAGACAAAACACTTTCAAATAGATTAGCGGAAGAATTTAAAGCTATTAGATATATCTATAAGTTTTTAGAAGGTATGCAAGCTGAAGAGTGGCTTAAAAACGCTCAAATCAGAATTCAAATCATATATTATGCATCAATTTATGAAGCTATAATTCATTATGTATTGTTTGACTTGTTTCCGACAAATCATTTGGTTTTAAAACTTTATGAAACCAAAACATGTAAACGCATATCCGTTAGTAAAGAACTCGATGGTCTGACTCATCAAGGAAGAAAAATTTATACGACTTATGAAGATATAATATATAAAGACATTAAGCAAATAAGATTTGAGCATAAAGCTGATGTTGCTAATTCGCTTGGACTTATTGACGAAAAACTTAGAGATGAGCTTAAAGAAATTTATGCTTTAAGAAATGCGATTCACTTACACGCAGAAATTCAAAAAGGAATAAACTATGAAATGAAAATGTCACTAACTGCATATAGAAGAATGCAAGTATTTAAACAACAAATGACGGATGGTTTGACAAAACACGGATTATTGTAAAATTAAAATTGATTTAAAGAAAAGCTGCACATAACATAGTATTTGCAAAAGGTGGGATTAAGGTGTTGAACTGACAAGCATCTACTTAGGTTAGTCGAAATTGAACTATTCGTTCAATTTATTCTGCCCTTCGCAAATACTTTTTGAGCCTACTATAAAAATTACTCTTGTGATTTACCTCACACTTTTTTTGTGATTTATATCCTTAGACCTCTAAGCACCTCCATCTATCTTTGCACAAGAAATTAATGTTAAACACTAAAAATTAAAAAGATGTCACAAGAATTAAGTAATCAACCTGTATTTGATGGTGTAGGTTATGAGCCTTCTCCACTATCATTATCTATGTTTGTTACTCCAAAAACCGATTACGATTTCGCCCAATATCCTAACGCTAATACAGATAAAAACAAAAAGGTACTAGTAGTGTGTACTGAAGAAAAATATATGACTATGCAAAATGGTAAGAAATTTTCAACAGGTAACCATCCAGTAGAAACCTTAGTACCAATGCTACATTTAGACGCAGCAGGCTTTGAGGCAGAAATATTTACTCCTACAGGTGCACCAGCCGTTTTAGAAATGTGGGCGATGCCTTCCGAAGACGAAGCAGTAAAAGGCATTTTTGAAAAGTATAAAACTCAATTTGAAGCACCTAAAAGTTTAAAAGAATTTATAGCAGGAGACATGGCTTCCGAAACTGAATATGTAGCTGTATTTTTACCTGGTGGACACGGTGCTATGCTAGGACTACCAACAAATGATGATTTAAAAAAGACAATCCATTGGGCATATCAACATGAGAAATTTGTGCTTGCTATTTGCCATGGTCCTGCAGCATTATTAGCAGCAGCACATAATGAACCTGCGGAAAACTTCCCATATAAAGGCTACAAAATAAAATCTTTCCCTGACATTATAGACACACAAACACCCGCTATTGGCTATGTACCAGGAGATATGCCTTGGTTCTACGGAGAAAAACTAAAGGCTCTAGGCATAGAAATTCTTAATGAGGATATTTCAGGAGCATGCTACACTGATAGAAAATTAGTAACAGGTGATAGCCCGTTAGCCGCTAACAATTTCGGCAAAATGAGCGCTGAAGCTCTACTAGGATAACTTTTTTCTATTTTCATGTCTTTCATACAAAACCATTTCTTGAGAAATGGTTTTTTGCTTTAAACGCCATTATAATTAAATGATAACTTCATCATTCTCACAAAAAACCCTATTTTTGTTGCATATAAACCAGAAGTATTATGCCAGAAGTGCGTCTAAAGTCTATCATAGACAACGATTTCTATAAAATAACCATGCAAAACGCCGTAGTGAAATTATTTCCTACCGCTAGAGTAAAATACGAATTTATCAACCGTGGGAAACATTTCTTCCCTGAAGGCTTTGCTAACGAGCTTAGAAAAGCTGTAGATTCTATGGCAGAGCTAAAACTCACCAAAAAGGAAAAACTATACTTACAAGAAACCTGTCCTTACTTAGACTTACCTTACCTAGATTTTTTAGAAGGTTATCATTATGACCCTTCCGAAGTTAAAATTGTACAAGAAGGCAATGATATTAAAGTAAGTGTAGAAGGGCTTTGGTATCGCACCATATTATGGGAAGTTCCGCTTTTAGCACTCATCTCTGAACTCCATTATCAAATGAACAAGATGGAGCGAGACTCCAACGAAACTGTTGTTCATAATACAGTAGAGAAATCTAGAAAGCTTAACGAGCTAGGGGTTACCTTTGCTGAATTTGGAACCAGAAGACGCCACTCTTACAAGGTCCACCAATTAGTAATGGAGGCTCTTATGGAAGAAAAAGGTCAGTTTATCGGAACTTCTAATGTTCATTTTGCTATGAAATACGGCGTAAAACCTATCGGCACCCACGCCCACGAATGGTTTATGTTCCACGCCGCAGAATATGGTTTCAAAATGGCAAACCAACTTGCATTAGAACATTGGGTAGATGTTTATCGTGGTGATTTAGGAGTTGCTCTTTCAGACACTTATACCACGGAAGTTTTCTTCCGTCAATTTGATAAGAAGTTCGCTAAACTTTTTGACGGCGTTCGTCATGACAGTGGAGACCCAATAGAGTTTGCGAAAAAGACCATAGAGCATTACGAGAGTTTTGGCATCAATCCTAACTTTAAATACATCATTTTCTCCGATGGTTTAAACCTTGAAAAAGTAGAAGAAATAACCAAAGCAACTCGTGGTACCATAGGCATCTCTTTTGGTATAGGTACTAATCTTACCAATGATGTTGGGCTAAAACCAATGAACATCGTGATGAAACTTATAGGCGTACAAGCTCCTAATGGTGACTGGATTCCTACAGTAAAACTTTCCGATGAAAGAGGCAAATATACTGGAGAACCTAAAATGATAGAACTTGCAAAAGAAGTGCTTAGAATATAACTTTCAGAAAAGACCGTTTGTAGTACAAATTATATAAAATTTAGATTAATTAGATGACTTTATACTTTCTCATCATTTTTATTTTTGGAGGAGTGATAGGTGGGCTTATGGTTTACTTTTTTGGTAAATCAAACACCATTTCTAGAACAACCTATGATGAACTCAATCGTAATTTTATAGCCAATGAAACCGACCTTAAAAATTGGATTTCAAAGACCAAAGATTTAGAACAAAGTCTGAATTTGGAAAAAGAACACTATAAAGCAAAAACCACAGAAAACGAAAGCCTTAAAGATTCTTTATCCAAAACTTCGGCTACACTAGAAACAGCTCATAGCCAAATAGAAGAACTAAAAAATCAACTGCAAACCCAAACACTCAACCTCTCTCAACTACAGGAGAAAAATCAGCATTATTATGCTAAAATAAGTGAACTTTCTTCCAAAAATGAAACCCTAGAACAATCATTAGTCAATCAAAAAAAGGAAATACAAGAGCTACAAGAAGCTACAAAACTTCAGTTTGAAAACATTGCTAATAAAATTTTAGAGGAGAAAACCGAAAAATTTACTTCCCTTAACAAAGAAAATTTAGGACATATATTAAAGCCTTTCCAAGAGAAAATTACAGAGCTTAAAAATACCGTACACGAAACCTATGATAAAGAGGCTAAAGAACGCTTTTCTCTAGGAGCTAAGGTAAAAGAGTTGGCAGAGCTCAACCAACAAATTTCCGAAGATGCCAAAAAACTAACCCGAGCTTTAAAAGGCGAAGCTAAAACACAAGGCAGATGGGGCGAAATGATACTAGAAAGTATCTTAGAGAAATCTGGTTTGGTAAAAAACAGAGAATATTTCCTAGAACACGAACTTAAAAATGAGGATAACAAAGCCCTTTATTCCGAATTTTCAGGTAAAAAAATGCGTCCTGATGCCGTAGTAAAATATCCCGACCAGCGTACTGTCATTATAGATTCTAAGGTATCACTTACAGCCTTTACAGATTTAATAGACGAAACCGATGCCGGCCTCTACGACATCAACCTCAACAAACACCTTAGTTCAGTTAAAAATCACATTGTAGAGTTGTCCCATAAAGCCTATGATGATTATGGTAAATCGCTAGATTTCGTAATGATGTTTATCCCTAGCGAACCCGCCTATATTGCCGCTATGCAAGCCGACCCTAACCTTTGGAGCTTTGCTTACGATAGGCGAATATTACTCCTCAACCCAAGCAACCTCATCACCTCACTAAAACTGATTGCCGACCTTTGGAAACGAGAATATCAAAACCAAAACGCAATGGCTATCGCCGAGAGAGGGGCTAAACTTTATGATAAGTTTGTAGGATTTGTAGAAAATCTAGAGAAAGTAGGTAAAAATATAGACAACGCTAAATCTGCCTATAACGATGCCTTTGGACAACTTACTTCAGGCAGAGATAACCTTGTGAAGCAAACCGAAAAACTAAAAGAGTTAGGCGTAAAAACCAAAAAGACCCTTGCACAAGGTCTAATAGACGACAGCGAAAAAGACTAGCCAAAAATGAAAACAATCATAGAAAGTTTACACAACGATAAAATAAAACACCTCAATAGATTAGCCACCGACAATAGATTTAGAAAAAAACAGGGCGTTTTCATCGTAGAAGGTGTGCAGGAAAATCAGAGAGCCTTAACTTTTGGCAACGAAGCCCTAGAGTTTTACATTTGCGAGAGTATTTTCTCTGCAGAGCCACCCACCAATGCAAAAACCTATTACATTACAGATAAGATATACCAAAAAATCGCTTATAGAGGCACTACCGAAGGGATTATCGGTGTTTACAAAACACCACAAAACCACTTAGACCATTTTATTCCGTCCGAAAACGCTTCGGTCATCATTGTAGAAAGCATAGAAAAACCAGGCAATCTTGGGGCTATACTTAGAAGTTGTGAAGCGTTTGGCATAGATGCTCTTATTGTTACCGACCCTAGGGTAGATTTTTACAATCCCAATGTTATCAGGTCTAGCGTAGGTTGTTTATTTGGTATGAATATTTTTCAAGCGGATAACCAGAGTACTTTAGCATTTTTAAAGAAACACCATTTTAAGGTTTACACCACCTTTATGAGCGAAGACGCTCAGCTAATCCACCAAAAAGATTTTAAAACCAAAACCGCTTTAATTTTCGGGACAGAACACTCTGGGATTAGTGATTTTTGGAAAGGCAAAGCAGAAAATATTCTCGTGCCTATGGCAGGGACAATAGACTCCCTCAATCTAAGCAATGCCGTAGCCGTAAGTTGCTACGAAATTTTAAGACAGCGGTTGTAGTTTTTATAATTTCAGCTTCATCATAATATCCGTTTGAGGGTCATCTCCCAACACAAACAGATGCTTATCAAACGCTACAAAACCATTTTTCTCATAAAAACGAATGGCTTTGTGGTTCTGTTCCCATACCCCTAGCCAAATATAATCTACCCCTTTATCTCTAGCCACTTGGAGAGCGTGTTCGTAGAGGGCTTGCCCTACCCTTTTACCTTGAAAGGCTTTCAGTACATAGATACGCTCTATCTCAATGGCTTTAGAGTCTTTCAACTCCGTTTGTGAAGCACCAAAATTAAGCTTAAGATACCCCGCTAACACCCCATCAACTCTAGCAAAATAAAACGCCGAAAACTCATCTAGCAGCTCTTCTCTAAGGCACTTCACAGAAAAAGCCTCATCTAAATACTTTTGCATATTCTCTGGAGTATTATCCGCAGCAAAAGTCTCATAGAAAGTAGTTTTGCTTATCTGTTGTAGAGCCTCAACCTCATTAGTTTTTACTTTTTTAATTGCAATTCCCAACATCGTCTCTCTATTTTACCCCACAAGAATACAAAATAAAATCCTCATCAAAAAAACTTTTTTATTCAAAAAAAATCTCAAAAACTTGCACACTTCTATAAAAGGTTATAAGTTTGTTCCAGTTTTATGACACGCAATACCAATAACATACAACTAAGTGTAAAAAAGTTACAAGATTATTTGGCTATCTCAAATAATTTCGTAAACACACACACACACACACACACACACACACACACACACACACACACAC
>NZ_LEKU01000026.1:0-72538 GCF_009932355.1 Riemerella anatipestifer
TGTGTGTGTGTGTGTGTGTGTGTGTGTGTGTGTGTGTGTTTACACAATTATTTGGAACTACCAAATTTTTGTGTAGGTTTTTTGCATTTTCTTGTATGTAATTGATACGGTGTAGCATAAATATGAAGCAAACTTAGGAAGTTTTCCTATAATACACAAACTTTTAGAAAGTTTTATCAGCAAGACTGCCATCATCCTAATTTTATATTTATCCTTTTTTCGTTACTTTTGTGGTCTATGAATCAAAAATGGATTTACAAACCAGAACCTAGCGAGGAAGTAGTAGATGCCCTTATTTCATCTATAGGCTATGGCACACTAGAGTCTAAAATACTCGTCCTCCGTGGGATAGATAATTATCAGAAAGCAAGAGAATTCTTTAAACCCAATCTTGAAGATATACACAACCCTTTCTTAATGGCAGATATGCAAAACGCCGTAGAACGCATTGCTACCGCTATAGAGAACGGAGAAAAAATATTAGTCTACGGAGATTATGATGTAGATGGCACCACTGCCGTAGCACTAATGTACCTATACCTTAGTAAAATTGTAGAGAAGAAATATCTAGATTTCTACATTCCTGACCGAAATACAGAAGGCTATGGTATTTCCAAAGAAGGGATAGATTTTGCTAAAGAAAACGGCTTTTCGCTAATTATTGCTTTAGATTGTGGCATAAAAGCTATTGATAAGATAGACTACGCTAAAGAGTTAGGAGTAGACTTTATTATATGTGACCACCACTTACCAGGGGAAAACATTCCTAAAGCAGTGGCAGTACTAGACCCTAAAAGAACTGATTGCCGCTATCCTTTCAAAGAACTTTCGGGTTGTGGTGTAGGGTTTAAACTATGCCAAGGACTCAATAATATTTATAGAATACCTGATGAGGAGCTATATGAGCTTACGGACTTATTAGCCATTTCTATCGCAGCGGATATTGTATCTATGACGGGCGAAAACCGTGTACTCGCAAAGTTAGGACTTAAAACCTTGAGAAAAACTAGAAATTTAGGTATAAGGCTTTTAATCCCAAAAGAAAAGCTAGCGACTTTTGACATTTCTAATATCGTCTTTGAAATTGCTCCAAAAATAAATGCCGCGGGAAGAATTTCACACGGTAAAGCGGCCGTGGAACTCATGGTATCAGACAACTTAAAGCACGCCACACAAATTGTAGAAAACATACTAAACCTCAACGACCACAGGAGAGAAATGGATATGAGTTCTACCACCGCTGCACTCCAACAAGTAATAGACACCCAACAAATTCAAAACGCCACCACCGTAGTTTATGGCTCCGATTGGAATAAAGGTGTTATAGGAATTGTAGCTTCTAGGCTTACCGAAACTTATTATAAACCTACCGTTGTGTTTACCGATGGTAATAATGGAGAGATTGTAGCTTCGGCAAGGTCGGTATCAGATTTTGATGTTCATGCTGCTTTGGAGGAATGTTCGGATTTATTTCTAAAATTCGGAGGACACCCTGCTGCTGCTGGGCTTTCTATGGAAAAAGAAAAGTTTGAACTCTTTAAAGAAAAGTTTGAAAAAACAGTTGCAAAGAATATCAAAGAACACCAAAAAGAGCCTAGCATCACTATTGATACCGTAGTAGATATAGACGACTTAAATAAGGATTTCTATAATTTCCATAGAAAACTAGCTCCGTTTGGTCCTCATAATATGAAGCCTATTTTAGTCCTGAAAAATCTTAATATCAGCGGGCATGTAAAACAAATGGGTAAGGATAACAGCCACATTAAGTTTTATATTCAAAACCCTAACAATAAACGGAATATAGAATGTGTAGGATTTAAACTAGGTCATTTTGCCGAAGAGTTCCGTAATAAAACCTTTGATTTAGCCTTTACCGTAGAAGAAAACCACTGGAAAGGTAATGTAACTTATTACCTCAACATCAAAGGCGTTAAATTCTCTTAATATCAACCCATGAAGAAAGTAAGCCTATTTTTCGGTTCATTTAACCCCATACATATTGGGCATCTTATCTTGGCTAATTACATTTTGGAACACTCCGATATGGACGAGCTTTGGTTCGTGGTAAGCCCTCAAAATCCGTTTAAGGAAAAAAAATCTTTACTAGCAGACCACAACCGCTTGGAAATGGTAGAGCTTGCCATTAAAAACTACCCTAAAATGAGAGCCTCTAATATAGAGTTTTCGCTCCCACAACCTAGCTATACCATAGATACCTTAACCTATCTTCATGAGAAATATCCTGACCATAGTTTCAGTCTTATCATGGGTGAAGACAACCTAGCGTCTCTACACAAATGGAAAAACGCTGATAGGTTGGTAGAACAGCACCAAATTATAGTTTACCCTAGAATTTTTGAACACACTGAGGAAGAATATCCTTACAAAGATCACCCTAACATTCACCAAATCAATGCTCCTATTATAGAGCTTTCTTCTACGGAAATTAGAAATATGATTAAGAATGGAAAAAATACCCGACCTATGCTTCCTATTGAAGTATTTGAGTATTTAGACGGAAGCCATTTTTATAAATAAACTTTAAAGCTCACACAGAATTATGAATATAATTGATAATTTTTTCAGCAAATACCCTGAAGATAAACTCATAAAATGGTTTAAACAAATTTGCGTTGCAGAAGCCATTTCTTGCTTCTTACTCTACGGCATCGCTATGATTTGGAAACGCTACGATACCGAAGGTCTTCTTCCTACGATATTCATCATTATTGCAGGTAATATACACGGTTTATTTTTCACTTTATACCTATTGTTATGTCTTCCTGCGAGGAAAATTTTTAAATGGGACGATGAAGATTTTGTATTTGCTCTATTGGCAGTATTCTTTCCGTTCGCAACAATATGGGTGGAAAGAAAACTCGCAAAAATGGATAGAGAGTAATTAAATTGAGGTTATATCAATATTAAAACACGCCACATTATTTAAAAAAACTAAATTTGTAAAAAATATATACACAATGATAAACATAGATTTTACCCAAGAATGGAAAGATAAACTACTTGCAAGATTTTTAACTTATGTTAAAATATACTCTACTAGCGACCCTGAAAGTGAAACTACACCATCTACACCTCAACAATGGGATATGGCAAATCTACTCTTCAACGAGCTTAAAGAGTTGGGGTTAGAAGATGTTTCCATTGATGAGCACGGTTATGTATTTGGCTTTATTCCTTCTAATTTAGACGATAAAGAAGTCCCTCAAATAGGATTTATTGCACACTATGATTCCACACCAGACTTTAATGGTAAAGGCGTTAATCCTCAAATATGGAAAAACTATGACGGTGGAGATTTAGTGCTAAACCAAGAAACAGGCTTTACCCTTTCTTCTTCTAAATTTGAGAGCCTTAAAGATTATATTGGTCAAACCCTCATCACTACAGACGGTACTACCCTACTTTCTGCGGACGACAAGGCTGGTATTGCAGAAATCGTAACGGCAGCCGAGTACCTTATAGCTCACCCTGAAATTAAGCACGGTAGAATATCCGTAGGCTTTAACCCTGATGAGGAAATTGGACGAGGAGCCCATAAATTCAATGTAGAAAAATTTGGTGCAGAATGGGCATATACAATGGACGGCGGTGAAGTAGGCGAACTAGAATATGAAAACTTTAACGCTGCTGGTGCTGTTGTTAAAATCCATGGTTTAAGTGTTCACCCAGGATATTCTTATGGTAAAATGGTAAACGCTGGACTTTTAGCAGCAGATTTCATAAACCGTCTTCCGTCTAACGAAACGCCTTCTACCACTAGAGGTTTTGAAGGTTTTTATCACTTACTAGAAGTAAATGCTGATGTTTCTGAAGCTAAGCTACAATACATCATTAGAGACCACGATGCAGAGAAGTTTGAAGCTAGAAAGTCATTCATGTTAGAGAAGGTTAAAGAATTTAATGCTCAATATGGAGAAGGTGTAGCAGAAATAGAAATTAAAGAGCAATATCGCAATATGAAGCAACAGTTTGAAGGAAAAATGCACATCATAGATTTTGCGGAAGAAGCAATGAAAATAGCTAATATAGAGCCTAAAATAAAAGCTATAAGAGGCGGTACAGACGGTGCTCAGCTTTCTTATATGGGATTACCATGTCCTAATATTTTTGCGGGAGGGCTCAACTTCCACGGACCTTACGAGTACGTTCCTTTAGAAAGCATGGAGAAAGCCACTAAAGTGATACTAAACATCGCTCAATTAGTAGCCGAAAAATAATCTTTAATCAAAGCCCAATTACATCTCTCCTTTCTTTTAAAAAGGAGAGATTTTATTAAGTTTTAATGATTTAATATAATGAAAAAAGCAATTTTATACGCTATCGTAATTACCACCATCAGTTTTCTAAGCAACAAGTTTATTAACGGACAAGAGCCTGCCGTAGCATTATATTATGGCTTTGCATTCGGATTAGCATGGGGCATGGCATTCTTTCTAGACCGCCCAGATTATAGCTTACCAAAAAAACTGGGAATTTCGTTTATTGGTATCGGGTTACTTTTAGGGATAGGATTTCTGTTCTTTAATCCCATGATTGCAATCCCTTCCGTACTTAGGTTTTCTATTGTTTTTGTAGCCTATTTCTTGCTAGCGAGTTTTAGAAGTTCGAAAAGTCTAAGGAAATAATTATTTAGAACCGATATAAATTTCTGTTTTTCACATCAAAAAAGGAAGAAATCATATCCTTATTTTTTCGTTAAAACCACGGCTATTTTTATTTTTACGGAAAATTGTATAACAGCTAAAAAATATAATAATGGAATTTCATTACCAAGAACCTTTCCCTATCCTAAAAGACGACACACCTTATAAAAAACTTACCTCTGAGTATGTAAAAGTGGAGAAATTAGGCGATAGAGAAATTTTAACCATAGACCCTAAAGGACTAGAACTCTTAGCAGAAAATGCTTTAGCAGATGTTTCTTTTATGCTACGCCCTACCCATTTACAAAAATTAAAAAACATTATTGATGACCCAGAAGCTACCGATAACGACCGCTTTGTAGCATATAATCTCCTTCAAAATGCAGCTGTTGCTGCGGAGGGTGCATTACCATCTTGCCAAGATACAGGTACAGCAATATGCGTTGCAAAAAAGGGAGAAAATGTTTATACCGGTGTAAATGACGCTGAATGGATAAGCAAAGGGATTTACAACACCTATCAATCTAAAAATTTAAGATATTCTCAGATTGTACCTCTAACAATGTTTGAGGAGAAGAACTCTGGCTCTAACCTTCCTGCACAAATAGATATTTATGCCAACAAGGGCAGCGAATATCATTTCTTATTCTTAGCAAAAGGAGGCGGTTCTGCCAACAAGACTTTCCTTTATCAAAAAACTAAATCGCTACTTAATGAGAAAAATTTAGAAGCTTTCGTTAAGGAAAAAATAATGGATTTAGGAACAGCCGCCTGTCCGCCGTATCATTTAGCTCTTGTTATTGGTGGAACTTCAGCAGAAGCCAACTTAGCTGCTGTAAAGAAAGCTAGTGCGGGTTATTACGACAATCTTCCAACGGAAGGTAATATGGGAGGACAGGCCTTTAGAGATTTAGAATGGGAAAAGAAAGTACAAGAAATTTGTCAGAAAAGTGCTATTGGGGCACAATTTGGTGGAAAATACCTTACGCATGATGTAAGAGTAATCCGTTTACCTCGCCACGCAGCAAGTTGCCCTGTAGGCATGGGTGTATCTTGTTCTGCAGACCGAAACATAAAAGGAAAAATCACTAAAGATGGTGTCTTTTTGGAACAATTGGAAGAAAATCCAAAAAAATTCTTACCAGAAACACCACCTCATCTAGAAGCTCCAGTAGAAATTGACCTTAACCGTCCAATGAACGAAATCCTAGCTGAGCTTTCTAAATATCCTATCAAAACGAGGTTAAAACTTAAAGGTACTCTCATTGTTGCTAGAGATATAGCACATGCTAAAATAAAAGAGCTTTTAGATTCAGGTCAGCCAATGCCTGAGTACTTTAAAAATCATCCTATCTACTACGCTGGACCAGCTAAAACTCCAGAAGGAATGCCATCAGGAAGTTTCGGACCAACAACTGCAGGAAGAATGGACCCTTATGTAGACGAATTCCAAAAACATGGCGGAAGTATGATTATGCTGGCTAAAGGTAATAGAAGTAAAGAGGTAACCGATGCTTGTGCTAAATACGGCGGATTCTATCTAGGCTCTATTGGCGGTCCTGCAGCAATACTTGCCAAAGAGAATATTAAATCTGTGGAAGTGGTAGATTTCCCTGAGTTAGGTATGGAAGCTGTGAGAAAAATAGAAATAGAAAACTTCCCTGCATTTATCATCACCGATGATAAGGGTAACGATTTTTTCTCAAGCATTGCACACTAAATTAAAATGAGTATAAATTAAAAATTAGCATAGATTTCTTTTGTGGAAAGAGAAATTTATGTTAATTTTGCCTAAAATATTTAAGACAATGATGTTATCAGCATTTTGGCCGTTTTATCAGTTCCTTTGGACTATTTATTTCTTCACCATGATGATGGCGGGGTTTTGGTGTATCATGATGTTCGCAACTTACATTGTGCCTCTATGGCTTACAGAAGGTCTATTGGAATATTTCGGAAAAACTAAGCCTTTTGACCCTGAAGAAGTGAGATATAAAAAGCTTTACGAGCAAGAAGGCGTTGAGGTAATTTACAAAAGGCCTCTAGGTGATGTTGTAGAAACACATACTAGCCACCACTAATAATCTTTATCCAAGTTTACAAACAAACATACACATTTACTTAGATAGATGTGACAGGTTACGCTTCCATTTTAGGAAGCGTTTTTTGTTATATTAAATTTAATTAACATTAAATATAAATTCCAAAAAAATTCTTAGAATTGCCCATAAAAGCAAAAGAAAAATGGAGTATTTTATTTTTGTTATTATTCTACTTTTTGTACTAGCCATTGCAGATTTAATTGTAGGTGTAAGTAATGATGCTGTTAATTTTCTTAACTCTGCTATCGGTTCTAAAGCAGCTCCTTATAAAATCATTATTATTACAGCTATCATTGGTGTAATTTTAGGCTCCGTGTTCTCTAGCGGTATCATGGAGATTGCTCGGAAAGGTATATTTTATCCTCAACACTTTACTTTTGATATTATCCTTATCATCTTTCTAGCAGTTATGCTGACTGACATTATACTTCTAGATATATTTAATAGCCTAGGACTTCCTACCTCTACCACTGTTTCCATTGTATTTGAATTATTGGGAGCAGCCTTAATTAGTGGTATTTTGTTTTCCATGGCAAAAGATGATAAAATAAGCGAAATAGGAAAATACATCAACTTTGAAAGTACCTCTAATATTGTTTCAGGTATATTTCTATCCATACTGATTGCCTTTACTGCGGGTGTGATTATACAATACTTATGCAGACTATTATTTACCTTCCAATACGAAACTAAATTAGAGAAGTATGGAGCTTTGTATTCGGGAGCTGGGATTACTTCCATTGTCTATTTTCTTCTCATAAAAGGGCTTAAAGGCACCACTATCATTAGTTCAGAATCTAGAGATTTCATAAATAATCATACTTGGGCTATACTGGGAACTATATTTTTAGTAGCTACCACTATCTTATTCATACTACAAAAACAATATAAAATAAACCCTCTCAAAATAGTAGTTTTAGCTGGTACTTTTTCTCTTGCTATGGCTTTCGCTGGAAATGATTTAGTGAATTTTATAGGGGTTCCTATCACAGGTTTTTTGGCCTTTAATCACTGGAAAGAAACAGGAATCCCCGCCAACGAACTTTACCAAGATTATCTAGCGAGTAACGATGTTATTGTGCCTAACTATATGCTTATCATTGCTGGAATAGTTATGGGGCTTACCATATGGCTAAGTGCCAAAGCTAAGAAGGTTACAGAAACGGAAGTTAATTTAGGAAGACAAGACGAAGGCGATGAACGGTTTAAACCTAATGCTATTTCAAGAAGTATCGTTAATTCATCTCTAGTTTTGGGTAATATTTTCAGTGTCATTATTCCAACTTCCGTCATAAAACACTATAACAAAAGCTTTGAAAAAAGTAAAATAGAAGAAGCCACTGTTGTGCAAGAATCTCCAGCGTTTGATTTGGTAAGAGCTGCCACCAACCTTATAGTTGCTTCTATACTTATTGCTTGGGCCACTTCTATGAAACTACCCCTATCCACTACCTATGTATCTTTTATGGTGGCTATGGGCTCCTCTTTGGCAGATAAAGCTTGGGGAAGAGAATCAGCAGTTTATAGAGTTGCTGGTGTGTTGTCTGTAATTGGTGGTTGGTTTATCACCGCATTTATTGCATTTACAGTATCTGCCTTATTTGCTTTTATTCTTTATAAAGGTGGAGAAATAGGCACATATGTATTAGTAGCTTTGGTATTTACTTTTATTATAGCTTCTCAAATTTCATTCAGCAAAAAAGAGAAAAAAAATAAAACAGCAGAAGATAAGTTCAGCATACTAGACCAAGAAGACCTTAATTTAGTAGAAAAATATCGCTCTCTAGTAAGTGCCGTAATTTCCGAAATTGCTCAAAGTTACGATGATGCCATTAACGGACTAAGGCGAGGTGATATGGCAAAGCTAGAAAAAGCTCACAAAACAGTCTTAGATTTAGAGGAACATGGCAACAAGTTAAAATCTAAAAGTATAAAATACATCAAAGGGCTTACCTCTGGAGACCGCGACACTTCCGAAGTACTCCTCCTTAGTAGTGATTTTATTCAAGATCTTACACAATCTACTAAATCGTTAAGCAACGAATGTCTTTTTTATGTTAAAAATCTACATCAACTTACTGATGTTGAGTTTATGAAAGAGCTTGATATTCTAGAAACAAAAATGAATCAGTTTTTCAATCATATCTTAGTCTCTTTAGAACAGCCTGAAAGCGAAAGTCTAGATGAAATTAAAAAGCTGAGAAATGCTGTAAGAGCTCATATTAACGAAAAACTAGAGGAACAGATAGGCATCATCAGCAAAACCAAGCCTAGCACTAAACAAGGTATTCTCCAAACCAGCGTTTATCTACAAAGTAGGGACATACAGGCAGTTCTTATGCGTATTTCCAAAATGTTTTTAAAATTATATGATAAAAAAGGAGTTACAGTACCATAAACATTAAAAATCAAATGTTTTTTACAGAAAACCTCAACAGCATATGATTCTGAGGTTTTTCTTTTTTTTACTATCACTTTATTTCAAACATAATTGTAACATAGCACAGATTTTGAATACTTATTGCAAAAGTTCATCAATAAAAAATGAAAACAAAACTTCAGAAGCCACTATCTACAAATTATAAAATAAATGGATTGCAATATTTTCTACTTATTTGTAGTGGTGCTAACATTCATATCTTGAAAAAAACACCTAGCGAATGGAATAAATTTTCTGGAATAGGAGGCATCGTCTTTTTTACAGCAGTTTTTGCCACATTATCGGCTGGATATGCTATCTATACCATTTTTGACAACTTCTACATTTCCCTCATATTTGCTTTAATTTGGGGCTTAATGATATTCAATCTTGACCGATATATAGTGTCTTCTATAAAAAAAACAAGTTCTTGGTGGCAACAAATACTAATGGCAATTCCAAGATTGATATTAGCAACTTTCTTAGGTATCATCATCTCTAAACCTTTGGAATTAAAGATATTTGAAAAAGAAATCAATAAACAGCTCAACACCATTATTCAAAGGAATAAGAAAGAGCTTCAACAAGAAATGCAAAGCAGAATTTTAACCCAAAGTTCACCTTTTGAAACCGAGAAAAAACAAATTCAAGAAAAAATATTAACCTATCAGAAAGCCTACGATTCGGCATCTGTGGAGCTAGAAAAAGAGGTGCTAGGAAAATCATCTGCTCTTACCAGTGGAAAAGAAGGCTTTGGACCTAATGCTAAAAGAAAATCGGAACTTAAAGAACAACGCCGATTAGATTTAGAAAATTACCAAAAACAAGTCGCTCCTCGCTTAGAATATTTGGATAAGGAAATATCAAAAGTCTATTCTAATGTGGAGAATGAACGCCTTAAAACCGAAGATTCAGAAAACAGATTTAATGGTTTTGCCGCGAGACTTCAAGCACTAGATGAACTGGGAGAAAACTCTCCCATCATTGCTGTTGCGGCGATGTTTATTATGGGGTTGTTTATCTGTCTAGAAATCTCCCCTGTTTTAGTGAAACTTATCTCGGGAGTTGGCCCTTATGATTTCTTACTAGAGAAAAACGAAACCGAATTTAAAGTCTATGCCAAAGAAAAAATAGAAAAAAACCAAATAGCTTCAGAGAAAAGGCTAGATGAGTTTAAAAATAAACTTTAGGTAAAACCTACACTAAATAATCAGTAAAGAAAATTTAGTTACTTTACTCTGAATTAAAGTTTTTACTAAACCAGAAAAAAACTGTAAATTTGCAGTCTTATAAACTTATGCATTCCCACAATAGCCCATATAAGACTGCACACTTCACTGTGCTTAGTATTAGCTTTGAAAAGGCTGATACAGAGACTCGTGGTAGGTTTGCTTTTTTTGATGAACACATACAAGATTTTGTCAATAAAATTCATGAGAAAAATATGGGTGACGCTTTTGTGGTTTCTACATGTAACAGAACAGAAATCTACACCACTACCCATAACTATATGTTTGTAGCACAGCTTTTTTGTGATATTGTAGGCGTAGATTTAGTAGAATTTATAAAATACTGTGAGGTCAAAAAAGGAGAAGATGCCCTCAATCATCTTTTTCGCGTAGCGGCAGGTTTAGAAAGCCAGATATTAGGTGATTTTGAAATTATTTCCCAAATTAAAAAGGCTTACTCTAGATTTAAAACTTATAAAAGAACTACCAACTCCTATATGGAGAGAGCCATTAACTACGCCATTCAGATTTCAAAAAAGATTAAAAATCAGACAGGAATTAGCAATGGTGCGGCTTCGGTTTCTTATGCTGCGGTGCATTATATTCTCAACCATAAAACGCAGCTTCAAGACAAAAACATTTTACTCTTAGGAATAGGAGAAATTGGACAAAATACGGTAGAAAATCTCATGAAACACCTCTACCGTCCAAAGGTTAAAATAGCCAACCGAACCCTAGAAAATGCTAAAGTAGTAGCCGATAAATTTGGAATCCCATACACCGATTTTTCTAATATTAAAGAAGAAATTTCTAACACAGACATTCTAATTGTAGCTACTGGAGCGTCTAAGCCTATTATTAACAAAGAGGATTTACCAGAAGGGAAAGAAATGCTAGTCATAGACCTTGCTATCCCTCATAATGTAGACAAATCCGTAGAAGAGCTTCCTTTGGTAGAGCTGATAGATGTGGATAAACTTTCTGAAAAAATACAGGAAACCATAGAAATCAGAAGGAAAGAAATTCCTAAAGCGGAAAGGATTATCAAGGAAATGGGTAAAGAGTTTTTAGAGTGGGAAAAGAAAAGAAAATACACGCCTAATATCCTTCATTTCAAATCTTCTTTAAAGAAAATAGAAGAAAACGAAATGCACCATTTCTACCGCAAACACAAATACATAGGTATAGAGGATATGGAGCTAAGCAATAAAATTATCCAAAAAATCACTAACAGATTTGCAAAGTTCATCATAGATAATCCAATGAAAGCAGAGGAAATCTCTAAGCTAATGAACGATATTTTTGTACAACAACCAATAGATGAGTTTAATGAAAAACACCATTAAAATAGGCACCCGAAATTCACCTTTAGCTTTATGGCAAGCTAAGGAAGTAGCAGCAGCTTTGGAACAAAAAAACTATGCTACCGAAATTGTACCTATAGTTTCGTCTGGTGATAAAAATTTAACTCAACCGCTTTATTCTTTAGGCATTACTGGTGTTTTCACCAAAGATTTAGATATTGCCCTACTCAATAAACAAATAGATATAGCTGTACATTCTCTTAAAGATGTCCCTACACAACTACCTCAAAATATAGAGCTGATAGCCTACTTAGAAAGAGACTATCCGCAAGATGTTTTGGTAAGAAGTAGCAAGGCTAAAGACAAACCGCTGGAAGAACTCAAAATAGCGACTAGCAGCCTTCGTAGAAGAGCCTTTTGGTTAAAACAATTTCCAAACACCGAATTTTCGGATATTAGAGGTAACGTACAAACCCGACTGCAAAAACTAGAAGACGGTATCGCAGATGCAACGCTGTTTTCTTTAGCTGGTCTTAAAAGAATGGCATTAGATATTCCGTACGAGCATTTACCTTTTATGATTTCGGCTCCTTCGCAAGGGGTGGTTACCGTAGCAGGACACACTGATAATACCGAAATCAACGAAATTGTGAAAACCATCAACCACCATCAGACCCAAGTATGCGTGGAAATAGAACGCCAATTTCTGAACAGATTAGAAGGCGGTTGTACAGCACCAATCGGAGCTTTTGCAGAGTTTAATGAGGAAGAAATTAAATTCCAAGGGAGATTATGCTCATTGAACGGAAAAGAATGCCTTGAACTTAACGAAACTTTTGCGTGGAAACAAGGAGGAAACTTCGGTAATGAACTCGCCGATAAACTCCTAGCTAATGGAGGTAAAGCCATAATGGACCAAATTAAAAAAGAACTTTAAACTCTTTTTTAATGGCTAGTTCTATTCTCTTGACTAAGGAAATCAATCCTGAAAAACGCCAACTCCTTTTAAACAAAGGACTAGAGGTTGATACCAAAGATTTTATTAGAATTAAATTCATCAATACCGAAAAGATTAGTCTGCGTAATAAAACACTTATATTCACTAGTGCAAATGGGGTGGAAGGCTTTTTTAAAAACGGTTTTGATGCACCTCATTCATCTGTGATTTGTGTAGGTGGCAAAACTGAAAGCAAACTTGCAGAAAAAGGCATCAAAACTCTACATACGGCTAAGAATGCCGAAGAATTAGCCTCGTTTATACTTCAACAGCAATGGGATAATCCTGATTTTGTTCACTTTTGTGGCAACCTTGCATTGGATACTTTAGAAAAAAGCATCGCTAATCACAATGCGAATTATATAAAGAAAATAGTTTACGAAACCGAACTTCTATACCCTACTCTTAACAAAAAATATGATGCTTTAGTTTTTTTTAGTCCAAGTGGAGTTCGTAGCTTTGTAAAAAATAATTCTATAACCGATGAAATGGTCTTTTGTATAGGAAATACCACCGCTTTGGAAGTGGCAAAATACACCTCACAGAAACCTATAATTAGCACCAAGCAAAACCTCAACGATTTGCTTAGTCTAGTAAAATCGGTAGTCTAACCAACTTTAAAAATGAATAAAAATATGATGATAAAGAACGATTTATATCTAAAAGCTTTGCGTGGAGAATCGGTAGAAAGACCTCCTGTGTGGATGATGCGACAGGCAGGGAGATTTTTACCTGAATTTCGTGCCTTGAGAGATAAGTATGATTTCTTCACTAGATGCCAAACGCCAGAATTAGCGTCGGACATTACTTTAATGCCTATTAAAAGATTTCCGCTAGATGCTGCCATTTTGTTCTCGGATATTTTGGTAGTGCCTCAAGCGATGGGCTTAGATTTCCAAATGAAAGAAAGTGTGGGACCTTGGCTAGAAACGCCTATAAGAACTAAGGAACAAGTAGAAGCTATAGAGATACCTGATGTTAATGAGCGTCTGGGCTATGTTTTTGATTCCATAGAACTCACACTACAAAAACTAGATAATGAAATTCCGCTTATAGGCTTTGCAGGAAGCCCTTGGACGATACTTTGCTACTGTGTAGAGGGCAAAGGCAGCAAAGCCTTTGATGTGGCTAAGTCTTTCTGTTTCCAACAACCCGAGGCGGCACATTTGCTGTTACAAAAAATTACGGATACCACCATTGCTTATCTTAAAAGAAAGGTAGAGAAGGGCGTATCTGCCGTTCAGATATTTGATTCTTGGGGTGGTATGCTTTCTCCAGAAGATTATCAGGAATTTTCGTGGCAGTATATTCAGCAGATTGTAGAGGCACTTAGCCCTTTAACCCACGTGGTAGTATTTGGTAAAGGATGCTGGTTTGCATTGGAGGAAATGACGCTCTCTAAAGCCTCTGCTTTGGGAGTAGACTGGACCATCACTCCCGAATTGGCAAGAACTTACACCAATCACACGATGACACTGCAAGGTAACTTTGACCCTGCTCGTTTGCATTCGACTCCAGAAACCATCAGAAAAATGGTAGATAATATGATACGCCGATTTGGCAAAGACCGCTACATTGTAAATCTAGGGCACGGTATCTTACCTAATATCCCAGTAGAAAACGCCGAAGCCTTTGTTCGTGCGGTGGTAGATTGGAAAGAATAGAGAAATTATTTCAATAAAATATTATTCAACAGAAAAAAGAGCTACACTAAAAAGTACAGCTCTTTTTTTATTTAATTTACTTTTTCTCTAGCAGTACTCTTCGTAAGCCGCTTGTAGATTAGCCGCGATAGCTTCCGCAGGATTACCCTCTATGTGGTGTCTTTCTATCATATGTACCAATTCGCCGTCTTTGAACAAAGCCACACAAGGTGATGATGGCGGAAATGGAGCTAAGTGCCTTCTCGCCTCCACGACTGCCTCAAGGTCAAACCCAGCAAAAACGGTTACTAAATTATCTGGTTTCTTATCTCCGTTTAGAGAATATAACACCCCTGGTCTAGCCGCTCCCGCTGCACAACCACACACCGAGTTTACCATAAGCAATGTAGTTCCAGAAGCTTTTAGAGCCTCATTTACTAGTTCCGGAGTTGTTAAATCTTTAAATCCGTTATCTGTCAATTCTGCCTTCATTGGCATTACTAATTCTTGTGGATACATAAATATTTCTTTTTATTTGGCTACAAATTTAAACAAATATTATTTACCAAAAGGAAAGCCTCCGCAGGAATGTAGTGGATAAAAAACAGTTTGCATGAATTTTGCTGCTACTGAAACCAAAACAAACACAATGAATTTTAAGAACAACCAAACAGGAAATGGCGGATTTATAGGTATGTCTAACGACACCGAAGAAATAGGACGACTGACCTACACCATTCTACCAGAGAAACAACAACTCATCATTTCATTTGTAAACATTTTTCCGAAGTTTGAAGGGCGAGGCTTAGGAAAAGCTCTAATAAGAGAAGCCATTAGCTTCGCTAGAGAACACCAATGGACTATCTATCCGCATTGCTCCTACGCTCGTGCTGTGATGATGAGAATGGAGCACCTAGACGATGTCTTCCCCTCAATATGATGCCACAAGTTCCGAAAGCTGCTCCTTAGACCAATAGCCCTCATAGGTGGTTAAGATATTTCCATCTTTATCCAACAATACCCACAAAGGATAAACTTGACTGCGAGGCGAAAAATAATACGCAAGTTCGTGTAGCCCTGATGTGCTTCCACTGGTATAATAACGGTAAGTTTTACCAAAAAACGAAAGACTTCGTTTCTCTTTTTCTGCATTCAAATCCAAGAGGTAAACACGCTCCGAGAGTAAACGAAGTAAAGAAGAGGCTTGTTCTAAATCTTTAATCTGTTTCTTACAGACCGAACACCAATCGGTACGAACAAATACCAAAGTATTTCTGGGTTGAGAAAGCCTCAAAGTATCAAATGCCTCCCAAGACACAAAAGGAAGCTGCTGTGCCTTGGGGAAAAACACCGTTATAAAAAGTGTCATTTGAATCCGTAAGATGTTTTTCAGCATTTGATGTTGTGTTTTATTTAATGTTATACCTCAATCCTACAAACCCTCTGATGCCCAACATTGGAGCATAGCCGTATTCGGTATCAAAGGTATAACCATACGGGTTGCTCGGCTCCGAAACTTTTGTATCAAACGGGTCAAACGGTCGCATAATAGGATTTTTCGGTGTAAAATTAAACAAGTTTTTCACACCACCATACACCTCTATGCCGAGTTTAGAAAAATGTTTTCTAATCTGAATATTCGCTAAAGTGTACCAAGGCGAATGGGCAGGTCTGAAATCATTAGGCAACACAGGCAAAGGCATCGGTCCATAAAAAGCCCCCGTAAAATCTGCACTCCATTCCTTTGGAAAATTATAGCTGATAGCATAAGTTCCCGACCATCTGGGAGCGAATAACTGTTGTAGGGTTTCCGTTTGCCCATCTTCTTCGTATTTCTGATACACTTCCATATAAGACGCTCCCAAATTAACGGTAAGTGGCGACCCTAATTTTAATTCCGTATTCAGCGAAACGCCTTTACTCACAGCATAGCCTTTCAAATTTTGATAAATAATTTGATTGGGATTAGTATCAAAATCCCCAATGATTTTATTAGTAAAATGAGAATAAAATCCTATCATATCAAAGTTGATGTAACCGCCAGAAGTGTAAATTTTGTGCGTAAGATTAAGGTTTCCGTTGTAGGAACGTTCGGGATTCAAGGCTTCCGAAATCACCACTTCCCGAGACCCCGTAAGAGCAGCGTGGTCTTCTGTAAAAAGATTGACCACTCGGAACCCCGTCCCAAAACTCGCCCTCAAATTGGTTTGAGGAGCCAAACTCCATTTATACGCCACTCTTGGTGAATGTATCGCTCCGTGAACTTTGGACCAATCTAATCGGTAGCCTACCAATAAAGTATTTTTATCGTTGATATTCCATTGGTTTTGAGCGAAAATACCCGGTAGCCAATCGTTTTGAGGTTGATTGGTTGTTCCATCTTTAGAAAGTGTCCCTGGCGTATTATCGTCGTAATACACATTTTTGACAGTAGCTCCCAATAAAAAATCAGATTTACCCAACGGCTTATCCCAATAGATTTGTCCAAACGCCGTAGATTGCTTCGCTAAATAAGGCACATCGCCATAAAACGAATCTTGATGATGATAGTTATACGAAAATTGAGTAACCACCTTTTCTTTTATCGGAAGTTGATAAATCCCTATCGCTTCAAATCTTTTGGTGTAAATACTCTCCCCATAAACTTCATCGCTCCCTCGGTGTTTTTTCTCCCATTCCAAAACGCCTCCAAAACGGTCTTCGTTAAGATACCTTAAAGCCAAACTCGCCACTCTTCCTTCATTTCTTTGGAAATCCCATTTATTGAATACTGAAATTCGGTTTTGTAATGCCGCATCAGTAAAGTTGTCCTTATTCTTATCTATTTTATTTTGAAAATTGAAATAATTAAGGCTTAATAAAGAGGACACCTTATCGTTTAATCTAAATTTACCGCCAATGTCTGTATTGTGCTCGCCCCAAGAAGTGGAGTTAAGATTAAGCGTTAAGCGCGGGGCAGTAAGTGCGTTTTTAGTAATGATATTGATGATACCTCCCATTGCTTCCGAACCGTAAAGGGACGAAGCTGGACCTTTAACCACTTCCACCCGTTCTATCATACTATTTGGGATACCATTAAGTCCGTAAACTGTGGAAAGAGAGCTTACAATCGGCATTCCATCAATTAAAATCAAAGTGTATGGTCCTTCTAACCCATTGATATGAATATCTCCCGTATTGCAAACGGAACAATTAAGTTGCGGACGCACACCGTTAATCATTTCCACCGATTCCATAATACTGGGAGTGGGATTCTTTTCAAAAAATTTTGCAGAAAATACCTCTACCGGCACAGGGCTTTTATCTCTACTTACCGCCTTTAGCGTACCCGTCATTACGATTTCTTCTATATTTTTAGAAGATTTAGCAGAGTCTACCTCTTGAGAAAAAACGCTTATACTAAAGCAACTACCTAATAAAAATAATGTTCGTCTCATATAAAGTTACATTTGTCTTTTTAAAAAGTTAGACAAATCTAACAATTATATTTAAAACAACAAAACCTCGCTTTATTTTTTAACGAAAAAACAAGATAAATTAAAATTTAGACAGGATATGTTCCGTAGCTTTAGGCTGATTAGAGATGAAAACTTCTGCATTATTAGCCATTCTTGCCCTCAAAGATTCATCTAAAATTAAAGATTGAATAAATTGAACCACCTCTTCTGGAGTAGAAAAAAAACTACCTCCTCCATACTCAATAAGTGCGTCGGCTTCTGGGTTTTTACGATATTTATCTCCGAACAAAACAGGATTTCCAAAAACAGCCGATTCCAAAATATTGTGCAGCCCCGCACTATGAAAACCGCCGCCCACCACTGTTATATCCGCATAAGCATAAATTCTAGAAAGTAGCCCTATAGTATTTATAATAAGGATATTATTTTCTTTATTGTTCTCTAACTCTTGCTCATTTAGTTCTGTATATAACAATGCTTGAGGAAACTTTTTCTTAAGTATAGACACTCGTTTTAAATCGTGTGGAGCGATGATGAGTTTAACTTCATTGTTAACTTTTGTAACCTTTTCAGCGATGATTTCTTCGGCTTCCCAAGAGCTTCCGAAAACAAGTAATAGGCTTTGGTCTTTAAACTTTTTAATCAATGGTATTTCTTCAAAATTAGCTTTAGTCGCCTTTACTCTATCGTAACGAGTGTCCCCTGAAAGAGATGATTGAGATAAACCTATCCCCTGAGCTAAAGCCAACGAATCTTTAGTCTGATGGAAAAACCAATCTATATTCTTTTTTAATTCCGCCACCATCCATTTTCCATAAGGTTTAAAAAACACTTGAGATGGATAAAATAATGCCGAAACCACGAAAGTTTTTACATGCTTTTGCTTAAGTTCACTAAGTAGATTGTACCAATAGTCGTACTTTACAGTAAAGAAAAACTCCACTTGGAAATGATTTAAAAAAGAGGCTACTCCCTTTCTAGTGTCAAAAGGTAAATAACAAATGGCATCTGCGATAGTTTTCTTTTTAATTACATTTTCGTAACCAGAAGGAGAAAAAAAGGTAACCAATACTTTATAATCAGGATATTTTTTCTTTAATCCTTCCAATACAGGTAAGCCTTGCTCGTATTCACCTAGACTAGCGGCGTGCATCCAAATCACTTTATCGTTTGGAGAAAATGCATTTTTAACAATAGTATTGCTTTTTTTTTGTCCCTCCCAACCCTTTCTGATTTTTGAATTGAAAACACTCCCCAACCTAAAACCAATAATTAGTAAGCGTATAAATATGAAGTATAAAATTTTCATTTTTATCTATAGATGTAAGATAATACCATATAAACGAAAGGAACAACAAATACACTTATAAAGCAAATAATAATGTAAGGCTTAAACTGTTTTCTACACGCTGGTTCTGTACAAATTGTAATGGAAAGAAGAACGTGTTTAAAAACTAAAATTCCCAATAAAAGTAACTTCGTCATCAAATCTCCCATATACAACTGCACTTCTCTATTTTCTGGTGTAATGGGTACGATAAGGTTAGGTTCAGATTCAGGCAACACCACCATAAATAAACTCAAAATAAACCCTGCCAAAGCTGGTAGGAAAAATATCATTACACGGGATCCCCAAGCATCAGGCTCTAAATATAAATTAAAGTGGGTAGGTATTTTTTGAGGTAGTTTAGGGTAAGCCTTTATTGCCCTTACAAAGAGTAGTAGCAATAATATTACATTTATAATATCTAAGCCTTTAAACAACATTTATAAAAGCGTTTTAATAAATCTGAGTTTATGTGTGTGTTTGTTTTGGTCTTTATTAAAAATCCCTACGGAATCCAACTCGTCTATCCTTACTTTACCGTGAGCGTGAATTATTTTTCGGTCTTCTAGCATAATGCCTACATGGGTAATTCTGCCTTCTTCATTTTCAAAAAAAGCTAAATCTCCCGCTTGTGCCTCTTCTATAAAATCTAACACTTGCCCTACTTCCGCTTGTTGATAAGCATCTCTCGGGATTTTTATGCCACTTACCTTATAAACAATTTGAGTAAAACCGCTGCAATCTATCCCAAAAAAACTACGCCCACCCCAAAGGTAAGGTACATTTAAGAACTTTTGGGCAGTATCTTCAATGAAATTTCTAGTATTTGTAATCGTGGTTTCCTCTACACCTGACTCTATTTCGGAGCCAATGGATAAAAGTAATTTTTCATCTCCAAAACCATATTCCAAAAAGGGTTGTTTAACAAGACTTTTTTTACTTTCATTAATATTTTCGTCTGAAATTATTTTAAACTGTTTTGCATCAGCCCAACCTTCATAGCCGTCAAAATCTATTTTTATATGCACCCAATTTCCTTCTTGAGAAAGAATCTCCACAGACTCTCCATACAATACTTGAGTGATAATTTCTGCCCTATCAGAACTTTCTGAACGCACGGGTACTACCGAAACACTCGCAACCGCTCTACTCATGATTTTATTTTTTTCTTGCCAAATTTAAACCGTCTCGCAAAGGTAAGATTAGATTTTCAAAATCGGGGTCTTTTGCTAAGATTTCGTTTAATTCTTTAATAACTTGCGTTGATTTATCTTTAGAATTTTCCTCTAAAACCTTACCGTACCAAAGTACATTATCAAACATCAAAACGCCACCCGAATTTAGTCTATCTTTCACAGCATTGAAATAATTAACATAATTACCCTTATCCGCATCTACAAAAACCATATCAAACATTTCTTGGGTTGAATTAAGATAATCCAAAGCGTTCTCTAGCCTAAAATCTATCTTGTCAGAATAGATGCTTTCTTCAAAATATTTCTTTGGGATATAGGCTAAATCTTCATTGATGTCTAAAGTAGTGATTTTACCTTCGTCAGGTAAACCTTCAGCCATTGACAAAGTAGCGTATCCTGTAAACGTCCCAATTTCTAGCACCGATTTAGGACGCAAAAGTTGAGAAATAATAGACAACAACCTCCCCTGCTGAACGCCTGAAATCATATGAGGCTGTGTCGTTTTCTGATAAGTTTCTCTCCTTAATTTTCTAAGAATTTCAGGTTCACTAGATGTATGCAGTTCCAAATAGCGATCCATATCGGGACATTGTTCTTCAAAAAAACCCATAAGTTTCTGAATAATTTAATTTTAATTAAAAAAACACCTCACTAATATAGATAAAATTAGTGAGGTATTGTAAATTTTGTATGAGATAATTTATTTTTTCACTGGAGCGATGTCCATAAGTTTCATAAACTCATCTAGTTTAGGCATAATAATGATTTCCGTTCTACGGTTTTCTGCACGCCCAGACACACTCATATTAGTCGCCTTAGGGTTATACTCGCTACGCCCTCCAGCCGTAATTCTACTTGGGTCTACCCCAAACTGATTCTGCAATACTTTAGCTACAGAAGTTGCTCTTAAAGCTGATAAATCCCAATTGTCTTTCGGCAAACTCGCAGAGTTAAGCGGCACATTGTCTGTATTTCCTTCAATTAAAACAGAATATTTATCATAGTCGTTAATCACTTTAGCTACCTTTCCTAGCACTTCTTGTGCCGCTGGAAGAATATTATAATCTCCTGATCTGTAAAGCATTTTATCAGAAAGTGAAATCATTACCACTCCTTTAAGTACCTTTACCTGAACATCTTGGTCAGCCACATTATCTAACGAACGCTTAAGTTTGTTAGATAATGCTAAATTTAAACTATCATTTCTTGCATTAGTAGAAATAAGTTGCTTAATATAAGCATTAGACGCGTTAATTTCTCCAACCAATTTATCAATATTTGCAGAAGATTTTCCACTATTAGAAAGACAAGCATCTAGCGAAGACTTAAGAGCTTCATTTTGTCTGTTCAGAAGGTCATTTTGACTTGTTAATCCTGCATTAGAGGACTTTAAATCTTGAATTTCTCTTTGACGCTCGGCTGCACTTTCTAGGCAGTCTTTGTAGTTAAGATTTAAGGCATCATACTGCTTTTTGCTGACGCACGAGGTCATTGCAAGTGCCATTGCCCCAACAGTTAAAATTTTTGTAAACTTCATCTTAATCATTTTTAATAGTTCTTCAAAGATAATAAAATTTGTGTGAAACCTAGATTTTTTAACCAAGATTAACAAAACCTATACCAAGCTATTCTTATCTGTATAGTTGAGTTTAAAGAATATTGCCGTCATAATTGAAAACGCTAGCAAAGAACTTCCTCCATAACTAAAATACGGCAACGGAATCCCAACGGTAGGAAATAACCCCATTACCATACCAATGTTAATACTAAAATGCAGTAATAAAATAGAAGCAAAACTGTAACCAAATACCCGATTAAAAGTGCTTTTTTGTTGTTCTGCTAAATAATATATTCTGCCAATATAAATAGCATAAAAAATAATTAGCAAAATACTACCTAGAAACCCCCATTCTTCGCCTACGGTACAGAAGATATAATCGGTCTCTTGCTCTGGCACAAATTTACCTTGTGTTACCGAACCTTGCTTATAGCCTTTACCAGTAAAACCTCCAGAACCAATAGCCGTTTTGGAATACAATAAATTATACCCCGAAGTATCTCTAAAAGCTCGCTCGCCTTTGTAAAGCACTTCTATTCTTTCTCTCTGATGTTTAGGCAATTTTTCCAGTATCATTTTGGAAGAATATGCCATTCCTCCCAACAGCAAAAATCCTAAAGCAATTGCAATAATATTAACGGGAATCCATTTAATTTTATTCTGATTAAAAAATAGGAGTAAAGCTAAAAAAACAAACGTAATGATAACAGCATAAATAGGGTTTATTTCCAAATTTATTTCTAAATACAACGAACCTAAAAACACTAAAGCAAAAATACCAATACCACCGAAAAACCACCCTGTAAGCCCTTCTCTATAAAGTGCTATCACAAAAGCCATAAAAACGAGTAAAGACCCAACATCAGGAATCATAAGCACCACCACCCCTGGTATTGCTATAATAGCAAATGCTGTGAGAAACGACCGTTTATCTTTAAGATTGAAATCAGGGTGTGAGGCATAATTGGCCAACATCAGAGCTGTACCAATTTTAGCAAATTCTACAGGTTGCATGGTTATTCCGCCAAACTTATACCAGTTCTTTTGTCCTAAAATTTCGGTTCCAAACGGAAACAATCCTATCAACAAAAGAACACCAAGTATGTAGAAAATGCCCGATAAATTCTCAAAAAACTTAGACCTTGTAACGAAAATAATAAACCCAACAAACAGAGAGATTCCAAAAAAAATAAGTTGTTTTTTTCCTAATCCTTCATCTACACTATTGATATTGAATATAGCAAAAATGCAGATAAGAATGTAGAGCCCTATCCCAAGTTTATCTATTCCTTCTGCTTTGTTCATTTTTTACGCTTTTAAGTTTTAAAGAATCTATTTTTAGTTTTAGTTCTTGTTTCTTTTTCTCTGGAAGATTAATTTTAAGACTATCTTGCAACTTCACAATTGCTAAGCTATCTGTATTAGGTTTATACAAGCCTTTTCGTTTTAAATCTTGTATCCATTGTCTTCTATACTCTGGCATAAAGCTAGAGGAAACCATTTTTCTATAAAGATGTTCTCTTTTAATTTCTCCTGTTAAATATTTTTCCGCTATAATTGTACAAGCAGGACCTGCCCATGTAGCCCCAAAACCTGCGTGCTCCATCACTGCTGCCACTACAATTTTAGGATCTTCGGCAGGAGCTATCATAGTATAAATAGAGTTATCTTTACCTTGAGGTACCTGTGCTGTACCCGTTTTTGCCATCTGAGTAAAATCATTGGATTTCAAGCCTCTACCTGTCCCTCTAAGTACCACAGCTTCCATTCCTTTGAGAACCGCATCATAAAAGGCTTTATTTTGAACCAGAGTTTTATGTTTCTTCTTAAATCTAGGGTCTGGATTAGGTTTACCATCTACTGATTTTACAATGTGAGGTGTGTAGAACCAACCCTTGTTGGCTATCGCTGCTGTAAAATTGGCTACTTGTAAAGGTGTTAGAAGTATATCTCCTTGCCCCATTCCATTAAAGACAGCTCCCGTAGCTAGAGGATCCCACTTTTTAGCATCTCCTGTTCTACCACTCGCTTTGTAAATAGAAGCCATTCTTTTTTCATAGAACTCTCCACTAGGGATTTGCCCTTTTGCTCCCACCGCCAAATCGTTATTCAAATACACACCTAGCCCAAAGCTATTCATAATTTCCTTCCATTCATCAACTCCTTTAGACGGATTACCCGGGTACTTGTTAATAATGGCTAAGTAAGCATAAGAAAAATAACAGTTACTAGATACTTGTATTGATGGAATCAGAGGGTCTGCACCACCATGACCTTTAATCCTCAAGCCTCTATAATTAAACCCTCCTCCACAAGGGAATACAGTGTTTGGAGTCATCACGCCCATTTGCATCGCTGCCAGAGCTGTTACTAATTTAAAGGTTGAGCCTGGAGGATAAGCCGCTTGGATAGACCTGTCAAACATGGGCATATCAAACTTATCCGTCTGAAGCCTATAAATATTTTTATTTTTATCTGGACCTGTAAAAGCTGAAGGATCTACATCTGGACCTGTTGCTAAAGCTAATATTTCCCCTGTTTTAGGGTCTAAAGCAACTATTGCTCCACGCTTGTTTACCAGCATTTCCTCTGCAATCCTTTGCAAATCATAATCTATAGTAAGGGTTAAATCTTTTCCTGTAACTACTTCTTTATCTAATTCCCCATCTTTGTAAGGTCCAATACTTCTTAGTTTAATATCCTTTTGTATGTATTGTACTCCTTTTTCTCCTCTAAGTTCCTTTTCATAAGATTTCTCTACACCTGATTTCCCTATGATGTCTCCAGGAAGATAGTACAAAGAGTCCTTCTTAATATCCGCCTGATTAACTTCATTTGTAAAGCCAAGTAAATTACCCGAAGTAGCTACCTCATACTTTCTTTGTGGACGAGTAACGATATTAAACGCTGGGTATTTAAAAATAAGTTCCTGAATTCTAGCCATTTCTTCTCTAGAAAGATTTTTCATGAAAGTCATTGGCTGTACTTTGGAGTAATACTGGTCTTTTTTTATCTCCTTGATTTTTTTTATAAAATCTTGCTTACTAATTCTAACCAAATTACAGAAACCAATAGTATCAAAATCTGGTCTCATAAGTGCTTGGGTAAACGAAATCTCATAAGATTGTTTATTCCCAACCAAAATTTTACCATTCCTATCGAATATAATACCTCTTTGTGGGATAATATATTCTGTTTTTATGGAGGTGTTTGCAGCGTTTAATGCATATCTATCTGTAAATAATTGCAAATAAGCCAACCTCGCTATAAAAATGACAGCGATAAGTGATAAAACGATACTAATTTTGTAAAAAGGTTTCAAACTTTTTGCTTGATTTTAAATATTAAAACATACAGCAAAATAAACACAAATGAAATAACCGAAGTTATTAAAACATTAAGGGATATTTCTAGAATTCTGTTCAGTTTAAAAAATTCTATAAACTGTACCAGTAGCTGATGTATCAATATACTAAAGAAAATATACATTAAAAACTGTGTCCATTGTATATTTTGAAATGAAAAGCTATCTGTAGCCTCGTTATCTATTGAAGTTTTGAAGATAAGCGTTCTAAAGTAAGCGATAATAGTCATCGCTAAAGCATTGATACCCCATGTTCCTAAAAAAGCATCTATCCCTAAACCTAAAACAAAACCCACCACTAGAAATACATAAAGGTTTCTATAGAATGGATAAAACATAATAAGTACAGGATAAACCACAGGAGTATAAGCCCCCGCTATAGAGATTTTATTAAACAAAAATATCTGAGCTGTTACTAGAATAACCGAAAACAGTATATCTGTAAAAATATTTCTACTTATCATCTTTCTTTATCACAGCGTTTAAACTATCCTGCACTTGTTGTAATTCTACTTTTTGTAGATTTTTTACAACAAATACTTTTTTAACATTCCCCATATCCTGACCAAGCTCCACGCTTATATCCCAAAAACCAGTCTTAGTATCTACCTGAAAACCTGCTATAGTTCCAATAGACACGCCTGCTGGGAAAACATCAGACTTTCCATCAGTTATCACTGTATCTCCCACTTTTACAGGCACATACTTAGGAATATCTGATAAATGCATCACTCTAGAGTCATCTCCTCTCCAAGTAAGAGTTCCGAAATAACCTGTATTTTTAAGAGCTGCATTCACCCTCATTTTGTTTACACTAAGTACAGACTGCACAATGGAATAATTATTCATACTGTTGATGACAATACCTGCTACTCCATTTGAGGCGATAACGCCCATTTTAGACTGCACTCCTTGATTTTTTCCTCTATTGATAGTGAAATAATTATCTCTTCTAATGATGGTGTTGCTCATCACATCAGCATCAATAATATGATAAATTTGTGAATTTTTATCCACATCCTTCACTCTGATATTTCTAGGGACACTCTTGTAGTTTTTACCATATACCTGCTCCATTAAAGCTTTATTCTGCTCTACTAATTCATCATTTATTTGTTTAAGTTTTAAATAGTTGGCTCCTTCATCTATATATCCAGAAACCCAAGAATTAAACGATGCCACTTGTCCCGCTAAAAAGGATTGTTGCATAGAATTCCGAGTGAAAATAAGAAACAAGGCTACTATTTGTAAAAAAATAAAAAATACAAATAAAGCATTTTTAGAAAAAAACCTCAGCAGATATCCCATAGAGGAAGTACTCTAAATTTTAGTTATTTAATAAGAAAATTAAACTTATCCATATTTTTAAGAGCAATCCCTGTACCTCTTACAACTGCTCTTAGAGGGTCTTCAGCTACAAATACAGGAAGTCCTGTTTTCTTATGAAGTCTATCTGCCAAACCTCTCAACAATGCTCCACCTCCCGCTAAGTAGATACCTGTTTTATAAATATCAGCCGCTAGTTCTGGTGGGGTCATAGAAAGAGTTTCCATTACCGCATCTTCTATTCTAATGATAGATTTGTCTAAGGCACGAGCTATCTCCTTGTAACCTATCATAATCTCTTTAGGTTTACCTGTAATTAAATCTCTACCTTGTACTGGAATATCTTCTATGTCTATATCAAGCTCTTCAACAGCAGAACCAACTTCTATTTTAATTCTTTCTGCAGTTCTTTCCCCTATGAATAAATTATGGTGTGTTCTAAGATAGTAAGCAATATCATTAGTAAATACATCTCCTGCAATCTTAACAGATTTATCACAAACGATACCTCCTAGTGCCACCACTGCAATCTCGGTAGTACCACCACCTATATCGATAATCATATTACCTTCAGGCTTTTGTACATCTATCCCCACACCTATTGCAGCCGCCATTGGTTCATAAATCAGCCTTACTTCTTTAGCATTAACCTTTTGAGCAGAATCTCTTACCGCTCTCTTCTCTACCTCAGTAATTCCTGAAGGAATACAAATTACAATCTTCAACGCAGGCTGAAATAGTTTACCTTTAATCCCTGGAATTTGCTTAATAAATTCCTTTATCATATGCTCAGAAGCGTGGAAGTCTGCAATTACTCCATCTTTAAGCGGACGCACAGTTCTAATATCTTCGTGCGTTTTACCTTGCATATGTTTAGCCTGTTCTCCCACAGCGATAGGTCTCCCTGACTGTCGGTCTATAGCCACAATAGAAGGCTGGTCTATAACAATTTTGTTATTATGTATAATTAGTGTGTTAGCTGTACCCAAATCTATCGCAATTTCCTGCGTAAATAAATCAAATAACCCCATTTTATTAGTAGTGTTTGTGATAAAATTATTTAAGTTTACAAAGATATAAATTTAGACTCACTTTAAATCATCTGATATTAAAAAAAATGTTAAAATTTAACTCCACACAAAAAGAGTAGCCAATTTAATAACCGCTACTCTTTTTATGATTTTTATGATTTTATTTTTGTCGGAAATAAACTTCTATAGGTACTCCCGTGAAACCAAACTCTTTACGCAACTGATTTTCTGTAAAGCGTTTGTATGGCTCCTTAACATACTGCGGCAAATTACAGAAAAACACAAATTGTGGTGATGGTGTAGGAAGTTGCACACAATATTTAATTTTAATGTATTTACCTTTAATAGCTGGAGGTGGCGTATGTTCAAATACAGGCAACATCACCTCATTGAGTTTAGAAGTTTTGATTTTCTTTTTACGATTTTCATAGACTTCTATAGCTACTTCTACCGCTTTCAAAATCCTTTGCTTGGTGAGAGCAGAAATAAATAAAATAGGTACATCACTAAACTGACCGATTCTCTTTTTGATATTATTCTCAAAATCTCTCATTGTGTTGGTTTCTTTCTCCACCAAATCCCATTTATTAACCAAAATCACAATACCTTTTCTATTTTTCTGTGCGATACCAAAAATATTCATATCCTGAGACTCCCAACCTTGTGTTGCATCTACCATGATGACTACTACATCGGAATGCTCAATCGCTCTAACAGAACGCATTACAGAATAGAACTCCAAGTTTTCGCTCACTTTGGACTTTTTACGCATACCCGCCGTATCTACCAACACAAATTCGTGTCCGAATTTATTGTAGATGGTTTCTATACTATCCCTTGTTGTCCCCGCAATATCTGTTACAATATTTCTTTTATTGTCTAATAAAGCATTAGTAAGCGTAGATTTCCCTACATTAGGACGCCCTGCAATGGTAATTCTAGGCAGACCATCAAAAGGGTCTTTGTATTCGGTTGTTGGGAAGTCAGCCACTACTGCATCTAATAAATCTCCTGTACCAGAACCTGTTGCAGAAGAAAGTGTATAATATTTTTCTATACCCAACTGATAAAATTCCGTTGCTGGTAATTCTTCCTTAGCCGAATCTACCTTGTTTACTACAATATAGATAGGCTTATTAGACCTTCTTAACAACTCATGAATTTCTTGGTCGGTATCCGTTAAACCTTCTTCCACATTGAGCATAAATATAATAGAAGTTGCCTCATCTACTGCTAGTTGCACCTGATGACGAATTTCTTCCTCAAAAATATCATCAGTACCTACATCATATCCTCCTGTATCTATTACGGTAAACTCTACTCCGTTCCATTCAGATTTACCGTAATGACGGTCTCTTGTAACGCCCGCTACAGAATCTACTATAGCTTCTCTTCTTTCTAGAAGCCTGTTGAATAAAGTGGATTTCCCTACATTAGGACGCCCCACTATGGCTACAATATTTGACATATCAAAAAATGTTTAATAAAAAATTATTAATGGGTTACTCCAACTTTTGGAGCCCAATTTTTTTTGCAAAGATAGTTTAATTATAAATAATAATAAGTTTTAGCTATTTTACCTCTAATCCCATCATAAACAAAGCCTAGGCTTATACTTGCCTAAGCTTTGTCTTCGTTATAAATTATACTTTTAATTATCTACTCCGCTTGTCTAAATACCAGCCCACTCTCTTTGAAGTAATCTAAAATAATGCGGTCGCCATCGTTCACATTACCTGCGAGGATTTCTTTAGAAAGCTGGTTAAGCACTTCCTGTTGCAACAATCTCTTAAGCGGTCTTGCCCCAAACGAAGGGTCATAACCTTTCTCTCTAATGTAGTTTAGTGCATCTTCGGTAGATGTTAAAATGATATTTTTCTTTTCCAACATCTTATTAAAGCCTCTCAATAAGTACTGTATAATTTTACCTATCTCCTTCTTATTAAGCGGTTGGAAGAGCACCACCTCATCTATCCTATTGATAAACTCTGGACGCAACGACTGTTTAAGCACTCCGAAAACTTCCTCTTTAGTTTTAGAAACTATTTCTTCCTGATTTTCTTCTGTAAGCCCTTCAAAATTTTCTTGAATAATATGAGAGCCTAAGTTAGAAGTCATAATCACGATGGTGTTTTTAAAATTAACAACACGACCTTTATTATCCGTAAGCCTTCCGTCATCTAACACCTGCAATAAGGTATTGAATACATCAGGGTGAGCCTTTTCTATCTCGTCTAAAAGCACTACCGAATAAGGTCTTCTTCTTACCGCTTCCGTAAGTTGTCCGCCCTCATCATAGCCTACATATCCTGGAGGAGCTCCCACCAATCTAGACACCGAATGACGCTCTTGATATTCACTCATATCAATACGAGTCATATTATTTTCATCATCAAATAGGAATTCTGCTAATGCTTTTGCCAGCTCGGTTTTACCTACTCCCGTAGTTCCTAAAAATAGGAATGAACCAATTGGTTTTTTCTCATCATTAAGCCCTGCACGATTTCTTCTGATAGCGTTAGCTACCGCTTCTATAGCTTCCTCTTGCCCCACTACTCTTTTGTGAAGTTCGTCTTCTAGGTGAAGTAATTTTTCTCTCTCGCTTTGGAGTAGCTTTGTTACAGGAATTCCCGTCCATTTAGAAATAACTTCGGAGATATGCTCTGCCGTTACCTCTTCTTTAATAAGTTCATTTTGGTTATTCTGCATCAGGAGTTCTATCTTACGAAGCTCCTCTTCCTTTTCCCTTAGCTTACCATACTGAATTTCTGAAACCTTGGCATAGTCACCTAATCTCTGAGCCCTTTCCGCTTCTAGTTTCAACGCCTCAATGTCTTTTTTAATCTGAGTTAAATCTTCAGACTTTTGCTTTTCTTGTAACCACTTTGCATTGATTTCGTTTCTTTCCTCGGTTACCTTAGCTATATCCTCTTTAAGGTGGTCTATTTTAGTTTGGTTACCTTCTCTAGAAATTGCAGCAAGCTCTATCTCTAGCTGCATTAATTTTCTATCTAGAATATCCAACTCTTCAGGCTTGGAATTGATTTCCATTCTTAGTTTAGAAGAAGCCTCGTCTATCAAGTCAATAGCTTTATCTGGAAGAAAACGGTCTGATATATAACGCTGAGACATTTCCACCGCAGCGATAATAGCTTCATCTTTAATCCTGATTTTATGATGGAATTCGTACTTATCCTTAATCCCCCTCAAGATAGAAATTGCCGACTCCGTGTCTGGTTCTTCCACCATTACTTTTTGGAAACGACGTTCCAATGCTTTATCTTTTTCAAAATATTTTTGATACTCGTTAAGCGTGGTTGCTCCTATAGCTCTAAGCTCTCCTCTAGCCAAAGCTGGTTTTAGGATATTAGCAGCATCCATGGCTCCTTCTCCACCTCCAGCACCTACTAGAGTGTGTATTTCATCTATAAACAAGATGATTTGTCCATCGGATTTCGTTACTTCATTAACCACAGATTTCAGACGCTCTTCAAACTCGCCTTTGTATTTAGCCCCAGCAACCAATGCTCCCATATCTAAGGAATAAAGTGTTTTATCCATTAGGTTTTCTGGTACATCTCCCGAAATAATCCTGTGTGCAATCCCTTCAGCAATAGCAGTTTTACCAACTCCAGGCTCTCCTATAAGGATAGGATTGTTTTTGGTTCTCCTAGAAAGAATTTGCAATACACGGCGGATTTCCTCATCTCTACCAATCACAGGGTCTAGTTTGCCCTCCGCAGCGAGTTCGTTAAAATTCTTAGCATACTTGCTCAAACTTTGATAAGTTTCCTCCGAACTCGCCGAAGTAGCCTTACTCCCTTTCCTAAGCTCTTTTATTCCTGCTTCTAGCAAAGCCTTGGTAACTCCCATATCTTTAAGTAAAGAAGATACCGAAGATGAAACCTCTATCAAAGCCAACCAAAGGTGTTCTATAGTAACATATTCGTCTCCCATTTTTTTAGCCAAATTAGGAGCTTCCAAAAGCACTCTATTACCTGCTTGGGAAAGATACAAACTACCACCTTCTACCTTAGGAAGTGTTTCTAAATTTTGCCTGTTACGCTCTCTGATGAGAGTAGCATCTGCTTCTGATTTTTTTAGTAGAAAGCTAGAAATGGTATCATCGCTTTCAAAAATACCCTCCAAAATATGCTGAGGTTCTATACTTTGGTGCCCGAACGCCATAGCTAACTGCTGTGCCTTCTGAATCACCTCTTGTGATTTTACTGTAAACTGATTTAAATTCATAATGATATATGTGATTTTTGTTTAAACTTTATTTTTACACTCTGAGATTAACAAAAAGCGTTCTATCATAAAAACTACCTAAAAATAAGACATAATTTCCTGTTTTAAATTTACAAAACCAATAAAATAAGACATATTTTCTTGTTTTGTTTAAAATATTATCAACTTAAAGAAAAAAATAAAAGCATCACCAACTTGAAAAAAGGTAGAAGATATTTGTCTAGTAGATAAATAGTTTATACATTTGTCTCGTCTTTATGCAATACACTATCAACAACATACAAGAAAATGTAAAAAAGTTACAGAATTATTTGGCTGTTCCAAATAATTTCGTAAACACACACACACACACACACACACACACACACACACACACACACACAGATTAGTTTCGTGGGTATGTGCTGTATTATCTAGAAAATTCTTTAGACTTTTATCGTTAAACCAAAATATTGTTCCGCCAACTTTCGTTGGGGGCTTTTTTAGTTTATCTCATTTTCAATTTAGCTTTCATCAATATCTACTAAAAGCACCATTGTTTTGTCTTAAAACTTGGTCGTTCTTGTTGGGTGCTTTTAGTGTTCAGAAAGGGAGTTTTTGCTTTCTTTCTGCTTCAGCCTTTCCTCTCGTTTTGTGTGTGTTTAGAGAGGGAAGGCATTTTTTAATGTTAGAACTTAGATATGAGATATTAGAGTTTGGTATCATCTCAACTCTTAAGTCCAATATACAACACTCAATATCCAGAATCCAACATCTAAAATCTAACCCTTTAAATATTATAAATTATGTCAATTAAGTACAAAACCATTCAGAAAGCCCAACCAGGTGTGGCGGGCGGAGGTGACAAAAAATTCTATGCATCGCCTGTGTATCAAGGAGAGAAAACTCTAGAAGGTCTTACCAAAGACATCGAGAAGATTTCTACCGTAAGTGGAGCGGACATCAGAGCGGTGCTTTATGCCCTCGTAGATGTGATGCAAACCTCATTATCAGAAGGACGAATTGTAAGGCTAGGCGAACTCGGCAGTATGAGAGTGAGCCTTAGCAGCGAGGGCAAAGCTAAGGAAGAGGAAATAACTTCGGCAGCAATAAAGTCAGCAAAAGTATTGTTTACCCCAGGGTCTGACCTTAAAAAGATGCTACAAACGCTGAAGTTTGAGAAAGCCTAGCTACCCACAAAAAATTTCCTAGCTAGGAAATCTTAATTCCCTAGTTAGGAAATTCTGAACGCCAAGCTAGGGAATTTTAACCCAAAGAATGACAAAGAAAAAATTAAACGAAATCATTAACAACCTTAAAATTAAATTTTATGAAAACAAAGACTACAAAATTAAGTGTACTTGCTTTTTTAGGACTAGGGCTAGTGGCTTATGGGCAAGATTATAGTGGTAAAATAGGGATTAACTATAACAAGCCTAATGCTACTTTAGAAATCAAAGGGAAGTCAGACAACACAGATAAGACTTTAGAAGGATTGATAATCCCAAATGTGAGTAAAAATAAAGCTTATCTCATGACGACTAATACAGAGATGCCTCTTAAAGAATCTACTTTAATCTATGTAGATAATATTTCAGATTACACCACCTCTCCAGTAGATACTAAAGTAGCAGATATTACAGAAAAAGGTTACTATTTTTGGAATGGAACCAAGTGGGTGAAAACCGTTGGGAGTATTAGTGGAAATACAGGAGGCGGACTTTGGGCAGAGAGATTTAATACTAGTAGTGGGCTAAAAGAAACCTATTTAGTTTCTGCCAATAATGATGGATTGAAATATGATTATGATAAAACAGGGCTTACACTTGATTTTATAAACCCAACAGGGAGTACTGATACCTTTGATACATCAGCCACTATTAGTAGCTACGGTTTTTTTTCAACAAGGTTTCATAATCATGGTTACGGACCTTCTCTTGCATTAAGCGGAGGAAGAGGACAAAAAAATAACCCTTTGGATTCACAAGCTGGAGATGTATTGGGTAGAATTTACTTCAATCCTGTGCTTAAAGGAAGTACACATGGTTATGGAGCCGTTATTCAAACTAAGCTACTTGAAGTAAAATCACCAGATTCTTTTTCTACAAATTTGACACTTGGAGCAAGAGGTATTGGGGAGACCACCCCTTACTACACAATGGTTCTAACAGAAACTAACAGAGTTGGGATAGGTACAGCTAATCCCGAAAGTAGATTACAAGTAATAGGAGAAATACGAGGAAATGGGCTAAGAGCTGATGGAGCTGAAACTATGGGAGGAATGTTAATACTTCAAAATCCTAAAAAAACTGGTGATAATCAGGTTGAAAGATGGGTGTTTTCAAACACAAATGCCGCAGATACTTCATGGGGGTCTTATCGTGATGGGCTCTCTCTATGGAAGTACAATAAGAACTCTACAGAAGGGGTATCTAACCCTGTTTTATTTATCTCAGATAAAGGAGCTGTAGGCATTGGTCCAAATTATGTTTACAGTCCATCTTCACCAGATAACTATCCTATGACAGAACGATTAAATGTAGATGGAGCTATTTCTGCAAGGAGTCTTTTGGGTGATGGAATTCGTAATGTAGTAGCTGATGCTAACGGGAAGTTGATTATTGGAAATGAATCTAATGGAGGAGCATTGTCTAAACTTTGGTCTAATGATTCTACTACTAAATTAGTCAAGCTTATCAATATTTCTGATGGTCTTACACCTAGAACTGAGAGTAATCGTGTAACTATAGCAGATGACGGAGCTATTACTGCTAAAAGTTTTATAGGATATAACGGAGCTACCATCTTTCCAGACTATGTGTTCCAAAAGTATTATACAGGTACTTCTAGCATTAAATCAGATTATAACTTTAAAACCCTAAGCCAAGTAGAAGACTTTGTAAAGACCAATGGGCATTTACCAGGGTATTTATCAGCTTCTAAAATCAAAGAGCAAGGTTATATAGACCTTATGGCTACACAGCTTACCAATGTAGAGAAGATAGAAGAACTTTATTTACATCTTTTAGAAAAAGATAAAGAGGTAAAAGAGCTCAAAGAAAGACTAGAAAAATTAGAGAAACTCTTACAAAAATAATCTTCTTACAAAAGTCTTCCGCTTAGGCGGGAGATTTTTAGTATATTTGTGTAACAAATTAACTAGCTTATGAAAAAGCAACTTTTATTTTTTTTAGGAATGCCTGCTCTAGCTTTAGCACAACTAACAGCAGGAGTTCAGACTTATAGTGTTTCGGGGCGAAGCTATGATGTTACAACACCATCTGACTATAATCCCGCTAAAGAATATCCTATCGTATTTGAGTTACACTCTTTTGATAAGGATAGAACCCAAATGAATGACCCTAATGTCATCAACGAACAACAATACATTTCCGTTCGTCCTGAGGGAACTAGCGTATTTGGGGTACGAGCTTGGAATTCTTGGAACATCACTAAAAGCCTAGGATTTGGTGATGATGTAAATTACATCACTGCAGTTTACAACGATATTAAAACTAAACTAGGCAGTAAATTCAATGCTGATAAAGTCTATGTATATGGCTTTAGTAACGGAGGGGCTATGGCAATAAAAATGGTAGAGGAAACTTCTTTGTTTAAAGCTGCCGTCATCCGTTCTATGAGTTTTGAAAGCGGACATAACATTCCATCTACAGCTTCTAAAGTCCCGATGATATTTATTCACGGTACGGCAGACGAAACTGTACCTTATCAAGGCGGAAGCGGGAAGTATGGTATTATGGCTCCTAATTTTGAATCTATTAAAACCACCGTTGACAAGTGGGCTTCTCATCTAGGACTTTCCCAACCTGTAGAAATAAAATATCTAAAGGGGAGTTCTACTGCATCAGATAAAGATTTCTATTTTAGAGAATATTCTAACGCTACAAACCCCATCTACTTCTTCGTGATAGATGGTGGTGTACACGCTACAGACCAGCAATTCTCTAATAGTAACATTAAAAGAGCTATGATTAAACTAGCACAAAACCCTAAATGTTACGGTATTTATAGACTTGCTTGTGCACAATAACTAAAAAAAGAGCTACTAAAAAAGTAGCTCTTTTTATTTCGATTAATATTTCATTATTTATTTCCAAGTCCAAAAATTCCATTCTGTACCATTGTACACACAAAGTTGTTCTTTACCTGGTGTATCATCAAAAGCCATCATCCCTGGAGCCGGATTAGCAATACTTTTTTGAACATCTTTAAATTTTGGTAATACTAATGCCTTAGAGGTACTCTCTAAAACCAAAATACTATTAGCTGTACTACTAGAAGCCCCCATAACTACTTGAGCAGTACTTTTTTCCACATTAGATGACAAAGAGGTATTTACTGGGATAGCATTAGTGGTACTAGCCAAATAGTTTAAATCTTGCCACAATCCGTTTATTTTAACTTTTACCTTTTTATCACTTCTATCTAAGACAAATGTACCATTAGGAGTAGCTGTATTGTCTACTAAATTGGCATGAGAAACCCCAACAACCCAAGGCAGTATAATCCCTTTTTTCTCTGCATTATTAAACTCTAGAAGCACTGAATCTCCACTAGAATTAGTATTGAGAGAGCCTGTACCGATATTAACCTGAGCCTTAAGAAAAGTTCCCGCACCTAATATTACTAATATCGCTGAATATATGTATTTCATTATTTCTATTTTTCTATTATCTCTACAAATTATTCTTATTATAGGAGGTTCCACTAGGACACCCCGTCTTATTCATACACTTCCACTCTCTTACTACCGTTGGAGATGTACTTGTTTCCACATAGGCTTTCAAACAATTTTCCACAGTATCATAAACTAACATACCTACCACAGGATTTTTTATAGCTAACATTTCACTTGTCATCATTCTTGTAATCGTAAAACCTTTAGAATCAGATTCTAAAGCTATATGCCCACCTTTACGAGACATTGGCCAATTTTCACTAGATTCTAAAGTAAGCCTACTCAAAGCACTAATCCCCACCTTAGTATCTAACTCCGTAGCTGAAGAACTATTGGCTAATGTACAAAAGCATCTATCATTAACAGAGGCGTTATTTGCATTATTTATCTCTTGTCCTACTAGATTAGCATCTATCTGTGCTATACCTTGAACACCAGAGGTATTATTAGCTGCCGTGTTTACAATCTCAGGGACACCATTAGCAGCAGTCATTTTAGAGACAATATCTGTTCCAGAAGTTGATATTGTACCATCTGCTTTGGCTATAATAGACCATTTTTTAGCGACAAAAGGAGTTGTCATATCTGCTGCAGCTAAATGTGCTATATTCACATTATCCGCTCCCTCCACCGCATCTGGACATCCATCTCCGTCTGAATCTGTATCCAAATCATTTGGCACGCCATCTCCATCTGTATCACAAGTAGTAGTTAATGCAAAAATAGAATAAGCTACATTATCCCCCGCTCCAATTCCTTTACTTGTAATGTTTATACTGCTTACTTTAAGATCTTTGGTTAAACCTCTGATATACAAATCAGACGCTGTAGTACCACCCGACGCAAATACAGCTTCACCCGTAGCTATATTATAAGACACTAATCCTTGATTTCGCCCTAATGCCACCTTTCCAAAACCTGAATTTGGTGTACTGCCATTAACTGTGATAGTATAAGTAGCATTAGGAGAAGCATTATTAGCATTAACATCGTTTATCATAATTGCGATTTCGTTAGCAGGAACAGGAGAAGCAAATGTTATTGTCATGTTTACATTAGCTAACGCCGCCACTCTATTATCCGCTCCAAGTTAACCAATACTATAGATTACCTGTTTGTCATTTACGGTTGTTACATTAGTCTGAGCAGTAGGAAACCCCGTATAAGATACGGTTGTAGAAGTTAATCCCTTCCATGTAGTAGATGTATTATTAGCTAAGAAGGTCTTGGGACATTCTGTTATATCTAAAATTCCATCATTATCATCATCTAAATCTTCAAAATCAACTATTCCATCTCCATCCGAATCCGGTGAAGAATATTGAGCTGGTGAAAGGACTACTATAAATAAAAATAGAAGCCTTATAAAGTAAATTTGTTTCATATTATTATCAAATTAATATATTATTGAATTATTTGAATTTTATCAAATAGCATGCCTAAAAAATTAACAACTTCAAAGTTAATCAAAAAAAAAGCTACAGCATATTAAATTTACTGTAGCTTTTATCTAATTATTAGGTAGTATTATTTTAACTCTACTTCTGCACCAGCTTCTTCTAGTTGCTTCTTAAGAGCTTCAGCCTCATCTTTAGAAACTCCTTCTTTAATTGGAGCAGGAGCACCATCTACGATGTCTTTAGCTTCTTTAAGACCAGCACCTGTTAAGTCTTTCACTAACTTAACGATAGCTAATTTAGAAGCTCCAGCTGATTTTAATATTACATCAAACTCAGTTTTTTCTTCAGCAGCTTCCCCAGCACCACCAGCAGCAGCAACTACTGTAGCAGCAGCAGGCTCGATACCGTACTCATCTTTAAGAATTTGAGCTAATTCATTTACATCTTTTACTGTAAGGTTTACAAGCGTTTCCGCTAAATTTTTTAAATCTGACATTTTCTTAATGTTTTTGTTGTTAAACGATTTATATTATTTTTTGAGTGTTTCTTTGTTAATTGGTAAAAAGGCTTACTCAGCACCTTCTTCCTTCATTTTGTCTTGGTTTTGAAGAGCAGAAAGAATATTTCTGATAGGAGACTGAAGTAATCCAATGATTTCTCCAAGCATCTCTTCCTTAGACTTAAGACTTGCAAGAGCACCTAGCTTGTCATCTCCAATATAGAAGGTTTCATCTAAGTAAGCTGCTTTTAGTGCAGGAAATTCTGCATTTTTTCTAAAGTCTTTAATCAGCTTAGCAGGAGCATTAGCCGTCTCTGAAATCATTAAAGCAGAATTACCTTTAAATGTTGCAAACATTTCAGAGTAATCTACTCCTTCCATTTGCTCCATTGCTTTTCTAAGTAAAGTATTTTTTACTACTTTTAACTTAATATTATTCTTGAAGGCTCTTCTTCTAAAATCTGAAGTCGCAGAAGCATTCATTCCTTCAAGGCTTGCTACATATACATTTTTAGCATCTTGTAGCAATTCTTTTATCTCTTGTATTACTAATACTTTTTCTTCTTTAGTCATTGTCTTACAGATTTTAGTTTACAGATTTAGTATCGATTGCTATACCAGGCCCCATTGTAGGAGAGATGTAAATACTCTTCATATAAGTTCCTTTAGCAGCTGTAGGCTTAAGTTTTATTAAAGTTTGCACCAATTCTTGGGCATTTTCTTTAATTTTTTCAGCATCAAAAGACACCTTACCTATAGCAGCATGTACGATACCATACTTATCCACTTTAAAGTCTATTTTACCAGCCTTAACCTCAGAAACCGCCTTTCCTACTTCCATAGTTACAGTTCCTGATTTAGGGTTTGGCATAAGACCTCTTGGACCTAACACTCTACCTAGAGGGCCTAATTTCCCCATCACAGCAGGCATAGTAACAATAACATCTACATCTGTCCAACCACCTTTGATTTTCTCTAGATACTCATCAAGACCTACAAAGTCCGCCCCAGCCTCTTTAGCCTCAGCCTCCTTATCTGGAGTTACTAAAGCTAGAACTTTAACATCTTTACCTGTCCCGTGAGGAAGAGAAACAACTCCTCTTACCATTTGATTCGCTTTTCTCGGGTCAACACCCAATCTCACAGCGATATCTACAGAAGCATCAAACTTTGCAGTACTTACCTCCTTTACTAAAGCCGAAGCTTCTTCAAGAGTGTAAAACTTATTTTTTTCTATCTTAGTAGAAACTTCTTTTTGCTTTTTAGTTAATCTTGCCATTTGATTTAATTTTAAGCGTTAGTAGGTTTAGTTCCTGTTACCTTTAATCCCATAGATCTAGCTGTACCAGCAACCATACTCATTGCAGAATCAAGAGTGAAGCAGTTTAAATCTGACATCTTATCTTCCGCTATCTTCTGTACTTGCTCCCAAGATACGCTACCTACTTTCTCTCTGTTAGGCTGTCCTGAACCTTTTTTCACTTTAGAAGCTTCCAAAAGCTGCACAGCTGCAGGAGGAGTTTTAATTACGAAATCAAATGATTTATCTTCATACACTGTAATTACTACAGGTAATACCTGTCCTGGTTTATCCTGAGTTCTTCCGTTGAATTGCTTACAAAACTCCATGATATTTACCCCTGCAGAACCTAAAGCAGGTCCTACTGGAGGTGAAGGATTAGCAGCACCACCTTTCACCTGGAGCTTAACCATTTTAAAGACTTTCTTTGCCATGTTTGTTTTTTAAAAAAATTAAAAATATAAAAAATGTGGAAGCATTCTTTTTAATAACCTGAGTTTAAGTAGAAAGTGTAACTCTCTCACCTGAATACACTTCTTCTCAGATTACAAGGTGCAAAATTATATATTTTTTTTTTAGCACACAAATAAATTTATATTTTTTAAAATTAAAAACCACCTCGAAATAACGAAGTGGTTTATTTCACTCTAAAAACATAAGTTTATATTTTTTCTACTTGCATATAATTAAGTTCAAGAGGGGTTTTTCTACCGAAGATAAGAACCATAACTTCTAATTTCTTTTTATCCTCATGAATCTTCTCTATTGTTCCATTAAACCCATTAAAAGGTCCATCGATCACCTTAACACTCTCTCCTACTACATAAGGAATATCAACATCTGTAGCAAACTGTGACAACTCATCCATCCTACCTAACATTCTATTTACCTCAGACTTTCTCATAGGAACCGGATCTCCTCCCTTAGTAAGGCTCAGAAAAGAAATAACACCTGGTATATTCTTTATAATATGAGGCACTTCTCCCGTAAGATTAGCTTCCACCATTAAATAACCAGGATAGTAAGGTTTCTCTTTTTGTACCTTCTTTCCATTTCTCATTTGAATTGTTTTCTCCATAGGAATAACTATCTGAGAAACCAAATCCTCTAACTTAAATCTTTGGATTTCATTTTCTATATAGCTCTTCACTTTATTTTCCTGTCCGCTTACTGCTTTCAGCACATACCATTTAAGCTCACTCATCGGATAAAAACAATTTAAATTAATTAAACAAGTTAATAAGTAAACTAAAAATATTATTGATTGATCTACTAAAAAGAGTATCAACACCAAAAGTAAACAAAGCTAATATCAAAGTAGATACAGCAACAACTGTAGTAGAAGATTGTAAATCTACCCACTTAGGCCATTCCACCTTATCTTTAAACTCTATATACGAATCTTTTAAAAAGCTTACTAACGAACTCATTTTAAACAATTTGCACGGGCACTAGGATTCGAACCCAGATCAACGGTTTTGGAGACCGGTATCCTACCATTGGACGATGCCCGTAAGTTAATTTAATAAAAATAAAGAGCCCTCAGAAAACTTTCATTTATCTGAAAGCTCTTTTATTTATTGTTTTAGAACTAGGATTAGTCTAGGATTTCAGTTACCTGACCTGCACCTACAGTTCTACCACCTTCTCTAATTGCAAATCTAAGACCCACGTTAAGAGCGATTGGTTGTAATAATTCTACAGTAATAGTTAAGTTATCACCAGGCATTACCATCTCTACTCCTTCTGGTAAGAAAATCTCACCTGTAACGTCTGTAGTTCTTACATAGAACTGAGGACGATATTTGTTATGGAAAGGAGTGTGACGACCACCTTCTTCTTTAGAAAGGATATAAACCTCTGCTTTGAATTTTTTGTGTGGAGTTACAGAACCTTGTTTTGCGATAACCATACCTCTCTTGATATCTGTTTTTTCGATACCTCTTAAAAGTAATCCTACGTTATCACCAGCTTCACCTCTATCTAAGATTTTTCTAAACATCTCAACCCCAGTTACAGTAGATGTTAATTTCTCATCTCCCATACCTACGATATCCACAGGATCACCAGTATTGATAACACCAGACTCAATTCTACCAGTTGCTACAGTACCTCTACCTGTAATAGAGAATACATCTTCGATTGGCATCAAGAATGGCTTATCTTGATCTCTTACTGGTTGCTCAATCCAAGTATCTACTGCTTCCATTAAAGCATCTACAGTAGCTACCCACTTAGCCTCTCCGTTAAGAGCACCTAAAGCAGAACCTTGGATTACTGGAGAGTTATCTCCATCATATTCATAAGTAGAAAGTAAATCTCTTACTTCAAGCTCAACAAGCTCAAGAAGCTCTGGATCATCTACCATATCTACTTTGTTCATGAATACTACAATTCTAGGTACATTTACCTGACGACATAATAAGATATGCTCTCTTGTCTGTGGCATAGGACCATCAGTAGCAGCTACCACTAGGATAGCACCATCCATCTGTGCAGCACCAGTTACCATGTTCTTAACATAGTCGGCGTGACCAGGACAGTCTACGTGAGCGTAGTGTCTGTTTTCAGTTTCATACTCGATGTGAGCAGTATTAATTGTAATACCTCTTTCTTTTTCCTCTGGAGCAGAGTCAATAGAAGAGAAATCTTTTACTTCAGCAAGACCTTTATCTGCTAATACTTTAGAAATAGCCGCAGTCAAGGTAGTTTTACCGTGGTCTACGTGACCAATAGTACCAATGTTTAAGTGCGGTTTGTTACGATTAAACGTTTCCTTTGCCATGATTTTAATATTTAATTTTACTAATTTTTAATTTTATCCCTTTTCGGTCTGCAAATATAGTATTTTTTTTGAAAACAAAAACATTTTCATTAAAATTTTATCATCCTAATTTTAATATGTATTTTCCCACTATCTAATTAAGTTTCAAAAAACATATAAATATATAACTTCTATAGTTCTGATAAAATCCTCTTATTTATCTTTTTCACTAAAGCTGGCCCCTCATATATAAAACCAGTATAAAGCTGAACTAAGGTAGCTCCAGCTTTTATTTTTTCTAAAGCGTCCTCTTCAGAATGAATTCCCCCAACCCCAATAATAGGAAAAGCTCCTCCGCTTTTTTCTGACAGAAATTTAATTACCTCCGTTGCTCTTTCTCGAAGAGGTTTACCAGACAATCCCCCAACTTCAGATTTTAAATTTGACTTCAGGTTTTCCCTACTTATAGTTGTATTAGTAGCTATAACCCCCGCTGTATTTGTTGTCTTGACAATATCAATCACATCCAAAAGTTGAGAATCTGTAAGGTCAGGAGCAATTTTTAACAAAATAGGTTTCTGTTTTATTTTCTTTTGATTTTCCAGCTGAAGTAGCTTCAATAGTTTTGTAAGCGGTTCTTTCTCCTGCAAATCTCTTAAATTAGGGGTATTGGGAGAGCTAACATTCACTACAAAATAATCCACATAATCATAGAGTGCATTGAAGCATATAATATAATCTTCCTCCGCATTATCATTATTGGTAACTTTATTCTTCCCTATATTTCCACCTATAAGCACTCCCTTATTTTTTTTCAATCTTTTTACCACCTCATCTACTCCTCCATTATTGAATCCCATTCTATTTATGACTGCCTCATCTTCCTTCAACCTAAATAATCTTTGTTTATCATTCCCTAGTTGAGACTTAGGTGTAATGGTTCCTATCTCTATAAAACCAAATCCAAAAGAGGAAAGCTCGTTGTATAGCTTAGCATCCTTATCAAACCCAGCCGCTAAACCTACAGGATTTTTAAACTTTAATCCAAAAACCTCCCTTTTTAATTTGGGATTCTCTATCACATAGCGAGAACTCACTAAAGAAGAAATAAACGGTATCTTAAAAAGAGTTTTTATAAACTTAAAGGTAAAATGATGAACCTCTTCTGGGTCAAAACGAAATAATAACGGACGAATGACTGTTTTATACATTTTATTAGGATTTATTAGATTTACAAAAATAATAAACCCTATAATGAGAAACTAATAAAAACAAAAAAAATCTCTCATCACTGAGAGATTTAGAGCCAATATCGGGACTTGAACCCGAGACCTCTTCCTTACCAAGGAAGCGCTCTACCGCTGAGCTATATCGGCTTATAAAAAAAATCACAAGCCGCAATGGTTGTGATTTCTTAGAGCGGAAGACGGGGGTCGAACCCGCGACATTCAGCTTGGAAGGCTGACGCTCTACCAACTGAGCTACTTCCGCGTTTATATTTTATTACTTTGTTGGTAACGGTGTGCAAATTTAAAAACTTTTATTTAAACCTGCAAATATTTCAAATATTTTTTAAAAAAAATGTGGGGAGAGCAGGATTCGAACCTGCGAAGTCTCACGACAACGGAGTTACAGTCCGTCCCATTTGGCCACTCTGGTATCTCCCCAGCAATTTTTTATGAGCCTCCAGAGGGATTCGAACCCACGACCCCGAGATTACAAATCACGTGCTCTGGCCAACTGAGCTATGGAGGCAAATATTTGTATATTTCAAGTAAACAACTGTTCTCTTTTGCGGTTGCAAATATACAACACTTTTTTTGAAATAAACAAATATTTTATCAAAAAAAATAAAAAAATATTTTAATTTTTCTCTTTCTTCTTGATTAACAATTTTTTAGCTATATCATGACATTTATCTATTGCTTCTTCAAATGTAGCACAAGTCTTCTTTACCACAATATCATCTCCTGGCACAGCCAAAATAACCTCCGCCGTTTTATTTTCTTTTTCTGATGTATTTTCTACTTTCAAAAAAACTTGACACTCTAAAATTTTATCATAAAAAGTATCTAATTTATTTAATTTTTTATCTAAATACTCCTCTAATGGTTGATGAGGCGTAAGCCCCATTGCTTGAACTGTAATTTTCATAAAATTATTTTTTATAAAGTTATTTTCTTATTTCTTTCCTCTAGGATGAAACGAGTTAAGCACTTTTTTCAACTTATTAACATCTGCTGATGTATACACCTGTGTAGATGCTAAACTCGCATGTCCTAAAATCTCTTTTACCTGAGCAATTTCCGCACCATTTTCCAAAACATGCGTTGCAAAACTATGCCTTAACATATGAGGACTTTTCTTTTTTTTGGAAGTTACAGCACTAAGATAGTCATTTACCACAGAATACACAAATTTCCCCGTTAGTTTTTGACCACTTTCTCGAACAAAAAAATAATCCAAATCCTCTTTAGTAGGCTTTCTTTCTTTTTCAAGATACAGTTTTAATTCTCTTTTTATATTTTCTGAAATAGGTATATCTCTCATCTTATTACCCTTACCTATAACCCGTATCCTATTCTGAACAAAATCCACATCTTTTAATGTAAGTCCACACAGCTCCGACTTACGCATTCCTGTTTGGTAAAGTAATTCTATAATAAGTTTATTTAGTAATAACTTTTCTTCGTTTAAGAGATTTTGCAAATTTTCCATTTCCTTTTGAGAAAAAGGAATTTGCTTTTCTCCATAAAATTTCAAAGAAGACACCGTTTCCATAGGAGATGCGGAAATAATTTCTAACTTAACAAGGTAAATATAAAAACTCCTTAATGCAGATAATTTTCTATTGATGGTTCTCTTACTCAGATTATTTTCACTAAGATAGACCACAAAATTTCTTATTACTTTTTTATCTACACTTATTAAGGTGTCCACCCCTTCAGTTTCTTTAACAAAATCAGAGAAATCTTGTAAATCTCTACTATAACTAGCAAGCGTATTTAAAGAATATCTTTTCTCAATTGTAATATAATCTAAAAATTTCTCAACCATATTGGAAAAATATCTATCAAATATAAATAAAAAATCACTTCCTAATTCTAAATTAAGAAGTGATTTTTAGTCTTAAACCTAAGAAGAAATTTTTATGCTTGTTCTTCTTTGCTTAAAGCTCTTTGCTTGTGAGCCGCTCTTAAAATCTGCTGTCTTCTAAGTACAGAAGGCTTAACATACTGTTGCCTTGCTCTTAAAGAACGTACAACACCAGTCTTGTCAAATTTCCTTTTGTATTTTTTCAGCGCTCTGTCGATGGACTCTCCATCTTTTACTGGAATTATTAGCATAGTTTACATCTCATTTTCGGGTGCAAAAGTAAGGCTTTAATTTTTATATTCCAAATTTCACCTATTTTTTTACCTAAAAAATTGATGTTTTAGCATTTATTTTCGTTCTTTGCAGTTTAATTTAAGATTAAAAATGTGGAATAACACAACATTTAGATTACACCTCATTGTATTCATGTGGGGATTTACAGCTATTCTTGGCAAAATGATTAGCTTAGACACCTACACTTTGGTTTTTTATAGAATGGGGCTCACTGCTTTGGTTCTTTTTATTTTTCTACGATTTATAAAACGAAAAAGCATCAAACTTTCTTCTAAACGGCTATTACAACTACTTGGCATTGGAGTTATTATGGGGCTTCATTGGTTATTCTTCTTTCAATCCATCAAAGTTTCCAATGTATCTATCGCTCTTAGCTGTGTCGCTCTATCTACTATTTTTGCTTCTATAATAGAACCCATCATCTATAAAAGAAGACTAGACTGGACAGAAGTTGCCATAGGCATTGTAATATTGGGAGGAATGGGACTTATCTTTAAAACAGAATTTAGATATGTAGAGGGGATTATCTACGGAGCTACCTGTGCCTTACTAGGAACTATTTTTTCTATTCTTAATGGGAAATTATCACAAACCACACCAGCTAGCCATATTATTTTTTATGAAATGATAGGTGGATGGCTTCTCGTAAGCACCATACTTGGCATCAATGGAACTCTTGACAATATACACGAAATAGGAATTAAAGATACTCTGCTAGTTCTAATTCTTGCCATTGGTTTTACCGCATACCCTATGATAGAATCTACTAGCTTAATGAAAGTGATTTCTCCATTTACACTTATACTAACCGTGAATCTAGAACCTGTTTATGGGATTATTTTAGCCTATCTTATATTCGGTGAGTCAGAACACATGAGCCCTATGTTCTATCTAGGAGCCGGAATTATGATTTTTTCTATAGTCGCCAACGGCATGATAAAAGCAAAACGAAAAAAAGCTCTAAAAACAAGTCATTAAATTATATATATGAAGACTTTATTTAAAATCATCAGTATTGTACTGCTATTGATTTTCAATCTAAATATCGCCCAAATCGTTAGAAAATATTCTAATGAGTTTCTAAACATTGGTGCTGGTGCTAGAGGACTTGCTATGGGAGGCGCTGTTATTTCGAACCAAGATGATGTTTATTCCCCAATGTGGAATCCTGCTGGGCTAGCAAAAATTGAAAACGATTGGCAAGCTTCTGCTATGCACGCCGAATACTTTGAAAGCATTGCTAAATATGATTATATGGCATTTGCAAAGCCTTTGGATTACAACAAAGGTGTTTTTGCATTCTCTTTAGTAAGGTTGGGTGTGGACAATATCCTCAACACAACTCAAATGATAGACGGCGAAGGTAATATAGATTATGATAGAATTACAAAATTCTCTCAAGCCGACTATGCAGCTCTACTTTCCTATGCTTTTCGTCCAACCCATAAATTAGATGTTGGAGTTAATGCTAAACTAGTTTACAGAAATGTGGGGAAATTTGCTAATGGATTTGGGTTTGGATTTGACATAGGAGCCATCTATCATTCGGATAAAGGGTGGAATTACGGCGCGATGCTTAGAGATGCTACTACTACCGTTAATTTTTGGTCTATAAATGAAAAAGAACTTTCTACCGTAGTTAACGGAGAAGAATTCAACCCTGCCCCTAAAAACAAAATGGAGCTATCGATGCCAAAACTAAACTTAGGAGTTAGCAAAAACTTTGAACTCAATCGTGATTTTGATTTTCTCCCAGAGGCTGGTCTTAATATTGATTTCACAAGAACTGCAGCACTTATCTCTACCGACTTTGCTAGTATTACTCCTTATTTAGGAAGCGAACTTTCTTTTCAAAAAATGATTTTTGTAAGATTAGGTGTTAACCGATTTCAAAATATTACAGACCTTGAAAGTCAAAAAAGACAATTATCATTTCAACCAAGTGCAGGCGTAGGTATTCGCTATAGAGGATTAACATTAGACTACGCCATTACCAATTCTGGTATTGGAGGAAGTAATTTCTACTCTAACTTTTTCTCACTAAAGCTAGATATGGCAAATTTTAGAAGATAAATTATTATACAACTCCGTCCTCACACGCTCGCCAAACGGAATCGTGAGATGGCACAGGAGCCACAATGGTTATTTTTTCTTTGGATACAGGGTGAATAAAATCTAATTTTCTAGCGTGAAGAGAAATTCCTCCATCTGAATTAGAACGAGAAGCACCATATTTTAAATCTCCTTTTATAGGAACTCCTATCTTAGACAACTGAGCCCTAATTTGGTGATGACGACCAGTTTCTAAATCTATCTCTAAAAGCAAATAATTATCTAAACTCAATATTAAATTATAGGATAAAATAGCTTGTTTAGCACCTTCCGTAGGTTTAGTAAAGATTATCGCTTTATTATTTTTTTCATTCTTTTTGAGATAATGAACCAATTTTTGAGAAGGAGAAATCATTTCTTTAGGAACTATCGCCCAATAAGTTTTTTTAATTTCTCTATTTTTAATCATTTGGGTTAACCTCGTAAGAGCTTTAGATGTTTTAGCATAAATTACCAACCCAGATGTTGGACGGTCTATCCTATGCACCAACCCTAAAAAAACATTACCTGGCTTATTATCTCGTGATTTTATAAAATCTTTTATCAGTTCTAGTAGTGAGGCATCACCTGTTTTATCTCCTTGTACTAGTTGTCCAGCTTTTTTATTGATAACTAGCAAATGATTATCCTCATAAAGAATCTGTTCTTGAATCATAAATAATCATTAACCTCTACGACCAACAAAAGAAACAACCACCCCAAGAAGCAACCCCACGGTTTTAATAACCTCAAAGGAAGAACCCATAGGTAAAAAAGCCCCTACAATACAAAGTCCTGCCGCCAGATACATTAAATAGGAATATTTTTTATTAGGCAACATTCCTCCCATAAGAATAAAACTCCCTCCGACAAGAATATAAAATACTTGTCTAGAAATAATATAGTTAATCTCTGGAGAAAATGGATTAACCCAACCCACTACAATACACAATATCGCTGCAACAGAAACAATGCTTTGTAAAGTTCTTTTATCCATAATTAAATTTTAATAACTTTCCGATTCATTAGGAAAGTCTAATGTTTTTACATCTTTAACATACTGAGACACCGCTCCTGTAATCTCTGAATAAAGGTCTAAATAGCGTCTCAAAAATTTAGGAGAAAAACCTTGATTCATACCCACCATATCTTGATAAACCAAAACCTGCCCATCGCAACTAACACCTGCCCCAATCCCAATGGTAGGAATAGAGATACTTTCGGTTACTTTTTTAGCTAACCCGGACGGTATTTTTTCTAAAACAACAGCAAAACACCCCAATTCTTCTAACAGCTGAGCGTCTTTAATTAGTTTTTCAGCTTCGGCTTCTTCTTTTGCTCTTACCTTGTAAGTTCCAAATTGATTGATTGATTGTGGTGTAAGCCCCAAATGTCCCATTACAGGAATACCTGCATTGATGATATTTTTTATCGCTTCTGAAACCTCTGCTCCTCCTTCTAATTTTACAGCATGAGCTTCGGACTCTTTCATAATTCTCACCGCGGATTCTAAAGCTTTTTGAGGATGACTTTGATAAGTTCCGAATGGTAAATCCACTACCACCAAAGCTCTCTCTACCCCACGAACCACCGATTGTGCATGGTATATCATATGGTCTAGAGTAATTGGCAGTGTAGTTTCGTACCCTGCCATTACATTAGCTGCAGAGTCTCCAACTAGAATAGCATCTACTCCTCCTGCATCTACCATTTTTGCAGTAGTGAAATCATATGCCGTAAGCATCGTGATTTTCTCCTTGCTAAATTTCATTTTTCGCAAGGTTTCAGTAGTTACCTTTTTTATTTCAGAATGTACAGACATATTTTTACCTCATTAAAAATTTAGAGAACCACATGTCCCACTTTCTTCAATTTATCGTGGTCTTTTATCTTGATATTTCTACCTTCCACTTCGATAAGACCATCATTTTTAAACTCAGAAATAAGCCTAATAGCACTTAAGATTAGCCACCTCTTCCCTAGTAAGGCATATTTTAATAAAACCTTCAGGGTCTATTCCTAACTTAAGTTCTAATAAAAGTAAGATTTCAGCTAGTCTTTCTCTAACCGTTTTTTGTGCTAAAAAAGTAATGGTATTAGATGATTCTCCTAATTCAAAAGCGATTTTTTGCATCATCGCAAAAGACAATCTAGAATCTGCCTCTAATAGTTGCATAAAAATATCAGATGGCACAAAAGTAGCCTCGATTTCCGTCATTGCTTCTGCTCTAGCTTGAAAGTTTTCATCGCAGAGTAATGAACGATAACCTAATATATCTCCTTCCTTTACTATTCTTAGAATATGATCTTTACCATAAACTCCAGATTTTGAAAGCTTAGCTGTACCTTTCTCTATAAAATAAACTCCTTTGGGTAGCTCTCCATCATCAAAAAGCACATCTCCCTTATCATATTTTAAAACCTCCTTACTTGATGTATATTTCTCAAAATCTTCAGGTTTAAGGTTTTTCTGAAAGAACGCTTCACTAAAGACTTCTTGAAACTTCTTTTCAATTTCTAACTGTTTTTCAAACGACATTTAACTGATATTTATCAGCAAAAATACTATTTTTTAATATGTGTAACCAAGTTTTTTATTATATTTTTGCGTGTTAAACTTTTGAGGTAATGTCAGAAAAATGTTTTCACTGTGGACTAGAGATAGATAAAGAAAGAATTTCTTTTGACGAAAAAACGTTCTGCTGCAACGGTTGCAAATCAGTTTACGAAATACTAAATCTCAATCAATTAAGTGATTTTTACGAACTAAATAAAAATGCTGGAATCCGACCAAACACAGACGGCTCTTCACAGTTTGACTACTTAGACACCCCAGAGGTATTCAACAAAATTGTAGACTTTTCGGAAGGCAATTCTACCCTAGTAACTTTTAAAATACCTGTAATACACTGTTCCTCTTGTATATGGTTACTCGAAAGCCTCAAAGACATCAACCCCCACATACGCTATTCCCAAGCTAATTTTACGAAGAAAACATTACAAATTTCGTTTAATCATAATGAGCTAAAACTAAGTGAACTTGCTAAGTTTTTAACCAATCTTGGCTATAAACCTGTTATCAATCTAGAAACTAGCGAAAAAAAGGTAGAAAAAACAGACCGAGATTTAATCATCAAACTTGCTATTGCAGGATTTGCCTTCGGAAATGCGATGATGTTCGCCCTTCCTGAATACCTTTCTTGGATTACAAAAGAAAACGACTTCTGGATTAACCAATTTGCTCCTTTCTTTAGATTTTTAACTTTATTACTCTCCATTCCTGTAGTTGCTTATTCTGCTTCGGATTACTACAAATCTGCATGGTACGGACTTAAGAACAATATTGTAAATATAGATGTACCTATTGTTTTAGGGATACTAGTTCTGTTTGGAAGAAGCGTCTACGAAATAGCTACAGATTATGGTCCTGGTTATTTTGATACTCTGTGTGGATTATTATTTTTTATGCTAATGGGAAAATTTTTCCAAAAGCGAACCTATACCGCACTGTCCTACGATAGAGATTATAAATCTTTCTACCCTATCGCTGTAACCAAAGTAGATTTTGAAGGCAAACAAAAAAATATTCTCCTATCCGAAATTAAAGTTGGTGATAGAATTTTAGTCCGAAACCAAGAGATTATTCCTGTTGATGCTATTCTTATTAGTGGCGAAGGCAATATTGATAATAGTTTTATTACTGGGGAATCAGCTACAATACCTAAACAACCTGGTGATAAAATTTTCGCAGGAGCTAAGCAACAAGGTGCTATTTTGGAACTAGAAGTTATTAAAACCGTAGACCAAAGCTACCTTACCCAACTATGGAACAAAGAGGCTTTTAAACAAAAAGAAACAGGACTCGACAATCTCACCAATAAAATAAGTAAATATTTCACATTCATTATATTAGGCATTACGCTAATCGCAGGAATCTATTGGTATAGAATTGATTTAGAAAAAATGTTCCAAGTAATATCTGCAATACTTATAGTAGCCTGTCCTTGTGCATTGGCACTATCTGCTCCGTTTACATTCGGACACATTATGAGAATATTAGGCAGAAAAAAATTCTATGTTAAAGACACTTTAACCATTGAAAAACTTGCCAAAATCAACACACTCGTATTTGACAAAACAGGCACTATTACCTACAACACCAAATCCAACATCAAATATGAAGGTAGTACTATTAGTGAATTTGATTTAAAAAATATTAAAACTTTACTCAAAAATTCCAATCACCCTCTATCTAAAAATTTATACGAACATATAGAAACAACAGATGAATATTTCCCAATAGAAAACTTCCAAGAAATAGCTGGTAAAGGATACTCTGCTCAGGTTAGAAGTCAGATTTATAAAATTGGCTCAGCTTCATTTACTGGACAAGAAAGCAAAAACTTAGAAACTGCTGTTTTCATCAGTAAAAATGACGAATTTATAGGAAAGTTCATATTTAGAAATGAGTATAGAGAGGGACTTTCTGAAATGTATCAAAAGCTCAACTCTTACCCTATCCACATCCTTAGTGGAGATAATGCTTCCGAAACCAATCAGCTCAAAAAAATAATTCCAAATGTAGCCAATATGAGTTTCAACCAAACTCCAGAAGACAAGTTGGACTACATACAAAACCTACAAAATTCAGGACAAAAAGTAGCTATGTTAGGTGATGGTCTTAACGATGCTGGTGCATTAAAACAAAGTAATATAGGGATAGCTGTATCTGATGACACCAACTCCTTTACTCCATCTTCTGATGTTATTATGGATGGGAAATTCATTAACTTTTTACCAGACTATTTAGCTCTAAGCAAAGATGCTATTAAAATAGTATCAGCTACTTTTGTTATAAGTATATTATACAATGTGGTAGGTCTAGGCTTTGCTGTTACAGGACACTTATCTCCTCTAGTGGCAGCTATACTAATGCCTTTAAGTTCTATAAGTGTGGTATCATTTACCTCCGCAACCACTTGGTTAACAGCAACTAGATATTTTAAGAAAAAATCAAATTAGACATTTTTATCTTATTTAGAAGTGTTATAAATTAACTTTTTTTAACAGTTACTGATTTAAGTCATTATATTTTCCTTAATTTTGGGGGCAATTTAATTTTATATTTGCGAACTGTATGGAGATACTATATTTGATGGTCATATGCAGTGTGTCTTTAGCTGTTGTTTTCTTGATAATATTTATTATCGGAGCTAAGAAAGGGCAGTTTGAAGATGATGAATCTCCTGCTGTGAGGATACTCCTTGATGACGAAGCTAAAAACAAAGAAAATAAAGAGAAAAACAATAAAAGTGATTAGTTAATATGGAAACACAAAAGTTTAGTTATGACAACAGCATTGTGCGTGCGTTCCTTTATGCAACCATCGTCTTCGGGATAGTTGGTTTCATTCTTGGACTTACGGCGGCGGCGATGCTTTTCTATCCAGAACTACCAGAGTTTTTATTTGGTACTGATGACACTACAATCGCCAGTTTAAGAAGTGGGGATTTACAAGGTCTTATCAACACCCAGGGAGCTTTTGGTTTTGGTAGAATCAGAATGTTGCACACAAGTGCAGTAATTTTTGCCTTTGTAGGAAATGCGATTTTCGCAGGGGTTTATTACTCATTACAGAGGTTGTTGAAGGCAAGAATGTATAGTGATACACTTTCTTGGATTAACTTTTGGGGATGGCAAATTACTATCGTAGCGGTGGTGATTACTTTCTTCATGGGTATCAACACTTCTAAAGAGTATGCTGAACACGAATGGCCAATTGATATCCTTATCGCTGTGGTATGGATTATTTTTGGTATCAATATGTTTGGTACAATAGCTAAAAGAAGAGTAAGACATCTTTATGTAGCTATTTGGTTCTACATTGGTACTTGGGTAGGTATTACAATGCTACACGTATTCAATAATCTAGAGGTGCCTCTTTCTTTTACTGGTTGGAAGTCTTATTCTGCATATTCAGGAGTAAAAGATGCTTTAGTACAATGGTGGTATGGGCATAACGCCGTAGCATTTTTCTTGACAACCCCTGTACTTGGTCTGATGTATTACTTCTTGCCAAAAGCATCAGAGAGACCTGTCTTTTCTTATAAGCTTTCTATAATCCACTTTTGGTCTCTAATCTTCGTTTACATTTGGGCTGGACCACACCACTTACAGTACACATCTCTACCTGCTTGGGCACAGGCATTAGGAACAGGATTCTCTATTGCACTTATCGCTCCGTCTTGGGGAGGTATGCTTAATGGTTTATTAACATTGAGAGGGGCTTGGGATAAGGTAAGAGAAAATCCTATACTCAAATTTTTCGTGGTAGCGGTTACTTGTTATGGTATGGCTACATTTGAAGGACCACTATTGGCAACTAAAACATTAAATAAAATTGGACACTTTACTGACTGGGTAATCGGTCACGTTCACATTGGTGCTTTAGGGTGGAACGGATTCATGGCGTTTGGTATGATTTACTACCTAGTTCCTATTATGTGGAGAACTAAACTATGGTCTGTAAAATTAGCTAACTGGCATTTCTGGTTAGGTACTTTAGGTATTATTCTATATGCTGTACCTATGTATATCTCTGGATTTACTCAAGGTTTAATGTGGAAACAATTTAACCCAGACGGAACTCTACTTTACAAAAACTGGTTAGATACTGTAACTGCAATTATCCCTTACTATTGGATGAGATTCTTTGGAGGTATCCTTTACCTATTAGGAGCTATTCTTATGGCAGTGAATGTTGTAGCTACTGTGAGAAAAGGTTCTTTCCAAAAAGAAGTACCTGCAGAAGCACCTGCACTTGCTAGAATTAGTGATGCAAGAAAAGAAGGTGAAACTGTTCACCTTTGGATTGAAAGAATGCCACTTTATTTAACTGTATTAGCATTTTTTGCACTAGCAGTTGGTGGTATCGTTGAAATTATTCCTACACTTACTGTTAAGGATAATGTACCTACTATTTCTTCTGTTAAACCTTACACTCCTCTAGAATTAGAAGGTAGAGATTTATACATCCGTGAAGGTTGTAATGCTTGTCACTCTCAAATGATTAGACCATTCCGTGACGAGGTAGTTAGATTTAACGGTAAAAACGGACAGTATTCAAAAGCTGGGGAATTCGTATATGACAGACCTTTCCTTTGGGGTTCTAAGAGAACTGGTCCAGACTTACATAGAGAAGGTGGAAGAAACCCTGATTCTTGGCACTTTAAGCACATGCTAAACCCAAGAGCTACATCAGCAGGTTCTATAATGCCTCGTTACCCTTGGTTAATTGCTAATACATTAGATCGTTCTCAGACTAAAGATAAGTTAGAACTTATGAAGAATGTATTTAGCGTGCCTTACACTAAAGCTGAAATAGATACTGTAGATGCATGGATGGACAATCAAGCTAAAGGAATTGTAAGTAGAATTTATGCTGAAGCTGATGACGTTAAGAGAGCATTTGCTAAAAAACAGCAAGAAGAAGGAGCTGAGTTTGTTCCTCTTGAAAAGAGAGAGATTGTAGCACTTATTGCTTACCTACAAAGATTAGGTACTGATATTAAGACTACTGAAGTTAAAACAGCAAGTGTAAAATAAATTATATTATCACTAAAGGAGCATATAGTAATGATACCACAAAACTTTAAAGATATATTATCTAATACCGAAGGTACTGGATTTTACCAAAGTTTAGCACTCATATTATTTATCATATTTTTTATTGGAGTGGTATACTATGTTATGAGTAAGCCTAAAAAGTATTATCAAGACGAAGCTAATGCTCCTTTAGATGACTGAAATACAAAACAGTTCTAAAAATTAAGAAATTATGAAACAAAGAACGCCCGTTTATGTGAACATTTTAGTAATACTTACAATATTATTTATTGTGTATTATATGTTCGTTCAAAATGCATCTTTTATTACTTCACCTTACTTTTGGGGAACAGTAGTTATTAGTGTCATTTTAGCAATGATACATGGTGCTATTGGAGATTTAATTGAAAATCAAAACTTCGCTAAACTTTCTGACGAGGCTAAGAAAGCTTACTTAGAAGAGAAGAAAATACCTTACTGGAAAAGACTTTGGGATAGTGCATTCAAAAAGCAATCTGCTTCTGAAGAAAAAGATATCATTATAGACCACGGTTTTGATGGTATTATGGAGTTAGACAACCAATTACCTAAATGGTGGCTAGGGTTGTTTTGGCTAGGATTTACATACTTAGTTGTTTATATTCTTGCTTTCTCTTTTACAGATTTCGCACACCCAGACAAAGAGCATGAGGTTGAGCATAAAGAGCAACTTGCAAGTATAGAGCAGTGGATGAAAGATACTCCTCCTCCTACAATTGATAACGCAGTATATTCTGCAGACAATATTGCAGAAGGGGAAGAAATTTTCAAAACTAACTGTGTATCTTGCCACGGTGATGGTGGTAAAGGTGGTATTGGTCCAAACCTTACTGATAAATATTGGATTAACCATACAGAACCTACTCTATTTAGAGAAGTATTCCACATGGTAGAGAACGGTTCTCCAAACAACCCTGCGATGCAAGCTTGGGGTAAAAATGGAGTTCTTACTGGATTTGATATTGAAAAGGTAGCAGCTTATGTTTACCATATCAATCAAGAAAAAGCTCCTATCACTCAATCCGAAGGAGGTGCTGCACCTCAAGGTGATGAAGTGAAGTGGGAGAACTAATACCATAAAATAAAATCCATATCAATATGGCTGATAAAGAAGTACAAGGCACTGGAGCCGTAATAGAAGCTACCACTTTCCGTGATTCTGTAGGAACCATGGATAATACAGGGAAAAGAAAATGGGTATACCCCAAGAAGCCCAAAGGTAAGTTTACTGATTATAGGAACTATGTTAGTATTTTTTTATTAGCCATATTTTTTATTCTTCCGTTTATTAAAATAAACGGAAATCCATTTCTTCTAATAAATATCCTTGATAGGGAGTTCTTTATTGTAGGACAACCTTTTTATCCTCAGGATTTTTTCATTCTTGCTCTAGGAGCAGTTACTTCTATAGTATTTATAATTCTATTTACCGTTGTTTTCGGAAGAATATTCTGCGGTTGGATTTGCCCACAAACTATTTTTATGGAAAATGTATTCCGTAAGATAGAATATTGGATTGAGGGTGACAGAAACAAGCAAATAAAACTAGACCAACAGCCTTGGAACTCTGAAAAGATAAGAAAAAGAGGGCTTAAATGGACAATCTATATCATTATCTCTTTAGTTGTAACTCATTTTATGTTCATGTACATTGTAGGTTACGAAGAGGTATTTAGAATAATGAAAGAAGGTCCTATAGAATACCCTACTAACTTTTTGGTGATGTTGCTTTTCACTGCAACATTCTATTTCGTATTTGCATGGTTTAGAGAGCAGGTATGTACGCTTGTTTGTCCATACGGAAGGCTACAAGGTGTTCTTATAGATAAGCAAACTATCAATGTTTACTACGATTTTAAGAGAGGTGAAAATCGTTCTAAATGGCGTAAGAATGAGGACAGAGCTGCCGAAGGTAAAGGAGATTGTATCGATTGTAACCAATGCGTGGTGGTATGTCCAACAGGAATAGACATCAGAAATGGGCAACAACTAGAGTGTGTTAACTGTACTGCGTGTATAGATGCCTGTAATGAAGTCATGGAAAAAGTAGGCTTACCTAAAGGACTCATAAGATACGCTACCGAAGATGAAATAGAACAAGGTAGAAAGTTTAAGTTCACCTCTAGAATGAAAGCTTACACTGCGGTTTTAATAGCATTGATGACTTTTGTATCGTTCCTTTTATACAATAGAGGAAGTATGGAGGCTAAATTCATCAAACCTGCAGGAAGTACATTTTTTATATCTGGTAACGAAATTACCAACACTTACAATTACACCTTACTTAATAAATCTAGCAAGGACTATGTAGTAACTTTCAAGGTTTTAGAGCCTGCTAATGGAGTTATAAAATATGGCGGTTCTAGCAAAATAGTATTAAAGAGAGATAAAATGGAAAAGGGAACAGTAAATATTAGCTTCCCTAAAAAAGAAATAAAACTTTCTAAACAGAATTTAGTAATTGGTGTCTATGATAAAGACGGTAAGTTACTCACTACTTTTGAAACTTATTTTGAAGGAGAATTTAATTTGCAATTTTAAATGAAAAATTTTAAGTTCACTTGGGCACATGGAGTTGTAGCTGCATTAGGTTCGTTTATACTATTTATTCTTTATCTCATATTTGTGTTCTCTCATGGGCAGCAGAATTCTGAATTGGTTTCAGATAATTATTATGAAGATGAGCTAGCTTATCAAAGTGTAATAGATGCTAAGAAAAACGCATCAACGATTGAGAATGCTCCTAAATATCAGCAAACACCTTACGGAATAAGTATCGTATTTCCTTCTGAAAATAATAATCAAAATACTAAAATAAAGTTTGTTCTCTATAGGATAGACGACCAAAAGTTAGATGTAAAAAAGGACATGACCTTAGATGCTAATAATTCCTTTCTCATTCCTAAAAAAGTTTTAGTTCCAGGAGGCTATATTCTAAAACTAATGTGGACAAAAGATAACAAAGATTATCAAATAGACTACGACTTAGTATGGAAATAACCCTCATCATAGCAGCGCTTACTTTAGGTTTCACAACAGGATTCCATTGTATTGGTATGTGTGGACCTATAGCTCTTTCTTTAGGACTTTCAAGAAAGCAACAGGTTAACTTTCATCTTCAAAATATAACCTATCAATTAGGAAGAATTTTCACTTATTCTATATTGGGAATTTTACTAGGACTAATTGGCGAAGGCTTTCAGTTAGCTGGAGTTCAAGGTTGGCTTACCATTTTTGCAGGAATTATTTTAATCATAATGGCTCTTTTTTCTTTCGGAAACGGAGATTTTGCTTCTAGAATACCTTTTCTCTCGAAATTTTTATTAAAAATAAAACTCAACCTAGGAAAATTATTATCCAAAACCGATTACTCTTCAAGGTTTTTAACAGGAGTGCTTAATGGTTTTTTACCATGTGGAATGGTTTATGTAGCCTTGGCAGCATCTCTAGTGGCTGGTGGAGCTATACAAGGAGGATTATTTATGATGTTATTTGGACTAGGTACTTTCCCTTTTATGTTTGTTACTGTTTTATTAGGTAACATGCTTAATATAGCTACTAGAAATAAAATCCTAAAAATAATGCCTGTAGTAATGCTTATCTTAGGTGGGCTCTTTATACTAAGAGGTCTAGAGTTGGGAATCCCTTATTTATCACCAAAGAAAGAAGCTCTCAGTATAGAAAACAAAATGTCCCCTAAAGACAAGGGACATCATAGTTGTCATTAAAAGCATTAGGTCTTATCCTAAAGTTTTCCTACCTATACTTTTGTAATAAAACCCTGTTCCTTCTACTTGTTCTAAGGCAAACATATTTCTACCATCAAAAATAGCTTTACCATTCATTTTTTCAGCCATCAAATCAAAGTTAGGATTTTTAAATTCTGACCATTCCGTAGCTATTAGTAAAGCATCAGCTCCTTCTAATGCAGAATACATATCGCTCGCATAAGCAATCTTATCTCCTAACACTTTTTTCACATTAGACTCTGCTATCACATCATAAGCTGTAATTATAGCTCCTTTTTCTAATAAAATTTTAATATTATCTAAAGAAGAGGCTTCTCTAATATCATCTGTATTCGCTTTAAAAGCCAAGCCCCAAAGTGCTATCTTTTTACCTTTTAAATTTCCTTCAAAATACTTTTCTATTTCTGACACCAAAATCACCTTTTGATTTTGGTTTACATTTTCAGTCGCTTCTAATATTTGGAAATTAAAATCAGCTTCTTTACCAGATTTTATCAACGCCTTTACATCTTTAGGAAAGCAGCTACCGCCATACCCAATACCTGGGAATAAGAAACGATGCCCTATTCTATCATCACTGCCCATTCCTAGCCTTACTTTATCCACATCAGCTCCTACTCTTTCACAGAAATTTGCAATTTCGTTCATAAAAGTAATTTTAACTGCTAAGAAAGAATTAGCTGCATATTTGGTAAGCTCCGAAGATTTTTCATCCATAAAAATAATCGGAACTCCCGTATTGGTAAATGGCTGATAGATTTTTGCCATAATCTCTCTTGCTTTTTCAGAAGAACTTCCCACCACTACTCTAGCAGGATTCATAGAATCTTCCACCGCAAAGCCTTCCCTAAGAAACTCTGGATTAGATACCACATCAAACGGTATTTGTGTTTTAGTAGCAATAGCATTTCTAACTTTATCTGCCGTTCCTACAGGTACTGTAGATTTATTAACAATAACTTTATATTCTGTAATAATATCGCCTATATCGTTAGCTACTTTGAGTACATAAGATAAATCCGCTGAACCATCTTCCCCTGGAGGAGTAGGTAAAGCTAAATAAACCACTTCACTTTGGTCAACAGCTTCTTTTAAGTTGGTGGTAAAAAACAATCTCTGTGCTTGAATGTTTCTCAAAAACATTTCCTCTAAATTAGGCTCATAGATAGGAACGATACCTTTTTTCATTCCCTCAACCTTTTTCTCATCTATATCAACACAGTAAACTGTATTTCCTAGTTCTGCCAATGTTGTCCCTGTAACTAGTCCTACATAACCAGTACCTACTATAGTAATATTCATAAATATTATAATTTATGCCACAAAGATAACCAAAATATCAACATTCTACTTTCATTTTCAGCTATCATATCAAATACACTCATCTCTACAAATAGATTTCTGTTCAATAAACTTTCAATTTCTTTTTTCTCATTTAGCTAAAAACACTTACTTTTATCCAAATTTTTTCAAACTATGATTTTAAGCAGAATTTGGAGTGCTTTTATTTTAGTTGCCATCGTGGTAGCTGGTGCTAAGTATTTATTCTCTGATAATTATAAAGCTATTTATAATGATATGGTAGTAGGCAAAGGTGGCGACACCGTAAATATCACTACTAAACCAATTAACGAGTTCCATCCCAATGCTATAGAAAGTTTTCAAACTACACCTGTTTTTATAAATAAAGGGATTCATTATGAATATCAACCTAACAGCAATAATGTTAAAGTTTACAGAATACAAGAGACCGATGGTGTAATAGGTACGAGTAAAACTGCCGTAGATATATGTATAGGTCTTATAGGTATTATGACGCTTTTTATGGGCTTTATGAGTATTGCAGAAAAGGCTGGTGGCATCAACTTATTAAGTAGAATGATACAACCTTTTTTCTCTAAGCTCTTCCCAGAAGTTCCTAAAAACCACCCTGCTTTTGGGCATATGATGCTCAACTTTTCTGCCAATCTTTTAGGGCTAGACAATGCCGCCACTCCTTTTGGTCTTAAGGCGATGGATAGTCTACAGTCCCTAAATCCTGATAAGGATAAAGCAAGCAATGCTCAAATCATGTTTTTATGTCTACACGCTAGTGGACTTACCCTTATCCCTGTTTCTATTATTGCTATAAGAGCTTCTATGGGTGCAACTACACCTACAGATATATTCTTACCTTGTATGATAGCTACCTTTGCAGCCACTATGGCATCAATGATATTAGTTTCTATAAGACAAAAAATAAATTTACTTCAACCCGTGGTGTTAATATACTTAGGAGGTATTTCTGCTATTATAGCTGGATTGGTCTTATTTCTTGTTCAATTAAATAAAGAGGAGCTAGATAACTTTAGTAAAGTTTTAAGTAATGGTATTATCCTTTTGATATTCTTTGCTATTGTGCTTGGGGGCATCTATAAAAAAATCAACATTTTTGATGCTTTTGTAGAAGGAGCTAAAGAAGGCTTCTCGGTGTGTGTTAAAATCATACCTTATTTAGTAGGAATGCTCATTGCCATTTCCCTTTTAAGAACTTCGGGAGTATTCCACATCATTATAGATGGAATGAAATGGATTGCTGATATGGTAAGTCTAGACACTAGATTTGTTGATGGACTTCCTACCGCACTCATAAAACCACTTTCGGGCTCTGGAGCAAGAGGTATGATGGTAGATACAATGGCTACCTTCGGAGCCGACTCATTTCCTTCTAGATTGGCTGGAATTTTACAAGGAAGTTCTGACACTACCTTCTATGTTATTGCTGTTTATTTTGGAGCCGTAGGTATCAGAAATACTCGCTATACAGTTGGTACTATGCTTCTAGCAGACTTAGTAGGCATTATCACTTCTATTACATTAGCTTATTTATTTTTTGGATAAAATATGATTAAACAAATCCCTATAGAACGAATCTTATTTCTAGATATAGAAACGGTACCTCAAGAAGAAAGTTGGCAAAACCTCCCAACTGAAGAACAAAATCTTTGGGATAAAAAAACTTTACATCAACGCAAGGAAGAGATAACCGCAGAAGATTTCTATCATCAAAGGGCAGGCGTAATGGCAGAATTTGGAAAAATAATCTGTATTTCTGTAGGAATGATAGACCGAAACGAAACACTTAAAATAAGAAGTTTCGCTGGGGATAACGAAAAAAAATTACTAGAAGAATTCGGAGCTATATTCAATAGCACTCGCCTTACCAACGTTATCCTATGTGCACACAACGGAAAAGAATTTGATTTTCCTTGGATTGCAAGAAGATTTTTAGTTAATGGTATGATGCCTCCCTCTCCTTTTCAATTATTCGGAAAGAAACCTTGGGAAGTTCCGCATTTAGATACTTTGGAGCTTTGGAAATTTGGAGATTATAAAAGTTTCATATCACTAGAACTAATGGCTCATATTTTTAGCGTTCCTACTCCCAAAGACGATATAGATGGTTCTATGGTTGCCGAAATTTATTATAAAGAAAAAGATTTACCTAGAATTATTAAATATTGTGAAAAAGATGTTTTAACTTTGGCGAATATTTTTAGAAAGTTAAGACAAGAAGATTTATTGAGTTTGTCAGAAGACTAACGGATTATTTAGAGAAATGATGAAATATACAGATGAGCAAATCACAGAGATAGGAGAAGAAATCATAAAGACTCTCAAGACAGTCTACGACCCTGAAATCCCCGTAGATATCTATGAATTGGGGCTAGTGTATGATGTTCAAGTTTCAGACGAAGGCAAGGTAAAAGTAGTTATGACACTTACTACACCTAACTGTCCTGTAGCTGAAACTCTTCCTCAAGAAGTAAAAGATAAAGTTAGCGAAGTAGAAGGCGTAACCGAAGTTGATTTGGAACTTACATTTGAACCATCGTGGACAAAAGACATGATGAGTGAAGAAGCTCGATTTGAACTAGGAATGCTATAAAAAACTAAATTTGTAATTATAAAGCCTTTTCGTTGAAAGGGCTTTATCTATTTAATAGAACAAAATTTATCAGTATAAGCATTTCATCAACGGCTATAGTGCTCAAAATTTCATCATTGTATTTTTTCAATTAAAAAAATATTCTTACCTTTGCAGACCCTTAGAGGGAAAACTATGTTTAATCATAAACGATAAATTGTGAATACATTAAGTTACAAGACAGTATCGGCAAACAAAGCTACCGCTAATAAAGAATGGGTTGTGGTAGATGCTGCCGGGCAACCATTAGGACGTCTAGCGTCTAAAGTTGCGAAGATTTTGAGAGGTAAGCACAAAACAAACTTTACTCCACACGTAGATTGCGGAGATAATGTAATTGTTTTGAATGCTGGGAAAGTAGAACTTTCTGGAAACAAGTGGGCAGATAAGACTTACATCTGGCATACAGGATACCCTGGTGGACAGAAGTCTATGACTGCAGAAGAGCTTAGAAAGAAAAACAGCCTAAGAATTTTAGAAAAATCTGTAAAAGGAATGCTTCCTAAAAACAGACTTGGTGCTGCTATTCTTAAAAACCTTTACTTATACGAAGGTACTGAGCACAAGCACGAAGCTCAACAGCCGAAAGTAATTAACATTAACGAATTAAAATAAGATATGTCTACAGTACACAAAATAGGAAGAAGAAAAACTTCTGTAGCTAGAGTTTATGTAAAACCTGGAGCAGGTAAAGTTACAGTAAACGGTAGAGATGTAAAAGACTACTTCAACACAGAGGTTCTTGTATATAAAGTAAACCAACCTTTCTTACTTACGGAAACTGCAGAGCAGTATGATGTTACTGTAAATGTTTTCGGTGGAGGTATTACTGGTCAAGCAGAAGCTATTAGACTTGGGGTTTCTCGTGCTTTATGCGAGATTAACGAAGAGTTTAGAGCTGTTCTTAAGCCACACGGTCTTCTTACTAGAGACGCTAGAATGGTGGAAAGAAAGAAACCAGGACAGAAGAAAGCTAGAAAGAAATTCCAATTCTCTAAGCGTTAATATTTTTGTGGTATGGCTCAATTTTGTAATCAATTTTATTACAAAAACACAGTCTACTACACAACAAATTAAAATTGCCCGTTATGTTTAGCATCCAAACATTTCTCCCATCTTAAGAAATAGTTGATTGCTCAAAAAAGCGGAAAGTAAACTAACAAACATTAAAACAATGGCAAAAGTAAATGTAAAAGACCTCTTAGAGGCAGGAGTACACTTCGGACATATGACTAGAAAGTGGAATCCTAACATGGCTCCATACATCTTTATGGAGAAAAATGGTATTCACATTATTGATTTACATAAAACAGCTGTAAAATTAGAAGAGGCTTGCTCTGCTTTAGAAAAGATAACTTCTGCAGGTAGAAAAGTTCTTTTCGTGGCAACTAAAAAACAAGCTAAAGAAGTTGTAGCTAAGCACGCTTCTGAGCTTAATATGCCTTACATCACTGAAAGATGGCCTGGAGGTATGCTAACTAACTTCGTTACTATCAGAAAAGCGGTTAAAAAAATGAACGCTATTGATAAAATGAAGAAAGATGGTACTTTCGAAACTTTATCTAAAAAAGAAAGATTACAAGTTGATAGACAAAGAGCTAACCTAGAGAAGAACTTAGGTTCTATCGCTGATATGGTGCGTCTTCCTTCTGCTATCTTCGTAGTAGATATTATGAGAGAGCACATTGCGGTTACAGAAGCTAAAAAACTAGGTATTCCTGTATTTGCTATCGTAGATACAAACTCTGACCCTAGAAAAGTAGATTATGTAATCCCAGGAAACGATGATGCTTCTAAATCTATCGATATGATTTTAGGACAAGTTTCTGCAGCTATCAAAGAAGGATTAACTCAGAGAAAAGCTGAAAAAGAAAAGTCTAAAGAAGAAAAGGTTTCTGCTGATAAAGATGCAGACTTTGATGCTTAATTAAAAGTTTTAACTTTATAAAATAAAATAGAGTGGTCTCAAATGTTGAAACCACTCTATTTTTTATTGACATATTTATTATTTCTTCTTATACAGAAAGTAATCTTGTCCTATAGGACGAATATTATAAACTGTGCTAATAGGAAAAGGTGCAGATTGATGAACCTCTTTAATAGGATATTCTTTAAGTAAAGTATATTCTTTATCAAACTTTTCTTTTTGTGTAGCAGACATTCTATAAAGTCCATTTTCTCCAGCCTTTACTCCTATGGTTAATATATAAGTAGGGTGATATTTATTAATTAGATTTATCCACGCATAATCAAAATTAGCTATCATTTCGTTAGTCATTTTTTTATCTACTAATCCTACCTCGTCCCAAGTTTTAAGCCTTGTATAGAACGGTATTTTGCCTGCAGGTTCTAAAACGATACTTTCATTTTTATTTGCACCCATTTTTTCTAAATCTTTCACCATTTGTATTCTTTGAGTATATTCCATATAACCAATACTCAGTGATTGCAAATACTGAAATGCTCCAAATCCTAAAAATAATATAGGCAATAACAATCGGCTGATTTTGTAACTCAGCAAATACCTTACTATAAAATACACTACAACGGCTGCCATAAATACTCTAGGCAACCAGTAATACCAATCAAAATGAGCTCTCAGAAATACAAATATGGTAATTTTTGTAACCGCAAATGTAAATATCATGAGTAATACTCTTCTTTTATTAGTATCAAATTCTCTTTGTACAACATATATTAAAAGCCCTACAACAGACACAAAATAAAGATAAAATACAGCCATCATTAGAGTCCCTGATATTTTAAGATATCCTCCATAATAAGCTAATTGATGGAAAAAGGCTTTTATACTAAATTCAACAGGTGCAGGGTAAGCTATTTTCTTAGCTACAATAGTGTGATTAACAATATCTCCAAAATACAAATAGTTAAATATCAACACACTTCCCAATCCTAAAAGACCTCCAAAAAAGAAATAAGGATTTATTTTACGAGTAAATATTAAAAGAAGTAATCCTAAAATCCCTAAAAATATTACCGTGTCTAGTCGCGTCCATATTAGCAAAATAGGCAAAATGAAATATACTATATTTTTATTCTTAACAACAGCGTAGTATATAAAAATGGTATAAAGAAAAAATAGCAAGCCATACTCCATACCTAGTACAGAAGCAGTAATAGAAGGTGGTAATAGGTTGAGTAAAATTACAAACCAAAACAGCTGTTTTCTTTCGGAAAAGAAAACTTTACCTAAAAAAATACTACCTAGTCCAAACAAAAACGAATTTACTAGAAGGATAACATAAACAAAATATTCCCCCGAAATAAGCTGAAAAAAAGCAGACAAAAACACATACAAATGCGTAGTGGATGCAGATATAGGCTCCTCCCCATTAAAACCTATCACACCATAATCTATAAGGTTTTGTGCTACATTCCAAGTGATGAAAGCGTCTTCTTGAATATGGTGTGTAAATAAAAAAGGTATTTTTATCAATAATGTTATAAGTAAGAGAAAAAAGTAAGAGCTGAAAAATGAATGGTTTTGCCTCATATTGAAAATCATTTACTTTGATTAAATAGATAGAGTAATTAAAGCTTTAATTTTAAATGCACCGGAATATTTAAACCTACCCCTACATTAAACCCTCTTAAAGATTTATCATTAACTGTCTGATTAGGAATTTGGAAAGCGTATCCTGCGGTAACATCTAGTATTCCAAAGAAACTAAGCCCTACCTTTGGAGCAAAATATTTAGTGGTAGTTTCTATACCTATTAGACCGTAATAAGAATGATTAAGCGTTTTATCTTCCTGAAAGTTAAATAAAATATCTCCCTGTAATTTAGGAATTACCGCAAACTTTCCGTTAGGACTACCCAACATAGCAGAAGCTCCCAATCGGTACATAATATTATCTTTCTTTAGAAATAAAAGTCTTCCTCCTACCTCTCCAAAATTAGCATTTTGATAATTATACCCTACAAATATCATCGGGTGTGTTGCCATTTTATTTTGGGCTTTGGTATAGAACAGTCCAAACGAGACTGATACTAAAACTAACAAAATAGTTTTAGTTTTATTTATAAATATATTTTTCACTTCACAGTATTATTAGATACAAAAATACAGAAATTTAATTTGCTATAAAGATTACTCATCTGTCAAAATAAAAAACCACCTTAGGGTATTTCTCTAAGATGGTTTCGAATATATATTATTTAAAATTAATTTACTTATTCATAGACATCAAGAATTCCTCATTACTTTGAGTACCCTTCATTTGTTTCTGAACAAACTCCATTGCTTCTACAGGATTCATATCAGAAAGATATTTTCTCAAAATCCACATGCGCTGTTGGGTAATTTCATCATGAAGAAGGTCATCTCTTCTAGTACTAGACGCCGTAATATCTACTGCTGGGAAAATTCTCTTATTTGCTATTTTTCTATCTAGAACCAGTTCCATATTACCTGTCCCTTTAAACTCTTCAAAAATCACTTCATCCATTTTAGACCCCGTATCTATAAGAGCCGTTGCAATGATGGTAAGCGAACCTCCACCTTCTATCTTTCTTGCCGCCCCAAAAAATCTTTTAGGTCTATGCAAAGCGTTGGCATCTACCCCACCAGAAAGTATCTTACCAGAAGCAGGTGTTACTGTATTGTAAGCTCTTGCTAAACGTGTGATAGAGTCTAACAAAATCACCACATCATGCCCACATTCTACCATTCTTTGAGCTTTAGAAAGCACTAGATTAGCTACCTTAACATGCTTTTCAGCAGACTCATCAAAAGTAGAAGCTATCACCTCGGCATTTACACTTCTTTGCATATCGGTAACCTCTTCTGGGCGTTCGTCTATCAGCAAAATCATCATATAAGCCTCTGGGTGATTAGCCGATATAGAGTTAGCTATATCCTTAAGAAGCATTGTTTTACCTGTCTTAGGTTGAGCAACAATCATAGCTCTTTGCCCTTTACCTATCGGAGCGAACAAATCTACCACTCTAGTAGATGTAGTAGTATTAGCCCCTGTTAAATTGAATTTTTCTTGAGGAAATAACGGAGTTAAATGTTCAAAAGACACACGGTCTTTAATGAAACTAAGGTCTCTACCATTGACCTCTAATGGCTTTTGTAAAGAGAAATATTTTTCGCCTTCTTTAGGAAGTCTTACTGTGCCTTTTACAGTATCTCCCGTTTTTAGCCCATAATTTCTAATCTGATTAGTAGAAACATAAACATCGTCTGGAGAAGAAATATAATTAAAATCGGCAGAACGCAAGAAACCATAGTTATCAGGCAAAATTTCAAGCACTCCTTCTATAGTGATTAAATTATCAAAATTAAAGGACTTATCTGTTTCCTGCTCGTTCTTTTCTTTGTGATTAGTGTTAGGCTGTGATTGATTTTTGTGTTTCTTAGATTGTTGTTGTGGGTGAGGTTTATCTTCTTTAGCCTCTGCCTCCACTGGAGTATCGGTTACCTTAGTATTCTCAGGTATTGTTTGCTCCGTTTTTTTCTTCACTCGCTTTCTTTGAGTCTTTCTCTGAGAATTAGATTCTTGTTGTTCCCCTTTAGTATTCTCTGCAGAAACTTCTTCAACTTGTGAAATTTCAGCGTCTTTCGTTTCTACTTCCTTAACTGCATTATCTGCTTCTGGAGTCCTTTTTTCTCTCCTATTTGTTGTTTTCTCTACCGCTTGAGAGTCTTCTTGAATTTGATGATTCTCTTTCTTTTCATTAACTATTTCTGTAGAGTTATAATAGTCTTTAGTTTGTTGTGGATTAGAGGCTTGGAAATCTAAAATAGCATAGACTTTATCTTTCATTGTAGCCCCTCTACCTGTTTTAATGCCTAAATCTTTAGCGATCTTCGTAAGTTCAGCCGAAGATTTAGCCTCAAGGGTTTCTATATCAAACATAATTGAATTATATTTCTGTAATATTTAAAAATGTGGATTATTTAATCTAAAAAAGTGTAACTCTACCCAAGAGTTGAGTAAGAGTTTATACTGAATCTGTACTGCAAATCTACATTATTTTTGACAAATACAAAAAATTATTCCTATTTTTGCACTACAATTTAAAACTATACAACTAAACCGATGCTTCAAAGAATACAAACTATTTGGATGTTTTTGGCTACTATGGGAGCTGTATTTCTTTTTGTATCATCTCAAGATGTAGAAGTTATGACTATGGGGAATCTGCCTATTCTATTAGGTTGCGGATTACTGGTAGTACTTCTATCTCTTAGTATTTTCAGTTTTAAAAATAGAAAAAGACAAATCATGCTGAACCGCATCAGCATTTTTATAAACGCTTTGTTGATAGGTGTATTGATTTACTGGTTACTAAACTTACCTGGAGGAATAGATTTTCCTGAGAAAGGTATTGAGCCGCTGTTTGCGTTTATTTCTATTGTATGTTTGCTAATCGCAAATGTGTATATAGCGAGAGACGAAAGGCTTGTAAAATCTGTGGACAGACTTCGATAAACTCACAACGATTTTTTTATTTTGAGTGAAAAGCTCCCATTTAGTTGGGAGCTTTTTTTATGGAGGATAAACAATCGTAATAAAGCCCCAAAGGTCATCTATAATTATGGTATACCCAATATCTACATTGTCAGAGGTGTTCTACTCGTATGAGCAGAACACCTCTGCTCGGTAAGGCAGAGCGTGGGTGATAATAGCACCCCATTGACATTATTTATGGAAATATTTGTTTTTCATTTTATTTAAAGGGAGATAATCTTATATCAAACTGAAGATAGTTCACTCGTACGAGTGAAGCGCCTTCACCTTAGGCAGTGAAGTCCCTTCCTCTTATAAAGTGAAACCCCTTCCTTAGCACCTAAAGGAAGAGGTTCGTTATTAGAAGCTCCCAAAATCCACTATACAATGGTAATTGGGGTGTTTAGTTGAGACGCAACCATGCTTTTAAAGTGTTCATAATGTATAAATTTTTGATGTTATAGTTGACAATAAGCCTAAGACAGGAAGGATTTAGGCTTATTGCTATATTTATACATTTTACAATCATCTATTCATTTTGGCTAAGTACAAACGTGACACTCTAGCTAGTTTCGGGTACTAGTCTTGTATGCAACGCAGAGGCGTAGCTTTTGAACGTAGAGAATGCAATGTCCCAAGTGGACCCGGATCATCACTAAATGAGACCTTAAGTAACCGTGACCACATATCATCCCAAGTATCAGAAAGCCAGTATGTTGAACCAAAACCAACACTATAAAAATTAGTCCATTCACCTGTTCTACCACCAGCTGTTGGGAATCTGAAATCCAAGCTATAATATAAAAATTTAGACAGCAATGTACCAGGGGGCATAACTGCATTAAGTTTTTCAATATCTGCAGAAGAAGGCACATGAAATCCAATAGGACACGGATTATTCTCCCCATTTGCTAACCACATATAATGACTTGCTGTATTTATATTAACATCTCGAATAACCCATCCCAAACCTTGTTCTCCTCCCGTTATAAAACGATTTGTACCTGCATTTATCCATGAGCTAGACAATGAGCCTGAGCCTGAATATTTAGGCAAACCTTGTATAGATGATTTCCAATTAATCAACTCATGACCGTCTGATTTTCGTTGCCACTGATAAAGGGATCCATATCCTCTAACATCCCTCTTTATTTGCAATGTAGTAGGCGTCATCAAATTATTACCATTTTCATCAGTTGAACCAGCACGATGTAAAGGGTTAAAATAATAATTTTTTAATGTAGCATATCCTGCTCCTAAATCGTTCGTCAACCAAGCTTTACCATCAGGCGCTGTAAAAGGCATATAAAACATATCGTGTTCATATTCATCAGCTGCCCATGCTCCTGCATATGAATTCGTCTTCTGATCCGCATAACGATCTGGTATTGCAGGTAAAAGACGAAGTTCAAGATTTTTTACTAACTTATCCGTTTTAATATTAAAAGTAGTTAATAATATACCTTTCCCGTCTTGACCTATCCCTCGGTTCATATCCAATTGAACCAACTCTATAGGAGTCTCCGCACAGATAAATGCATCTACCTGTATGCTCGTATTATTAGTAACTAATGTTCCTATCTGTTCTCCCCAATACAATTGCAAATAAACTTTTTTATCAGTAGCCGAATTCTTAATATACCTCGCTGGAATTGTAGCTTCCGCTATAATCTTATTATTGTAATAATCAAATGTCATAAAAGAACCATTTCCCGATTTATTTATAAATTTTATCGGCACATGGTACATTCTCCTGTCAAAAGCCTCTTGAATATTCAAACGAAAACTTCCTCCAGATACATTATACGCTCCTATTCGCCCTTGATAATTCAATAATGGATCCGTAGTTGCATTTGCATTTTGACTACCAAGCTGAGCCGTAACGGGTTGTGATGCTAAATCCAAACTATTCATAGGATAGTAGTTATTGTCGTAAACCGACGCTACATAACGTATAGATTGAACCTCCATCTCCCACCCATCAGGTAACTGTATCCCACTGGGAGCATCCAACGCTTGCAATACCACTTGAGCTTTACTCCATTGTAAAGTAACAGCAAGTATTAGTAAGTAAATGATTTTGTTTTTCATAAAGATATTCTTTTTAAAAAGGGCTTTAAAGCCCTTTTACCGTTATCACTTAGTTAACCGCATCTCCCGTAATCGTCGCTGTATTAACTGTATCTTTAATTACACCTATTGAGGAGAATCTAGCTCTGGTTTTGGTTCCTCTAGCCGTTTCTAAAGTAACTCCAGAACCTGCTACCATCACCTGACCGGCACCTTTCTGCACAATAACACAACTAAATCCTGCAGGCAAAGTACTCGGTACAGTTACCGTAACTGCAGAAGCACTATTAACATAAACATAACCGCCATTATCCGTTGTCGCAAGTGTTACACTGGTAGTAACTGTACGTAAACCTCCAGAAGGTGTCCAAGCCGTTCCATTCCATGTTAAAGTCTGACCATTCGCAGGTGCTGTATTAGCTACATTACGCCCTTGGATACGAGCTACCGTAGTAGCATTATTATTCGCTGCTGCCGTAACATCTCCCGTTAAAGCCGCCCTTTGGAATGAGGTTCCACTTAATGTAATAGAGGTAGAGCCCGAGTAGGTGGTATTTGTATTATTATCTGCCGCTGGTGCCCATGCCGTTCCATTCCATTTTAATACCTGACCGTTAGCTGGTGCTGTATTAG
>NZ_LEKU01000003.1:0-89011 GCF_009932355.1 Riemerella anatipestifer
ATTTTAGGTGTTCTTCTCTGATAACTAATCAGTTGATTTTCTGAAAAAAGTCCTAAAACTTCCAAAATTCTTTCATATATTTGCTCTATGTTGTTCATTTATATCGTTTTATAGCAAAAACAATATACTGATTTTCAGTCTAATAAACAACTCTTGTTTTTTTCATTTCATAATGCACAACGGGTTTTATATAGAAAAAACTTATATGCGTTAGAATTCTTCATAATATCTATCATTCACAATCAAACTACTGAACTTATTAAAACTGATATTTATCATAATATATCCTTTCGTAGGTATTTAATTTGGATTTTCTTTATCGTTATTTTTATTTTTACAAAATCTAAATAAGCAAACATGAAAAAATTATTACTTAGTGGATTAGTACTATCGCATATGGTAGTTCTATCTCAAAATGTGAACATTCCTGATTCGGAATTCAAGCAAGCTCTCATTAAGCATTACCCCAAAATTGACACAAATGGCGATGGGGAAATTAGCGTAACAGAGGCAGAAGCCCTAACTGATAGATTGGATTTATCAGATAAAAAAATCAACAATCTTACGGGATTAGAAGCCTTCAAAAATGTGGAAGAAATACAATTATACTACAATACAGGGAGCCTTACAGAAATAGACTTCAGTGGAAACAAAGCTCTAAAGAGAGTTTACTTAGAAGGGTCTAATATTTCTTCCATAAATATTAGTCAAAATACAGAATTGGAGGATTTAAACAGCTACTATAACAATCTAACTTCCTTAGACGTAAGCCAAAACACAAAGCTAAAGATTTTAAATTTTGGCGACAACCAAATCAGTAATATAGACCTAAGCAAAAACCCAGAACTTATTACCTTAGATGGCTATAACAACCAACTAACTTCGCTAAACATAGATAACAATACAAAACTTACCAGCCTATCTTGCTACGGGAACAGCCTTACCAATATCAGCATTGATAAGAACCCCAAACTTGTAAGTGTAGATTTAAGCAATAATAAAATAGAAACTTTAGACGCCAGTAAAAATCCAGATTTGGTCAATTTATCTCTGGCAAGCAATAACCTCAATAGTCTAAACATTGCATTCGGAAGTTATGCTAATTTTTCGGGATTAGATATTACCAATAACCCTAACTTAACTTGTGTAAAAATTACCGAAGGCGAAAAAGTAAGTTCTACGTGGCAACAAGATAGTGGTGTAACCTATAATACAGATTGCGGTACTATGTCCACCTCCAACTTATCTTCTTCAAGCGATGATGTAACGCTTTATCCTAACCCTGTAAAAGATATTCTATACATTACTTCCAAGAAAACAGTTTCCGAAATAAACCTTTACGACGCTTCCGGAACGCTTATTTTATCCAATACCCACGGCAAAACTATTGACTTAAATCACCTAAAAAAAGGAGTTTACCTCCTATCAATAAAAGTGGACGGAAAGATGATAACCAAAAAAATCATAAAACAATAAACTACTAAAAATAGAATATCGAAAAAGCCGTTGTAACATTTGTTACAGCGGCTTTTTCATTAAAATATTATTTTCCATAAAACCAACCTATCTCCAACCGCCTACAGCTTCATTTCCAAAGTGAAATAATATTGGCGAGGAGCGGAAGGAATAATCCCTGGCCCTGGATACCCTGTGGCTCTTCGGGTAAAATAGACTTCATTCAGTACATTATTCACACCTGTTTCCAATCGGAGATTAGGCGTGATGCAGTACGAAAAAGAGGCATCTAATAGCTTATAAGCCGGTATGCTCCCTCGTATCCCCCACAGATGATCTGTTTTATCCGTAGGTTCATTAGTTGCCGTGGTAAATTGCTCCGACATATAGGTAAACAAAAGGCTTCCCAAAAAGTTACGGTACCCAAAGTTAAGCCCCGATTTTAAATTGACTTTGGGTACATATTCCACACGGTTGCCCTTAATCCCAGGTATCTCAGACTTTACATATTGAGAATGCGTGAGTGCTGTATTAAAAAACAAATTCCATTTCCAATGTTGCAAATTCCCTAAAAGAAGTTGGTTGATATTTACGTCTACCAACGATTCTAACCCCGCAATAAATGCCGCTCCTACATTAGTTCGTACCTTTGCTACATCGGAGAACAAGCCTTCCCTTTTTCTAAAAACATTATCTATTCTGTTATTATACCACAATCCAAACATATTGATGTCGTAAGACAGTGTATTTTTCCAATTCCCTCTTATCCCCAAATCTCCCGTATAGCCTGTTTCGTCCTTAATGTTGGGGTCTATCACTTGGGAATTATTTTCTACTCTAATATCACTAAAGGTTACAGAGCGGTAATTTTGGGACAAGTTAGTGTAAAATTCAAACGCTTTGGTAGGCTTATAAGAAACACCCAACCCAAATAGTGCGAAATTCCTTTGGCGTTTCTCTTGTTCTTCAAAGCGTTTGTTATAGATTACATTTCCTGCATTATCTTCTATCACCCTTTGGTACGCCCCATCTGCACCAGTATCTATAAACTCCCAACGCACACCAGGAACTACCGACCAAGAAGCTCCCAACTTAAATATATTCTCTGAAAACACCGCTATATTTCGGTTAGGATAGCTATAATCCGACTGAAAGAAATAGTTTTTATTAGTCTGGTCAAAGTTAAAATCTGCCCCAGAAAAAGCACTTCCCGGTCCTTGCTTCCCCGAGTTTTGAGCTTTATAATATTTACCTCCTACCAAAAAAGTATGGTTTTTATTCCCATATTGTTGCAGGAACCTTGCTTCTACTCCCCAATTCTTAAAATCTCCTGTAATCAAATCCCGTGTAGCCCCTTCATAATCCACATCTGCAACTCTGGACGGACGATACCCTAAAGAATAACGGGACGCTCCCAAGCCAAACCCACTTAAACTTAATTTGGCCCGAGGGGTAAACTGATGCTTTAATGACACATTCCAAAGGTTCCAGTCCACTTTAAACCAATTTCTTGCTCGGTTGCTTTGATAAGGATTTTGGTAGAACTGAAAATCGGTAAGCCCCCCAGGTTGATGTGCCAAATAATTAAAACGGGTAAACTCCGTACTGATACTTGTTTGAGGCGTTATCTCATAGTTTAAATGAACATAAAAGTTTCTGGCATTATATTCCGAATTTTCTTGAAATCCGTCCCCTTGCTTATAATTAAAAAAGGTATAATAAGACCACTTGCCCACCGTTCCGCTCAAAGCATTGAAACTCGTATAAGTATTAAAACTTGCATAAGTATTCCTGCTGATAAGCTCCAACGGTTGTGTTTTAGTTGGCGTTTTTAGTTTAAAATTAAGCAACCCTCCGAACTGTGTCCCGTATTGCAACGAAGCCGCTCCTCTCACCACCTGAATCTCCTCCAATGCCTCTGCAGGCGGTGTATAATAACTCTCTGGATAACCTAATACATCGGCACTAATATCGTACCCATTCTGTCTGGTGTTAAAGTTAGCAGAACGGTTAGGATTAAGCCCTCTCCCTCCTATGTTGAGCTGAAGCCCCCCGTCGTTACTATCAAAAACATTAACGCCCGATACTTGGGAAAAGACCTGTCTGGGATTATTAAGGGCTTTATTAGCCAACTTTAAATCCATTAGCACTACTTCCGTTTTTTTGGCGGCAAAGATGCTTGTGCCTTCCACTTCCCTCAATTTTCTGGATTCAAAGGCTTCCAGCTTTCTTTTAACCAGTTCTACCTCCTGTATATCCTTGATTCTTTCTTTGTGTTGAGCATTCAAAAATAATGGTGCGGTAAGCAATGCGATGTTACAAGCCTTTAATAACGTCGTTGAAAGGCAATAGCCATTTCTTTGGTAAAAATGATTCTTCTTCATTAGTTAAATCTACATTAGGGTTAATATACAACTGGCTTCTCCTACCATTGAGAGCCACATACACCTCGGCATAGACCTTGGCGTTTTTTACACCTTTTTCCCTTTCAAAATAATCCTTTAAAAAGTGGGCGTATTCTAAAATAAAATCAGGTTGAAAAGCCATCTGCTTTTCTTGTGTAGGGGTGAGAAAATCCGAATTTTCCACTCGGTAATATTCCTTAGTTTTAGGATTATAGACTTTAAACTCTGCATAACCGCCCTTTTCCATCAGCATCACTCGCCAAGAAAATCTAAAGCCCTCCTCCGTCCAGAACAATTCCCCCGGATAAAGCAAATACCGCCAAGGCAGTAACACTTGAACGGTAAAAAATAAAACCAAAATCCCACAGATAGGTTTCTTGAAATACGGCGCATATTGGTAAACCTTGCCATTAAAGTAAGCTTTAAAATCCCATTTGAAACAAGAGTACAGCCTGTACCAAAACTTCTGATGCCATTCGGAAGAAAAGTAAATCGTAGCTCCAAACATCATCACAAAAGGAAAAATACCAATAGGAAACAACCACCAAGTGAGCGTATGAAAGACTACCACACTCCCAAATGCCCAGCCTCTGGTTTTACGAGATAATAGTAAAAAAGGAATACTCAAATCATACAATGCTCCTGCCCAACTGAACAAATAGGCGGTTATAGTTTTATCCATGAAACCACCTATCAGCGGAAGATGAAACTTTGAAGCCAACCATAACTTGAGCGGCATTGCTTCCAATAGCCAATCAGAATTGAGCTTACACACTCCCGCATAGAAATAAACCAAGCCTACCAGAAACTTAATGGCGTTAATCGTCCATACTGGAACAAACTCTCTTTTCTTTTTGGGATTGGCTTCCGCATCGGCAGAGAAAGCCACGTTCATCGGTAAAAATATCAACAAAAAGCTCAAAATACTGATAAAGTAATAATGGTTAAGATAATTGGTCTTATCCATAAGTTCGATGTAAGTAAACGAAAGGAAAAAACCAACGATTGCCATTCGGTAATACCGCCCCACCATTACTAAAAAAGCCATTAGCCCCGCAAACAAAAATAAAGCGTAGGTATAATTCCCCAGAGGTTTTACCCACTGAAAACCGTAATAACTAAAGAAAAAACGAGGTTCTATATACAGACGCTCTATCCAACCGTACAGAAAAAAACGAGCGATGCTTACCAGCATTAGCAATCCAAAAAACAGCCTATAAGTCCCCAAAATGGCAGAACTTACAGGCTTTTTAAAATACTGATATTTCCAGTCTTTAATCTCCATCGGTATCCATATAAGAAATGGTGATATTGAGCGATTGTGCCATATCCACTTTCAGTTTAGAAACATTCTGCTGAAGACTGAAATAGGCATTTTTCATTTGAGCCAAATCTTGGGTTATTTGGATTTTAAGGTTAGGATTAAGAGCTTCTATATTTTTTATGGCTTCCTCAAACTGACGGACAATGTCTTGTGATAAAGTCTTGTGATGAGCATTTTTGGTCGCCATATAGTCTATATAATGTTGTAGCGACTTGCCACTTTTACCGTTAATCCCTTTGCCTTGAAAAAATTCCAGCATTGCTTTCGTTCCCAAGAGGGCGTACGCTCTACTGTACTGGGGAGCAAACTGGCTTTCTATCAAATGAGGTTTAGGAGCTTCGCTTTGTGCCAGAAACATCGGCGTTAAAACACCTGATGGATAACCTATCTTAGCTGCACGAAGATTTTTCTCATAATACTGCACATAAGCATTTACCATTAGACTGATGCTTCCTGAAGCGTTGCTATCCGTATTTTCTACAAATTTGTTTCGGTAACCGCCCTTCCAATCTGCTAAAACTTCGGTAGCCGATTTTAAAATTTCCGCAGACAACGCCGATAAATAAGCCTTATAAGCCGCTGCCTCTTGCCCCGAAGTGTATTCCATTAAAATAGCGTTATCTTCGGACTCCAAGCCATTCACCAAATAATCTATCGCAGGAAGCCCTTGGGCTATTTTACCCCCCTGAATTTCCGAAAGTTGACGGAAATTATAGTTGTGGTCTTTCGCATTTTGTTTTATCCGTTCCGTATTGGTAGGGTAGGTATTCACCCTATACAGAAAATTCATAGAAACTTCTTCCGCCTTACCCAAACGATAAAAACCAATATACTGGTAGGCTTCGTAAGTCTTATTAAGTGCTTCTCTCACCTCAGTTAGATGAGTTTGATTGGGCTCTTGCGCAAACGCTTTAATCTTTGTATCCAAATTGGTCGCCTCATCTTTAAACTTTTCCGTATAGGGAATGATAAAGTTATCTGCCCAATGCCTGAGCATTTCTTTTCGGTCAAATCCATCGTCCACCTTTGCGTTTTCCGTAGGGGAATCGTTACCGCCACAAGAAAACAATACCAAACAAAAGAGTGCTGAAAAAAATAGTTTAAAATAATTCATTACGACTGTTTTATAATCTTATTTTTTTACTGAATGCCCCTTTATCTGTTTCTACCAACACCAAATAAATACCGTGAGGTAAAGCCGACAAAGTTATCCTATCATTGGAGCTCACCGTTTTTGTAACATATAATTGTCCTCCAACGCCATATATTTTAATAGTTACGGGTTTGGTTGTAAAAACTTGGAGTTCCTTTCCTTGGGTATGGAGCTGTACTTCTTTTTGCGAAGACCACTCTTGGGTTCCCAAACTTCCCTGCTTATAAAATTTGAAATCGTCTAATCGGATTACTTCCGAGCCACTCCCCGAAGTATTGAGGTTAATGTAAAATCCTGCTGCACCCTCTGGGGCAACAAATTCTTTTTCTACCTTTTCCCATTGTCCGAAATTAGTGGTAGAATGCGTATAATCATCTCCGTTTGCTATTAAAGTTGCTCTATCCGCATCTCTCCATCTAAAACGATGAATCGCCTGTCTGCCTGCCCCCACGGAGTACACATAATAGCTCAGAATATACTTCTGACCCGCTTCAATCCCTTGCTTCAATTCAAATTCTATATTCTTACCATAACCTAACTCTGCACTGTAAGTACCTTCTTTTGGAGTATTGGAAGACTGTATAGCATTACCTTTCCAATCTTTAGGATAATATCTGCAATTCCCTAAGTAGCAACTGCTACTCCATTGCTCCAGACTTGAGTTGGTTATCAGGTTTTGAGAAAATAATAATGAGGAGCTTAGTACCCCTATGGTTAGTAAAAACTTTTTCATTTTTTTAATAGTTTTTAGGTTGATTAGTGTTTATTTTTAAATTTCATTGACTTTAAATCCGAATTTATCTGCTATCTGTTTGGACAAATTAAGTAGTGAACCTTTAGTACTTTCATCTGCCGCTAAGCGGTCCACGTCCCAAAAGCCGTGTTCTCCCCTAAATTCGGCTAAAATCCGATTGATTTCCGCTGGTGATAAATAAGACGAACCGTCTTCTTTTCTTGCAACATTAAGGGCGTAGATGAAGCCATAAGCCTCCGACAAACCGTGAAATGCATTTCGAACATCTTCTCTTAAATCTGGAATACCTTTCTTAAGATAATAAATAGCTCTGGCCGCAAAGAGTTTGTTTAATTCGCTTCTTATAATGGCTGCTTGTTTTTTCATTTCGGTATAGTCTTTATCCACTACCGCTTTTCTTCCTTTATAGAACGCTGTGTAAACTCTTTCGTCTATCCCCGCCAGAAACGGCATATCTTTAGTTTCTTTCTCCAAATAATTGGCAATAAACAACGGCGTAAACTTAGAGTTTTCTCTTCCCATATACGCATAAGCCCTATCCCAATGATGCTCTAAAGCCGTGTATCTCTTCCCAGTAACCATCACTAAGTTGCTGTTATCTTTTTGTAATTGGGCATCGCCAAGGACTTCTTCCCCTAAATGCTGATTGAGTACTTGGTCTAACAAAGCCACTCCCATAAGTGCTTTTTGCAATACTTGCCCCGTTTCTATACCGTAAGCATCTACATATCTTCGTTCTTCTTCGTACCCAATGAACCCTGCTTGACCTTTTTTAGCTTCCAATCCGCTATTATCTGATATGGCTTTCAACTCACCAAACATTACCTCTATTTCGTTGCGAACTGCCGTTTGTAAAGCTGTTTTGGAGGCATAATAACTGGAAGCTGCCGTAATATCTTTCATACTCAAAGCGTAAACACTTCCCTTCCTTTCGTAATAATTTCTGGATTGAGAACTGGCGATTTTCATTCCGTTATCCAACAAATAAAACAAGTCTATCATTTCTTTTCCTGTTTCCAAATCTACTGTGGAGAGACCGTTTCTTGAAAATTTGTACTCGTAAGACTCTTTAGTAACGGGCGGAAGAACCGAAGGCGTTTCCACTCCAGAAGTTTCTCTTGAACAAGAGGTAAAACACAATGCAGAAAGCATTAAAGCTAAAATAATTTTATTTTTCATAATTAAACTTTTTATCATTTATCAAGTTATTTTTACTACGGTAAAATGATTTTTTCGCAGTAAGGTGTAAGCTCTGTAAAACCGTCCGAATAAACCGATGTTTCGTATTTAATAACGGGAGAAACCACTATCCCATCGTCCGATTTGGCTTGAATACTCGCATTGAGGGAGAATAAATCATACCCACCCCCGTGGACGGAAAGATAAAGCGGATACCCTGATTTGACTTTAAATTTAATTTCGTATTCCTTGCCTTCTTCTATGGTTGGAGGTGTTCCTCTATTATCTTTGTAGCTTCGTAAAACCACCAATTTTTTATCCGCTCCCACATACTTCAAATCAAATTGGGACATTTTCTGTCCTAAAGGAAAGGTCTGCTGCTCTGTGTATTTAAACTTTAGTGTTACAGTATAATCTCTAAGGTCTTGGTCTATATCGACCCCTGGATAAACAAAATTAAGTTCGGTTTCCGTAGGCTCACAGACCGTAGGAGTCATATTGGTATAATCTATATTGGGTTTATCAATTTTACCTTTGTTTGGAAATAAAGCGTGATAGTCTTCTTCTGGCAAATCGGCAACTCTTTCGTTACACGAAAATAAAATAACAACAAGCAAACTCCACAAATAAGTTATTTTTTTCATAAGATTAGTATTTTTTATTTTATCGTAATTAAGGCTTCGTAACCGTTTACCACCGATTTGTAAGCCTCACCTTCTTTAGTAAAAACCCTAAATTTCGTTTGGTCTGTAAGCTGTATTCCTGGATAGAAAAACAACCCCTCTTGCGTAGCCACATAACCAGAAGCCACCCCAGAATAATAAGAACTATTGTAAAGATTAGGTTGCCAGTTCTTAACAAAGGCTTGGTATCTATTCTTTACATCTTGCTTTTTATAAGGTAAATTGCTTTGAAACAAAACACCGCCCTCCGAATCTTTTATCGTTAAAATAGGATTGTAGAGTCTCTCGTAATTTATTTTGTTTTGATACATCAAATTCATTCTATCCGATGCTTGTTTTCCGTTAAGTATGGCTTTTTTCATTACCAAATATTCTCTGTTGGTATCCAAATAACGGTTGGTACGGAATATTAAGTTGCCCTCACTATCTTTTTTCCAAAATAGAAAATCACTTTTATTCAGTTGGTGTATGTAATTATAAGTGGTAAAACTAAGTTGAGTGTAGGAGCTTTGTTTCACTTCAAAATCACTCATTTTGAGGTTATTTGCAGCGTTATAATCGGTATCGCTTAGCATTTCTACCGTTCCTTTTTCATTAAATTTCATATAGAATGTATAGCCTCCTTGCCCGAATTGTCTTTCTAAAAAGACAATGGCGTTATCACTCGTTTTAATATTTTTATTCGGGTCTGAAAAACGCAAAGAATCTACGTCTGGAAAATAGGTAAACCACCACCCTTCTTCGGCTGAAACCAACTCATTTCTCAATGCAGCGATATGCTCTTGAGTTCTTTGAGAAGGTGTTTCGCTGAAAATAGTTTCATCTTTATCCCTACAAGCTCCCACTAATAGAAACAAACTTACAAAGACGATTATCGTGTTTTTCATAAATTTTTATTTTAAATAAGTTTTTAATTTCACATTGGTTTCAAACTGCAACCTATTGAAGTTAATTCCAAAATTTTCATTGAAATATTTAATCACAAAAGCTCTTTTTTCTGTGAGGGTTTTTACGGCTTTTTTAGCGCGCTCCCTATCAGCAGCATCATAAGGGTCTTCGTACCCCGCATAGCTGTATATCATATAATCGACCTCCTGTCTGGTATTGCAAAGTAAAGCACTCACCGTTTCCGCAAAATCCTCCTCTACTCCTCCTCTCGCCGCTAATAGGCTATAATAACCGAAGTCCGAAGCCCTGCTTGTAAGGTCGTAAAGATTGTTGGGACTTGTTTGTCCCCAAGTTTCGCTATAAGCATTGAAATTGAGTTTGGAAAACGCTTCTTTATCGAAAGGTTTAGATTGTATTAAAGCCTTCACAAACTGATGGTGAGCCATACGCATTACCTTTACCACACTTGCCGAATCGGACTTAGAAAACTCATTCACTCGGTATAATGGCATCTGCCCGTGAGCGTGATTGCTCCTAATTTGCTCGTAACCTTCCGAATCTAAGTTTTTATCTCCGTAAACATAAATTTCCTTCGGGGCGTACTGTTTTACAAATTGAGTTCCAGCAATATTCTCATAGGCTTGTAACCACAGAGAATGCATCGCCTCCATCACAGGTTTCACTTGTGCTCTGCTCGGAGGTGTAGCCGCATTATTAAGCCCCGATACATTGGCGTCCCAACGGTATTTCACCTCTATATTATACGGTTGAGTATAAGTTTGGTAAAGCCACCCATCTAATTCATCTGTATTTTTGATTTCTGGCACAAGCACCGATTCCGAGTTTAAGGTATCTCTATCATTACAAGATGCCAAACCTGTCATAATTGCCAATATCCAAAATATATTTTTCATCTTTTAATTTATCTAAGGTTAGCCTCCAAGCCTAATTTTTGAGCTTGAAGCGGAATTTGAATCTGTTTTCTTAAATCTTCTTTTCTTAAAATCTTATCAAGGCTATAAGTTTCGCCCGCTGTATTTCTATTCACAGAAAGGTAAAAGCGTTTAATATCAAACCATCTCAACCCTTCGTGCACAAACTCTCGTCTTCTTAGCTCCGCAATAGCATTTACCAACGCTCCCTGATAGAAGGTAAGATGATAAAATGGGGTATAATTTTCTTGCCCTGACTGAAACGCCACCATCAGCTCGTCTTTGATGAATGTTTTTTGCGACTTGGCTTTCATAAAGATAATGATGTCGTTGGTCGCAAAATCGTACATTTGCTTCATCGTATAAGCTTCTGCACGGTTTAGGAGCACCTCATCGGTCGTGAATAAAACATTATCTACATAAAGCTCTCTTGGATTGGCACTTACATCTTGGAATTTTTGTAATTCTCTGAATTTATTCACATATCGGTTTCCCATATTACTCCCTCTCGTTAAGTACCAAAACGAAGCCGAGTATTTGGGAGCATAATTAGAGAAAAGTTCTTTTCTTTTATTCTCGCTAACGGCATATTTTAGTTTGGATACCTCTCTTTTCCAACGAGATTCCGTTGAGGTAATCAGCAAATTACACTCTTCATCTGCCGAAGAGTAAACTTGAGGAATAAGTTCTGGCGTGGATAAAAAAGTTTGATATTTGCCCGCCCAATCTCTTATTTTAGCCAATGGATTATCTTCCAAAACATAATTAGCGTAAGCAATGACTTTATCCCATTCCCCTTTGTAAAGGTAAAATCTGGAAGCAAAAGCGTAACCCGCTTTTTTATTGAAATGATACTTCGGTAGTTTATAGTAGCGGTCATCAACTGCCGCCAAACCCAATAGCAAATCTTCTTCTATCTTGTCATAGACTTGGGCCACTGTTAACCTCTTATATTCTGGTAATGCCTTTTTTTCAGGTTGCGTTACATAAGGAATACCCAAAGCCGTAGAGTTAGGACTGTAAGCCTCTGCCCAAATATTAACGAGCATAAAGTGCAGATACGCTCTCACCAACAGCGCTTCTCCGTAAAGGGCTTTAATTCTGTCCGTTTTATCGGGAAACTGTTTCAAATATTCCAATGCGTGGTTGGCTTGGGCAATGCCTCGGTAGCAATCGTTCCAATAATTCAATGGAGTATCCAAATCTTCCTGCTCAAAATCTCTCCAATAAAAAGAAGCCTCGTTTAGCCTTGTATGTACTCCCTTTTCTACCACATCTACATTATCCGTCATTGGTTCTAAAAACGGGAAATAACTGGCTCTGGGATAAGCCGCTGTAAGTAGCTCTTCTACTTTTTGTTCCGAATCTATTTCTATATCCAACTGGGAATCTGGCATTTCATCTAAATAACGGTTACAAGAAAGCATTGCCGTTCCCAGTAAAAAGTATATTATTTTTTTCATTTCTATTGATTTTAAAATCCTAAATTGAGACTTACCGAATACTGTTTTGCAATCGGAGTAGCTACCCCTCCCGCACGATAAAATTCAGGGTCTTGCCCTCTTAGATTTTTATCGTAATAAATTAAAAACGGATTGGTAACTTGAAACCTAAACGCCAATGAAGTCATTCCCCACTTTTGGATATATTCCTGCGGAATTTTGTATCCTACGGAAATATTTTTCATTCTTATAAAACTTCCGTCCGCAATTCTCAACTGTGAATAATTATAAGTATTATAAGCTCTTTCGATATTTTCTTTCCCCATAAGGGTTATTAAATCTTGAGACGGAATTACAGGTACATTGGTTTTGTATTCGTCCCCTGGATTGAGCCAACGGTCATAATAATATTTTGAAAATACATTAAGGTCGCCATAAGCAGGGTCGTAAGTCGGCTGAAGTCTTATTTTGTTTCCCGCCTGAAAAGTGATGAAAAACGAAATATCAAAATTTTTGTATTCAAAAGAGTTAGAAAAACCACCCGTAAAGTTAGGCTCCACCGCACCGTTATGCTTTAAATAAGACAAAGAATAATTGGTATCAGCAAAATCGGCTCCCGAAATGTGAGCGTATGAATCGCCCCCTTGAAACGGATAATTCCCAAAATCAAAAGTAGGTAAACCTTGCCCATCTAACCCTTGAAACTGAAACGAGAAAATAGACCCTCTGGCATAGCCTACCACATTACCTCGCCCTGTACCAGAAACCAAATCAAAAGTATTAGGATTATTAAGCAACCTCGTGATTTTCTGTTTAAAATAACTCAAACTCAAATTGGTTTTCCATTGGAATGCCTCAGTTTTAATATTGGTGGTATTAAGCGTGAGTTCTATCCCTTTGGTTTCCATATCTCCGAAGTTGGCATATTTGTAATATTGTCCGCCAATCCCCGAAGTTCTCACCAAATCAATCAAATCAAAAGATTTTCTGGAATAAACATCTACAGTGGCATTGATGCGATTTCTGAATAGCCCCAAATCCAACCCCAAATTGAGTTCGTACATTTTTTCCCAAGTTAAATCCCTGTTTTCCAAATGCAAAACATTAAGTATATTTTCCCTATCGGTAATTTGGTAACGATTGGTAACACCACTTCTGAACACCGCCAAAGAATTGATGGCGTTTTCGTTCATTTTAGCCGTTAGACCATAACTGGAACGAATCGCCAGTGTGCTAAGCCAAGCCACATCTTCAAGAAAATGCTCCTTATCCACATTCCATTTCGCCCCCACATTCCAAGTAGGCAACCAACGAGTCTTTGCCCCTTTTCCTGCAATATTGGAACCTTCATAGTTACCCACCGCATTAAAAACATATCTATTCTTATAGGCATAAGTGGCATTAGCCGAAAAAGTAACCCCTCGATCCTGCCTTGTCATCAATCCGAAATAATCTAAATTATCTGCAATTAATTTTTGAAATACCAATGGAGAAGTACGCACCTGATTTCCTCTATCATACTGTATTCCATAACCTTGAAAAGGCGTTACTGTTCGGTCAGCATATCTAATTTCTCCAAATCCAAATAGTTTTAAATCGTGTTCGTTCCATTTATTGTTATAATCTAACGATGTTCTCACCAAGTAACTTTCTAAAGTATTGGTGGTTTGATTGAATATTCCTCCGTGTGGCAATACTAATTGCGGTTGAGCCAAAGGATGGTCTGCATCTTTAAATAAATATACATTCTCTGCTCCCACAGCCGCATTATCATTGGCTCTAAATGCCAAAATGGTATTAGAATTTTCTTTAACATAATGCTTGTTCTCCGTCTGTGCACGGCGAGCCACCGCTAATAAATTCCCTGTTAATTTTTTATTGAGTTTATATTCAAGTTCCGTCTGCACCTTCAAATCCAAAACTTTAATATCCATATAGTTATTTTGATATTCGTTAAGAATATTGAATGGTGCCCAGTTATTCCGATAATACTCTAAATTTCCATACTGGTCTTTGGCACGCAATGTACGGCTAGTATTAAGGGCATAAGAAAAAGGATTGATATCAAAATCTCTCTCAAAAGAACCAATGACGGTATTTCTTCTTTGAGAAAAAGTGCCTGGCGCTTTCTGTTCCCTTATATTTCCTTGCGTTACAATATCCAACTTGAGGTTATCATTAAGGTAAAAAGTATTTCTCAAATTGGCCGTAAGACGACTGACCCTATCCGTAACAGACCAACCCGCATCATTGAAAAATCCTAACGAAGCATAATTGGCTGTATTTTTACCACCTCCAGAAAAACTAATAGTATGATTTTGGGTTGGCGTAATATTGAATAATTGTTTAAACCAATCGGTATTGGCATATTCGTGAGTTCTAAGAAAAGCTAAACGAGCTTCTTCGGTGTTTTGCAATAAAAAAGTACTGGTATTAGGATTAAAGGTATTGATGGCATCATACATTCTATAATAAACGCCTCCCCTTCTTCCATAATAAGCATTTGCCATAGAGAAATACCCTTTTTTCTCCATTTCCCGATAGATAGACATCGTCTCTTGTGAGTTAAGCAAGTCATAGTCTGCATAAGACGGAATGCTTCTATAAGTTTGCTCGTAATTGTAAGAAATTTTGTTTGGTGTATTTCTTCTCCCTGATTTTGTACTAATTACAATAACTCCATTAAGGGCTCTTGCACCATACATAGAGGTTGCAGAAGCATCTTTAAGCACCTGAATATCTTGTATATCCGAAGGATTTATCCCCGCAATGGCAGAGCTTACTAAAGTAACTGCATCTCCAGAAACTAATTGGTCTAAAGTAAGACTCACAATATCCTCGTAAACAGCACCATCTACCACCCAAAGCGGTTGTACATTACCCGTGATAGACGCTCCTCCACGAATGTTAATCCTTGGAGCCGCTCCAAAAGTTCCCGTTACATTCTGAATATTCAGCCCTGCGACACGACCTTCTAACATTCTGGAAACATCAGGTATCCCATCCAGTTGTATATCTTTCATTTTTACCTGAATGGCAGACCCTGTAAACACTCTATTCTTTACCTTAGTGTATCCGGTAAGCACGACTTCATCAATGTCTTTATTTTTTAGAGTATCCTTTTGAGCATAAACACTCTGCCCCAAAAAGAACACTACTGACAAAGGTAAAGCCGTCCTGCAAAAATAATTTTTCGTTTTCAAGTCTTATCTTTTTTGACAAAGATAAAACTTAATTAGAATAAGTCCAAATAAAAATATATGATAAATATCAGTTTATTTAGAATAAAAATAAATTAACTTCAATTGTTTTGCATCAATTTTTTGGCATATTGTTTAGAGAAAATAGCTTTATCTTCCTGTAGTTGTTCCGTTGTGGTGGGTAGATTATAAGAAAACAAAACTTCATTGTTATTATCCATAAACTGAAGTTGTTTTTCTTCACCATCTATCATTTGGGCAAAAATATCCCACATAGAAACATCTTTTAACTTTAGTAATTCAAAAAAAATCATTCGCTTTTATATGTACTATTTTCATAAATTATGCATTTTCAACTGAAATATTTTTTTTCCATTTTATATACCCTATAATTGCCAATATGGTAAATATAAAATACTGTACTGAAGTTATCCCTAAACCTTTATAGAGATACATAGGCACACTAATAAGGTCTCCCAAAATCCAAAACAGCCAGTTCTCAACTTTCCTTTTCGCCATCAGCCACATACCTACTAAAAATATAGCCGTTGTTACAATATCGGTATAGTTCATCCAGTCTAGATGATACCAACCCAATTCAACACCTTCCATAGAAAAATTTTGGTCGATATAAGGTTTAAAATAGTAGATAATCCCTACCAAAACCACACTCAATACAAATAGCCCCACCGATATTAACCAATCTTTTGCCGTAGCCCTAGTCGCTTGAATATAAACATTATCCACCGAATTCTGAGACCACAATATCCAACCATAAATACTCATAACAGTATAGTAGAAATTAATCATCATATCTCCTAAAAGCCCAAATTTGAACAAGAGATATACATAGATAATGGTACTTACGATACCCGTAGGATATACCCAAATGTTTTTCTTCATAGAAAAATAAACACTCAGCAATCCAAAAGTACTAGCTACCATTTCCAAAATAATTTGGTAAGCGGCATAGGTTTCGTAAGGTTTCAAAAAAAGCTCCTCAAAATTCATAGCCCCAAATATAGTACAAAATATTGAGCCTTATGGTCATTTAAAAATCATCAAAAAACAGATTGAAAAAATATCAATTACTTAAAAGTAAAATCAACTAAAACACACCTATCATTCATTATTTTTATTATAAAGATAAGTTACTTAAGCTAATTTGTTTTATATTCGCAATGTTTAATAAAATTTAACCCAATAAACTATGTCTAATATTTGGAGGAAAAAACCCATTGGTGCTTACGAAGCTGATATGAAAAAAAGTGAACTCAAACGAGTTCTTGGAAAATGGAGTCTTACCGCTATTGGAGTGGGAGCCATTATAGGTGGTGGTATTTTTGTACTTACAGGTACGGGAGCGTACTATCACGCTGGTCCTGCCCTAGCACTTTCATTTGTGATCGCTGGGATAGCGTGTATTTTTGCAGCTTTGTGCTATGCCGAATTTGCTTCATTGCTTCCTGTGGAAGGCTCTGCTTATGCCTATGCTTACGGTACTATTGGTGAAATTTTCGCATGGCTTATTGGTTGGGGACTTGTACTAGAATACGCTATGGGCTCTATGACAGTAGCTGTGTCTTGGTCTGGCTATTTTAATAAATTATTAAAAATAATAGGCATAGAAATCCCTTACTATCTCACTAACGATTTTGCTAGTGCCAAACAATATGCAATTAACCACGGTCTAGCCGAACCATCTTTTGCTTTTAACCTCCCTGCGTTTCTTATCGTGCTATTAGTAACTGCTATTCTAGTAAGAGGGACTAAAGAAGCTGCTGGAGCTAATAATATGATTGTGTTACTAAAAACTTCAGTAGTGGTTTTCATTATCATTGTTGGGGCATTGTACATCAATATGGATAACCTTACACCTTTTATTCCTGAAGAAACACTGATTAAACAAGCCGATGGACACCTCGGTAAAGCCTATGGTATTTCAGGCATTATAGCAGGAGCTTCTGCCGTATTTTTTGCTTATATTGGATTTGATGCTGTTTCTACCCAAGCAGCGGAAGCTAAAAACCCTAAAAAAGATATTCCTTTTGCTATCATCACCTCTCTTTTGGTGTGTACAGCACTTTACATACTAATGTCGTTAGTCCTTACGGGAATGATGAACTATAAAGACTTTGGTTCTGTACCTGATGCACTTACCGCTCCTGTTGCAATCGCTTTTGAAAAAGCGACAGGAATGAGTTGGGCTGTTATTCTCATCACGGTAGCTGCAACAGTAGGTCTTATTTCTGTTTTATTAGTAATGATGCTTGGTCAGTCTAGAATTTTCTTAGGCATGGCAAAAGATGGATTGCTTCCAAAAATGTTTAAAGATATTCACCCTGTAAGAAAAACACCTTATAAAAACACTCTGCTAGTAGGTGCTATTGTAGCGACAGTAGCTGCTTCTACGCCAATTAGCACTTTAGTACACATGTGTAGTTTTGGGACACTTTTCGCTTTTGCAATGGTTTGTTTTGCTGTTTGGTTATTGAGAGTTAAAAAACCCGAACTTAAAAGAGATTTTAAAACACCTATGCTTCCTGTGATAGCAAGCCTAGGGATTTTAACCAATATTTATCTCATTTGGAATTTAGAAACCTCCGCTATCTATATGGCTATAGGTTGGTTAATATTTGGTATTTTGGTTTACTTTCTCTACGGAAGACGCAACTCTGTACTGAATAACGGTGGTTACGATGAATACGAATAAAATTCAATTTCAATAAAAAAAGAGTCTTTAAACAAAGGCTCTTTTTTTTATGATTGTATAGGTAGATATAAATCTTACTTAAGGTATTGCACCAATGAGCTTTAAAAGAGTATATTTGTAGCATAATATATATATGAAAAAGGTACTAATTTTAATAGGTATATCTAGTTTTTTTATTTGTACTGTTGGGTGTGCAGCTTGGGGAGATAGCCTTGGCTACCTGAATAAGAATATCAAAATAAAAAAAGTAAAAAAGGTGGTTTATTTTAATCCACTAGTAGTGCCTGAAATCCCTGAAATATATGCTCCCACCTATCATGCATTCTATAGTGCCGCAAGCGATTTTTTAAAAGACAAAAACAGTGGTAAAATTGTAAGAGTAGATTGTGCCATGTCTTACGATAATATCGATACTGAGTATATCAAAGAAATCTGTCTTAATAATAATGCTGAGGTGGCTTTAATCCCAAAAGTAAAGTATTTTAAAGTAGGTTTCGGACGCTATGTTTTTTCTAACCAAGTGCTTGTAAGTGCTAAACTTTATGACGCAGAAGGAAATTTCATCATTGAAACTTCTTATGACACCTATAAAGGAAATGCTAGATTACTAGGAAATGCTGAAAACTCCGTAAAAATAGGGACTATAGGTATGTTAAAAAAGATGAATAAAGAAATCAGACGCCACAAGCTAAATTCCGAAGAAAAATTATAAAAAGAATTACGCTCCTAATTATTTATACAGTAAAAAGGGAACTCTAAACGAGTTCCCTTTTCTTTTGTTGAATGTATACTCAACTATTATTTTACTTCTTCAAAAATAACCATTAATGAAAATCAATGTTTTATATATTTATGGCACAAATATGGTACGGAATAATAACTTTTTTCAAATAAAATCAATCACTTCACTTTCAAAAGCATTGACAAATCTTTAAAATAATCCTTCGACCAAATATCTAAAACTTTGGTATTTGGAATAAATCTGCTGACATCATTTTTTGCTATTTCAAAATTAACGGTTTCTATACGATGATGGAGTAAATTCCTAAATTCTTGCTCCATCATCGTGTCTTTTCCCCAATCGCCACTATCAATGGCTCTTATTTTAAAATGCTCCAAATTCAATTGAACGCCCTTTCGGATGTACCATTCCATATCGTACCAATCTCTGCCTTTCACATTGTGACCCCATTTTCTGAAAAGTAAAGCGTGCATTTTACCAGCAAACAAATCTTCTATTTTGAAGACTTTCACATAAAATGAATACGGCTGAAGCAAAAGTTTTTCTTCGGTTTCAAAGCCAAGAGGCGGTTTTGTATCAATTTCAATCTTAATTTTGATTCCCACATTTTGCCGCAAACCCAATTGAGGAATTGCTGTATCTAAAATCAATTCACTCCAAATTGTTTCAGATTTCAAAAATGCCGATTCTATATCCGATTTTTTGGATTTCTTTTTTGTTTTTACGCTTACTTGCATTCCTTGAGCGAGAAATTCTTCTTCAATAGCTTTCAAATAATCATCTAAATTAAAATCTCCATCTTCTTGAAGTAAAGAAAAATCCAAATCTTCGGAAAAACGATTGAGTCCATAAAAAATCCTCAAAGCTGTTCCACCATAAAAAGCACTTTTGGAGAAAAATCCACCTCTCGACAATCCTGCCAAAGCCAACTGTTGCATAATTTCCCGCAAGGCTTGTTTGTAATCTTCTGCTGTTTTAGGCTGATAATTTTCAATCCAATCTTTTATCATAATGTTTCAATGGCTTTTATTAAGTTTTTGATTGATGCTTTTTTGGGAGCAACATCTGCCCAATTTTTCATCAATTCTGTATCTAAAAGTTTAAGTTGTTCTTCGTCAATTCTTAAATTTTCAGTCATAAATACTTTGGCAGATTCAACACTTCTTAAAAGAATGCCCGAGGTTGTAACCACTTTATCCATTAAAGCTTTTTCTGCCGTTGCTATGAGTGCGAATTGGTTTTTTCTTAATTTTTCTCTCTTGATTCCTAAAGGATAATAGACTACTGGAATTTTTTTATATTCAAATCTACCCAATTGATTATCAAAAATTTTAGAACTTTTAAAATTTATTGAAACTACTGAAAAAACTCTTTCGGGAATGAACCCTCTAAATGATAACGCTGATTCTAACGAAACATAGCTTGGTGCATAAATAACATTGGCAATACTGAATAATTCGGGGAGATTTGGCGAATTCCAAACATACAATCCTTTTTTAAGATGTATTAACTGACCACTTTTTACCAACTCATTAATTTTGTCATTTGGTCTTTTGTAATCTTTCAAAATACTGACTAATAGCTGATGTGTAAGCGGTTGGGCAATAAATTTTTGTATGGATTCTTCTACTTTCACATTACAAATGTAATAAATAAAATAGATAATCGGAAATTTTCCGATTATCTATGTAAATTTTATCAAAAAAAATATTAATTATTATTTCCATATAATAGAACATTGGAAATCAAATATCTCAATTTGAATTTTATATCATAATCCATTTCAATCATCTCCGCTTTCTGGCAAATCTCAAGCAGTTTTGCCAAATTATCTATGTGTTGATTCTTGCTTCTGGTAAAAAGATCTTTTAATTCTTTAATTTCTTTGTATGGACTATTGTTAGAAATAATTTTCTCTTCAATTTTAGCTCGTAATTCATCAGGAGTATTTGTTTTGGCAATACCTTTAAAATCCTTAACATACTCATCCATTGAATAAATAACTAAACCTAAATTATTAAATAACTGCAAAACTTTATCGATTCCTGCAGTATGACTGATAGACATCTTATAGTTTAACTCATTCTGTTTTAATTTAGGATATAAGTAAATCTTTTTTTCCTCATCTTGTTTAGGATATAGTTTTAAAGTGTGTGTAAAAGAAAGAGATCGATCACCTAAATCGTTATTTTTAATCGACAATGAAGATGAAATAAAATTGTCAATTTCTTCTATATAGATAGAATTACCTGTTGAAACAATCATTTCAAATTTCGACTCATTTAAAGATAATGAATTAATTTTCAAGTTTAGACCCTTATCTTTTTGCATAAGTTTATGCAGTGAAAATATAGCAATTACAAAACTAAATGCAACGCCATATTCTTCATATCTTTCAGTAGTAATACTCCTTAAGTAGTGGTTGTTATTTTTATCCTTTAGAAATCTAAACTTTCTTTCAGTTAGTGTATTTGGACTTCTTTCATACTGCTTGTTCCAAGAATCGTTCACCGCTGAAATCAATCTATTTCTATCGGAAAGCGAAGTCAAAACTTTAGAATTTCTTGATTTTAAGAAATTAATGTATTTTGAAAGTTCTCGATCATTATAGAACATCGAAGAAGAATCATATATTGATTTTGCCTTTAAATGATCATAAACAACTCCATCATCATCTCTCAAAAAGTTGAACTCAAAATACAACTCGCTTTTTTCATCCTCTTCTTTAGGTTTTTCAACCATTACATCTACACAGTTATTTTTACTCCATAGGTTGACATACTCATATTTATTTGTAATGTAAGAAACATAATTATATGCTAGATCAACATTTCCAATAGGAACATAAAAATCTAATGATTCAAAGTCATAAAATGTTATTATTGCATCTTTGAAAACTTCATTATTAATCAATTCTAAAAGTTTAGATGCTTTGATTAGATTTTTTGCATTCTGTTTTTCAAAAGGAGGAACAGTAACCTGAACAAATTCTTTTTTAAAAAGTTCCATTTTTTCTCTTATAAAGATTATTAATTAAAAATAAAAGTGCTTTTTTGAAAGGAAGCACATAAAACCTTTACTAAAATTACTTTTTACCTTTTTCTCTTTGACTTAAAGCACTTCCAGCAACAGATTTAGATGCTTTGGAAGTTCTTCCATCTTTAAGAATTTTAGAAGCAATTTTAGCAACTTTTGGTGATGTTGCTTTTTTAGCCATTGTATATTTTTTTTAGTTATCTCTCTTTAATACTGTAAGAGAAATTAACAGAGAAGATTATGGCATACTTTGTAAGAAAAATGAATATGTTAAAATGTTCAAAAAAGCGAACTATTAAAACAATTTGTTTTATTTTTGCAAAACAAAGTAGGATAGCAGACACATCTTCTAGATATCTGGTTATCTCTTTGGAGCTATATAAGAAGTCACGGCACCCTGAGAAAGTTACGGACTTCTTTTTTTATTTTTTTATTACTCTCTTATTTAATTTATATACATTTTCTTGTTCTGTTTTTCTAATATCAAAAATCGTTGTGTTGTTAGATTTATAATCTATTTCTAAATCTTCCAATAACGATTTTGCATTTATATAATTATACTCTCCCGCTTTTGCCACATTGAAAGTTTCTTCATCAGATTTCTTAAACATTAAAATATAAAAATTATCATCTTTGTCAAAAGCAAATTTTGCAAATTTATTCACCTCTAAATCTAATAAATCCATTGCTCCTTTAGAAAATCCAATTTTACCCGTCCGTTGCACTGTTATCTTTGCGATAGCAGTTGGCTCTTTAGGTTTTATTATTCTCAATTCCATTTTCAATCAAATTATTTTTACAAAGATAAAATATAATTTCATATATCACAACAATTTAAAATCAAATAATTTTAAATTAAATTTAAACATTCCCTACGATTACATAATAGTTAAATTACAACTCTCTCGTGCACCTCTCTTGTGTATTCAAAATTAAAACTAGATATATTTTATCTATACTCTCATTTATTATTCGTTAAATCAAATCCTTAACATTCTCCATATTTTTAAAAACTATCAATAAATCAGGAAAAGCAACAACGGTTTTATCTTTTGTGCATTGTTTCCCTATCATTATCGCTTTTACAAACAATTATACCATTATCATTTCTTCTAGGCTTATATGATATTGAATTTTCTGTAGTTTTGGAAGGTCGTTTTTTGTCAAATTCGACGGTAGTAACGCTTCTGTTCAAATACTCACGAATCCTATACGGTTTATTTTACCAATAATTTACACAGTATAACTTTCAAGATATACATACCATTCTTTTCTGTTTTCTACCTTTCTTAATCCAACAGTAACTTTTGTTTTTAGAAGTTGTTTTATTTACCTAGAAAAATTTTATCAATTAAACCTTTAGGGACATAAACAAAACTTCCTACTTTCTTTGTAGGAAGTTTGTTCTTCTTAACAGCATTATAGACTATAATGGGGCTGGCGTTAAATTTTTCACTAATTTCTGAAATGGTATAGATGTAAATAATTGCTCTAAATCATGGCGTTTTACCCTTGTCAATCGAACCCAAAATTTGTTCCGGTTATCTCATTCTGTAAACAGTATCTTTTGATATACCATACATAATTGCTGCTTCAGAAACAGAAATAAATTCTCTGTTCTGAATTTCCGCAATTTTATTTGAAAATTTAGTAAGTAATAATTCCTTTTCAACCTGTTCTTTTTGCCGTTTTTTTCTTTCTTTTCCTTTTATTAGCACAGGATTGAGAACAAAAACGAGCGGTAACTGCCTTTGCCTCAAAAGGTTTAGAACACCGCTCACAAATCCTAGGTATTTTTAATTTACTAAACCTTATTTGTAAAGTAACATCTTGAACATTATCAGTTTTTTATAATTTAACGCTCATAAGACGCATATTATGTCCAATTATGACACGGTACAATTATGTACAAAAAACGCATAGATTCGATAAAAAACAATAAAAATTGAGAAATACTAAAAAAAATAAAAACCGCTGTAAATGTTTTATTTACAGCGATTTATCAATTATTGTTAATCAGTTATTATATTACCTACTTAACTTCTTCAAAATCTGCATCTTGTACATCATCTGTAGCATTACCTGTGTTAGCTTGTGCTTGTTCTGCACCTCCTTGAGCTTCAGCTTGTGCTTTGTACAACTCTTCTGATGCTGCCATCCAAGCCGCATCTAAAGCCTCAGATTTAGTTTTAATATTTGCCATATCTTTAGCTTCATAAGCTGTTTTTAATTCAGCTAAAGCGGTTTCTATCGCTGATTTTTTATCTGCAGAAATCTTATCTCCAAATTCTTTTATTTGCTTTTCAGTTTGGAAGATTTGTCCATCTGCTTTGTTGATAAGGTCAGCTTCTTCTTTTTTCTTAGCATCTGCTGCTGAGTTTTCTTCAGCTTCTCTCTTCATTCTTTCAATTTCTTCATCAGAAAGACCAGACGATGCTTGAATTTTGATAGATTGCTCTTTACCTGTACCTTTATCTTTTGCAGAAACGCTCAAAATACCGTTAGCGTCTATATCAAAAGTTACCTCAATTTGTGGCACACCTCTAGGTGCTGGTGGAATATCTGTAAGCTCAAATCTACCGATTTCTTTGTTATCGTTAAACATTGGTCTTTCCCCTTGTCCTACTCTGATGGTAACCGCAGGCTGGTTATCTACCGCAGTAGAGAACACTTCTGATTTTTTAGTAGGAATGGTTGTATTAGCCTCTATCAACTTAGTAAATACAGAACCCATAGTTTCTATACCTAAAGAAAGAGGTGTAACATCTAATAACAATACATCTTTAACATCTCCTGTAAGAACTCCCCCTTGGATAGCCGCACCTATAGCCACTACCTCATCTGGATTTACTCCTTTAGATGGAGCTTTACCGAAGAATTTCTCTACTGCTTCTTGTATCGCTGGGATTCTTGTAGAACCACCTACTAGGATAATCTCATCAATATCAGAAACGCTCATACCTGCATTTTTAAGAGCAGACTTACAAGGCTCGATAGTTCTTTGAATTAAATCTCCTGCTAATTGTTCAAACTTAGCTCTAGTTAATGTTTTAACTAAGTGTTTTGGACCTGAAGCTGTAGCTGTGATATATGGTAAGTTGATTTCTGTTTGAGTAGAAGATGATAATTCAACTTTTGCTTTTTCTGCTGCTTCTTTCAATCTTTGAAGAGCAATAGCATCAGATTTTAAATCTACGCCTTCTTCTGCTTGGAATTCAGCCGCCATCCAGTCGATAATCACATTATCAAAGTCGTCTCCTCCTAAGTGTGTATCACCATCGGTAGCCTTTACTTCGAAAGATGCGTTACCATCTACCTCGTACATTTCTAGTACAGAAACGTCGTGAGTACCACCACCACAGTCGAACACCACTACATTCATATCCTTCTTACCTACCTTATCTAGACCATAAGCTAAAGCTGCTGCAGTAGGTTCATTGATAATTCTTTCTACCTTAAGACCTGCAATTTCTCCAGCTTCTTTAGTTGCTTGTCTTTGTGCATCGTTAAAGTAAGCAGGTACAGTAATTACCGCACGAGAAACTTCTTGACCTAAATAATCTTCAGCCGTTTTCTTCATTTTTTGAAGAATCATTGCAGAAATTTCTTGAGGCGTGTATTCTCTATCTCCAATTTTAACTTTAACAGTATCGTTAGAACCTTCTACCACTTGATACGGAACTCTAGACACCTCGTTAGCATCTGTTTTAAAGTTAGCTCCGATAAATCTCTTGATAGAATAAACTGTATTTTTAGGGTTTGTAACCGCTTGTCTTTTTGCAGGATCTCCTACTTTTCTCTCACCATCTTCAGTGAAAGCTACGATAGAAGGCGTTGTTCTTTTTCCTTCTGCATTAGGGATTACCACAGGGTCTTTACCCTCCATTACTGCCACACAAGAGTTAGTAGTACCTAAGTCGATTCCTATAATTTTACTCATTTTAATTATGTATTTTTTTGTTAATATTCATTTTTAGTACACCTCCAATTTTACCAAGAATATGCCACTCCCTTTTTTATGACAAAATGACAGCACTAAACTTCATCATTTGCCTAGATATGTTTTTTTCAGTCAGTATCATTGTACTTTTTACATAAAGACACTTATTAAAAATTAGCTCTTCATTAAATACTTTTAATAAAAATCACTTATTTTTGTTCCCCTCTATGCTTTACGCTCAAGTCATACTGCCACTTAATCTAAAAGGAACTTTCACTTACAAAGTTCCCATTGATTTACAGGATAAAATAGCGTTGGGTATGCGTGTTCTTGTTCCGTTTAGAGGAAAAAAAATCTATACTGGAATCATCTCAGACCTTCACCAAAACACTCCCGAAGAGTTTTCTCCAAAGGAAATTTATAGCATTTTAGACGACACCCCTATTTTACCTCTCCCACAGCTTGAGTTCTGGCAATGGCTATCTTCCTACTATCTGTGTAATTTGGGTGATATTTACCGTTTAGCATTTCCTTCATCATTAAAATTGGAAAGTGAGACCTATCTAAAACTCAAACCAAATGCTAACATAGATTATGAACTTCTAGATGCCAACGAAATACTTTTAATACAGGCATTGGAAGTCCAACAATTGGTCAATCTTTCTGAAATGGAAGCCTTTATTCCAAAGAAAAATTTAATTAAAACCATCAACGCTCTTATAGATATGCACTATATAGAGATAGATGAAAAAGTGGCAGAAAAGTACAAAGTAAAGGAGGTAGCTTATGTAAAAATCAAAGAGGAATTATTAGACAATCAGTCTTTAGCAGAGGTCATTTCTAGCCTGAATAGAGCAGAAAAACAAAAAGAACTTTTCCTGCTCATTTTGTCTAAACAAACGGCTTCGCCTGAAGTTCCTATTAAAAAATCTATTTTGTTTGAGGAAAATAATTTCGCCCACGCTCAAATGAAAGCTCTAATAGATAAAGGTCTAGTAGATGAATATTACCTCCAGCACGACCGACTAGAGGCTTATAGTGGCGATATAGAAAATATTGAACCTCTTACTGAAAATCAAAACAATACACTTAAAGCAATAGAAGAGGCTTTTGCTCAAAATCAGAAAGTATTATTACACGGCGTAACTTCTTCAGGGAAAACCCACATCTATATCCACTTGATAGAGCAACTCATCAAAGAGGATAAAAACACATTATTATTACTACCCGAGATTGCATTAACCAAGCAAATTATCCGTAGGCTAGAAAAGAAATACGGCGATTTAATTGGCTTTTATCATCAAAAACTCACCGATTTTGAACGAGTGGAAGTTTGGCGAAAAGTAAAACTCAACAAGATTAAAGTCCTTATTGGAACTAGAAACGCATTGTTCCTACCCTACCAAAATTTAGATTTAGTGATTGTAGATGAAGAACACGATTCTGCCTACAAACCTAGAGAAGCTAGCCCTTACTTTAATGCTAAAGATGCAACTCAAATTTTAGCTCATCATTATAAAGCTCATCTACTGCTCGGCTCTGCTACGCCATCTTTGGAGTCTTATTACGCTGCACAAAAAGGAAAACTTAAATACCTTTATTTAGGCGAACGATACGGCAATGTAGATTTACCCGATTTTGAAATCATCAATATTAAAGAAGAACAGGAAGCCAAAACTTTAAATGGTAATTTTTCGGCAGCATTAGTTCAAAAAGTTCAGGAAAACCTAGAGGACAAAAAACAAATTATTATCCTCCATAATAGAAGAGGCTATGCCAATGTGGTAGAATGTGAGGCTTGCGGACATGTAACCTATTGCTCTAACTGTGATGTAATAATGACCTATCACAAATCTTCTAACGAATTGAAGTGCCATTATTGTGGACAAAGAGCATCTAAACCTAACCAATGCCCTAAGTGCCAGTCTCAACAACTCAATACCAAAGGCATCGGAGTAGAACAAGTGGCGGAGGAAGTCAAAAGATTGTTTCCAGAAGCAGAAGTGGACAGAATGGACATAGACTCTATGAGAAAAAAGTTCGCCTATGAAAAACTCTACGAAAAAATAGAAAATAGAGAAACCGATATCATTGTTGGCACACAGATGATTTCTAAAGGTTTAGACTTTGACCATATAGACCTAGTGGCAATTCCTAAGGCTGATGCACTTCTCTATGTGCAAGATTTCCGAGCAGAAGAAAGAGCTTATCAACTCATCACTCAGGTATCTGGAAGAGCAGGCAGAACTTCAGGAAAAGGTAAAGTAGTTATACAAACTTACAACCCAACACACCCTTTGTTTAGCTTGATTAATCACAATAGTACTCAAGAAATTTATGAGCATTTTCTAAATGACAGGAAAAAATTCCTCTATCCACCATTTACCAAAGTAGTGCTTATAGAAATTAAACACTCCAAAGAAGGTAAAGCAGATAGAGCTTCACAATTTTTAGGCTCTATCCTTAGGAAATATCTGCCTTTAGACTGTGTTTTAGGTCCAGAAAAAGCGCCTATCGCAAAGTTGAAAAACAAATATCAGTTCCAAATATTACTCAAACTGCCTAGAAATAATAAATACTTTACTTTCAAAGAGTACATTTCACAATCATTGGACGAGTTCAGAGAAATATCCGCTTATCAATCTGTGAAAATAGAGGTGTTTGTAGATTTTTAACTCTTTTTAACATAATTTAAGTCTATTTACCACCCTTGCATAGGTCTAGACTTATAATATTTTTTACCTTTGTTTCGTTGTTTTCTAATAGAAAACCTCAAAGTAATAAAATTTCAAAGTATGAATTTAATAAAAAAAGGACTTTTAACAGCCTGTATATCTATATTTTCCGTTTCATTTGCTCAATACTCTAGTTCGTACCCTACCTACGAAACACCAACTACTGAAAAAGTAACTCTTTCGGCTAAAGAAGAACTGGACATCGCTATCAATCGACTGGCAAGTGACCCTATGGTAAAAAATGGTCAATGGGGATTTGTAGTATACGACCCAAAAAGTAAGCAAGTCATAAGTTCTTATAACGAAACTACTCCATTAGTTCCTGCATCTACCACAAAGTTATTAACTACAGATGCAGCCATGAACATTATAGGTCCCAAATTCAAGTACAATACACAGCTAGAATACTCTGGTAAAATATCTGAAACAGGAGTTCTAGAAGGCAACCTATACATTATAGGTAGCGGCGACCCTACTTTGGGAACTGGTATGGCTGGTTCTTCTAGTTATAGTAGCATTGCTTCTGATTTTATATCTTCAATAAAGAGCTTAGGAATTACCAAAATCAACGGTAGCATTTTCGTACAAACTGCTATTTTCAAAGGTAATAATGACAACCTTCCTGCTAACATTGTATGGCTAGAAAGAGAGAACTACTATCTCCCTGTGGGCAAGACAGCCAATATAGACCCAACCAAAGAGAGAAAAATCACCAAACGCAAATTTAAAGCCGATGAAAAAAGATTTTTCTATGTTTCTCCATACACCAACCAAATGGTTTATACAGAATCTTTTGAAGGCAATACTGTAACTGGTAAGATACCTTCTGCACCTTATTCTCTCGCCAATACATTAAAGGCTTCTTTACTTAAAAATAAGATATCTGTAACAGGCAAAGTAGAGGGCAAAACCATTGATATAGAACCCGAAAACAGAACTTTTATCACCAAATATCAATCACCTAGCTTAGAGGATATTGTCTATTTCGTTAATCAGATGAGTAATAATAGATTTGCAGAAGCTCTACTGCGTTCAGTAGGATTTTATAAAAACGGAGACGAATCCTTAGAAACAGGCAGACAAACAATTGTAGAACATCTAAATGCTAACGGCTATGATTTCAACGGATTAAACCTAATGGACGGTAGCGGTTTATCTAGAAACAACTTAGTAACCCCTATTTCACAGGTTAAGTTTTTGGCAGGTCTTATGAAAGAGAAATATTACAAATCGTACTTTGATTCGTTGCCTATTGCAGGGCAGACAGGTACATTAAGGAAAATGTTTCTCTATAACGAAGGCTACGGACAAATCTTCGCTAAAACAGGTACATTAAGAGCTGTAAAATGTCTAGCAGGTTACATCAATACCAAATCTGGCAGAACCCTTACCTTCTCATTGTTAATCAATAATTATACAGGTTCTGTACATCAGATTAAAGCTAAAATGGAAAAACTACTAGAGCCTACACTCAACCTCTAGTATTTGTAAAATAATCCATAAAGTCTTCCAATAGTGAAGGCTTTTTTTATTAAATTAGCCAACGATTTTATAACCAAAATAAACTAAATATGATTTCTAAAAATTATCTAGAGTATTTACAAACCGAACTTCAAAACATCAAGAACGAAGGTCTTTATAAAAACGAACGCATCATTACCTCTCAACAATCGGCTGAAATTATAGCTAATGGTAAAAAGTTACTTAACTTCTGTGCCAATAACTACCTCGGGCTATCCAACCACCCCGAAGTTATGAAAGCCTCACAAGACGCTATTGCTTCTCACGGTTACGGTATGTCTTCAGTGCGTTTTATATGTGGTACACAAGACATTCATAAAAATCTAGAGGCTAAAATATCTGAGTTTTTGGGTATGGAAGACACCATTCTCTATGCCGCTTGTTTTGATGCCAACGGAGGGGTTTTTGAACCACTATTTACAGCAGAAGATGCCATCATTTCTGATGAACTTAACCACGCTTCTATTATTGATGGAGTAAGACTTTGCAAAGCGGCAAGGTATCGCTACAAAAACAATGATATGGCAGATTTGGAAGCTCAGCTTATTGAAGCGAGTAAACACAACCACAGATTTAAAATCATTGTTACCGATGGAGTATTCTCTATGGACGGTATCGTAGCCGACTTAAAAGGCGTTTGTGATTTAGCTGAAAAATACGATGCTCTAGTAATGGTGGACGACTCCCACGCCACAGGTTTTATCGGCAAAACAGGAAGAGGCACTCACGAAGCAAACGAAGTTATGGGAAGAGTGGACATCATTACTTCTACACTAGGTAAAGCACTAGGTGGAGCATTGGGTGGCTTTACTTCTGGTAAAAAAGAAATTATAGATATGTTAAGACAGCGTTCTAGACCTTATCTGTTTTCCAACTCTTTAGCCCCTGGCATTGTAGGTGCGGCGACCAAAGTTCTAGAAATGATTTCCGAAGATACCAGTTTAAGAGATAAGGTAATGGATAACGCCCAATATTTTAGAACCCAAATGAAAGCCAAAGGCTTTGACATTCCTGATGGCGATGCCGCTATTGTACCTGTAATGCTTTATGATGCCCCACTATCACAAAAAATGGCAGAAAAACTTATGGACGAAGGCATCTATGTTATCGGGTTTTTCTACCCTGTGGTTCCTAAAGGTAAGGCTAGAATTAGAGTACAATTATCAGCCGCACACACAAGAGAACATTTAGATAAGGCTATAGCTGCCTTTGAAAAAGTAGGAAAAGAATTAGGGGTTATCTAAAACATTAAGACTAACACTTTATATACAAAACTACATTAGAGCATTACATAAATTAAAATATTTACTTTAGTCGGTAACCTTTAAAACCAAGCTGAAAAGAGTATGTCAATACCAAAATATAATGAGATACAAGTTCCTGCTCTAAAACTTTTAGAAGACGGGAAAATTTTAAAATTGAGAGATTTTATTGAACCTATTGCATTACACTTTAACTTGTCAAATGATGAAATAAATCAAATGTATCCATCAGGCAATGGATATATATTTTATGACAGAATATCTTGGGCTTTAAGTTATCTGAATATGGCAGGTTTGTTAAATAAACCAGGAAGAGGATTATTTAAAATCAGTCAGAAAGGTATTGAACTCTTAAAAACTCCCGAAAAGATTGTCCGTTTTGTTGAAAAAGAAGTTCAAAAATCAGATAAAGTTAAGAAGGAAAGAGAACCTTCTAAAATAGAAATCATTGATACTAAGAGTGACAACCTTACTCCTCAAGAAAAACTGTATAATTCTTTTAATAAAATTAGACAAACTGTTTACGATGAAATTATCAATACAATCTTAAGTAAAAGTCCAACTGCGTTTGAAAAACTTGTAGTTTTATTACTTCAAAAAATGGGTTATGGTGGAGAAATTAAAGATTCTGGATTGATAACAAAAAGAACAAATGACGGTGGAATTGATGGTATAATTAAAGAGGATATATTAGGATTTGGTCGTATAAACATACAAGCTAAAAGGTACAGAAGAGATATTGGCATTGGAAGAGAGGAAATTCAAAAGTTTGTTGGAGCTTTGATGGTAGCACAATCGAATAAAGGCGTTTTCATCACTACTTCATATTTTTCGAATGGAGCGAGAGAATATGTGGAAAATTTATTTGGTAACACTACCATCGTTTTAATTGACGGCAACCAGTTAGCTGAATATATTTACAATTATGGACTCGGAATGCAAGTGGAGCAACTCATTGAAATAAAGAAAATGGATAGTGATTTTTGGGACTCAATGTCAGACGAATAATGAGACTATACTAACTAACACAGCATTCACAAAAAACAAATTCGTGGAAATAATAGAGAACTTTATCATTTCCACGAATTCTTATTTTAATAATATTAAAATCTAACGCAATAAGTTTAAACCTTTAATGATGATGGAATAAATGCCCTAGCAAAGCAATCAGAATTCCTGACACTACAAGCAGGAGCTTCGTCCAATCCATTTTATGATTTTTGTTACTTTCAAATATAATTACGGCGGAGATGTGCAGAAATATTCCTCCCACTATCGCCAGAAAATAAGACTGCCACTCCATTGGGATATATTTTCCCAAAAGCACTCCAAGAGGAGAAGCCAAAGCAAAAATGCTAATAATACTCCACGAATAACGCTTTGATGACCCTTTACCAAACAAATACGCTCCCAAAACAAAGGAAATAGGAAGGTTATGAAACAGGATACCTGTAAGATAAGGCGACAAAACCTCTGTTTCGTTAGCTAAAGGGATACCTTCTATAAAAGCATGAAAAAACAAACCCACCATAAGTGCCACAGGCAGTATATTTTTAGTTTCGCTATGATGGTGGATATGCCCATGCTCAAAGCCTTTGGTAAGACTTTCTAAAACCATCTGCAACAGCACTCCTAACACAATCCAAATACCTATATTATGATTATGTTCGTGGTAGACTTGAGGAAAGACTTCGTTAAGACAAATCGTAATAAGAAACCCCGCACTTAGAATAAGTAAATTCTTTGCTAGCTTCTCTTTAGCCCCAAAAAACTTGCCTAACAATACACCTACTATTACACTTAGAATGAGAAGAACAATAATCATAGAATTAAAAATAGAACCGCAAAAATATTAAAAAACCTTGGGAGTATAGCTATAAAATGGAAGCCCTGAAGTAAAAAAGCAAATCAACTATAACTAATAATATAAAACACCACCAAAACTAAACAGATATTTAAGTCTTATATTCCTTATTTTTTTATTAACTTTGCACCCAGTTTTTGAGAAAATGTAATATGGCGACTAATGTTTATGATAATATTCTCGGTTTAATAGGAAATACTCCTCTTGTTAGATTAAATAAAATTACCGAAAATATAGCAGCTACAGTCTATGCAAAGATAGAGTCTTCTAACCCAGGGCACTCTACTAAAGATAGGATAGCTCTGCATATTATAGAACAAGCAGAAAAAAAAGGATTACTAAAACCAGGTGCTACTATTGTAGAGACCACCTCTGGTAACACGGGGTTCTCTATTGCCATGGTAAGCATTATCAAAGGGTACAAGTGTATCTTATCTGTAAGCGATAAAACCAAGCCTGAAAAAATAGCTTATCTAAAGGCATTAGGTGCTACCGTATATGTTTGCCCTGCAAATGTACCTGCGGACGACCCTCGCTCTTATTACGAAGTCGCTAAGAGAATTGCTAAAGAAACGCCTAACTCTATCTACATCAACCAATATTTTAACGAGCTAAATATAGATGCCCACTACACCACTACTGGTCCTGAGATATGGGAACAGACCCAAGGGAAAATCACGCACCTAATCGCATGTACTGGCACTGGTGGAACACTTTCTGGCTCTGCTAAATTTCTTAAAGAGCAAAACCCTGACATCAAAATCATTGGAGTAGATGCAGACGGTTCTATACTTAAAACTTACCACGAAACAGGAGCTATCAATAAAGAGGATATTCACCCCTACCAAATAGAAGGATTGGGCAAAAACTTAATCCCAACCGCTCTTAGGTTTGATTTAATAGACGAATTTGTAAGAGTAAACGATGAACAAAGTGCTTACCGCACAAGAGAAATTGCTATAAAGGAAGGCATTATGGGAGGCTACACCACAGGAGCCGTTACCCAAGCTCTGATGCAGTATGCAGAGGAGAATCCGTTTAAAGAAGACGATTTAGTGGTGCTTATTTACCCAGACCACGGTTCTAGATACATCAGCAAAGTCTATAATGACGAGTGGATGGAATCTCAAGGCTTTACCAATAACGAACTTCATAACTACGACAAGCTCTTTAAAACAGAGCATATATAAAACTAAAATTATAGGTAAAAACTGTTTCTACAACAGATGTAGAAACAGTTTTTTTATTTTACAGCAACTCATCAAAACCCTTTTTTATACCATCAAGATGAATTGGATTATTTTAATCATTGCAGGACTCTTTGAAGCCTTATTTGCATTTTGTTTAGGGAAAGCCAAAACTTCGGAAAGTACAGAAGCGGTTTGGTGGTATCTAGGCTTTTTGGTTGCTCTTACTACAAGCATGGGGTTACTCATTAAAGCCACCCAAACGCTCCCCATAGGAACCGCCTACGCCGTATGGACAGGAATAGGAGCAGTAGGCACTGTACTGATTGGCATCTTTGTATTTAAAGAACCCGCTACCACACTAAGGCTCTTTTTCTTAGTTACTCTTATAGGCTCCATTATCGGGCTGAAAGCTGTATCAAGCTAAATACATTTTTAGGGAAGACCTCCCTATGGATATAGGGAACGCCTCCCCACGGTCGTGGGGAGGCGTTTCTCATTAAGCTAGGGAATAGCACCCTATTTAACCAATAACCACTGGTGCTGAAAGTACACCCACTCTAGGCTCTTTGGTAGTGATTCCTCCTTTAGAATATTGCGTGGTAATGCTGAGTTCATAGTTCCCTGCTTCTAAATCTGTAGGAACGAGAATGAGTAACCTTGACGGCTCATTAAGCACAATATGTTCTGTTGAGAGCTTCACTTCTTGCTGAGTGTCTAAGTTTTTAAAGACGATGCCGTTTTTAGGACTGTCTCCATCTATTTTAATATAAGTACCTTTGATTTCAGCGTTTTTGCCTTTGGTAAGTGTGCCATCTGCTTTGCCTGTAACCTTGTCGGTAATGCTGAACACACTCATAGGGCTGGATTGTTCGCCTAGGATTTCTACCTTAGTGTCTGCTACCGCTTTTCTAAGGTCTAAGCCTTGGTTCACATTCACATAAACGGAGTGCTTCTCTTTATCCCAAGTTTTGTCGTAAAATACGCCCTTAATGGCAGGACGCATATACACCAGTCCTGTATTTACACTATAACCATTAAGTACTAGCTCTGAGGCTTTACGGTTAAAACGAGTGATAATATCTACTGCCGTTTCGGTTTGTATTTCCATACCCTCTTTTTTAAGAGCTTCTATAATTTCTGTAATGCCAAGACTACCACCTAAGAGAGGCACGGCTACAAAATCGTTAGGGTCGTCTTTCGTGAGTAGGTTGGGACGCAACCAAGCTTTTAGTGTATTCATAAGTGTAAAATTTTAGTATTAGATATTTATATGATAATTATTGTACAAAATGTAAACGAAAGTTTCGCTCGCCTGTTCCAGGTTTCATTGTATATTTTGCCACCTGATAGATGTAATAGTTTGCACCTTGTTTTAAATAAACAAATATCCCATTACCTGCGGTGGTTGCAGAAGTATTTACAACTTTTCTATCTTCATAAAAGAAACCAGGTTCATCCATTCCAAGGGCACTTTCACTTATTTGTACCCATACTGATGCAGAGCCTTCATCCGCATTTCCTCCATTATTGGGATTATTATTTTGCACATAAAACCATCGGGAAACTAAAGTGTACCAGCCTGTTTTAGGAACAGTATAAGGACCATAAACTACTACTATATTTTGTTTGTCTCTTTCGTTTGGCGTTCCATTAGCGTTCCATAAAGCATCAGGGACAGCATAGTTAGGGGCTTTTAGAGCAGTGCTTGTCCAAGTAGCCTTACCTTCAGCATCACTCGTTAAAACTTTTCCTGCGCCTTGGGTACCGTCTGCTATCTTTACCCCTCCAGCCACATCTAGTTTAGTAGTTGGGGCATCAGTACCAACCCCTATATTCCCTGCTCCCTTAAACACTAAGTTATTAGACCCTAGAGTTACCGTTCTGTTACCTGCTAGAGTACCATCTGCAGTGTAGAGGTTAGTAGATACCCCACCGTCACTACTCAATCTTACCCATTCCCCATTGGCAACACTGCCTGTAGGAAAAGTTTGGTTAGGGTTTTTAAAATAGTAGAACCCTGGGCTTACACTCACTTGTTTGCCACCTTTACTGGTATTAGATACTGTAAGACCTGTCCCCGAGTTATACACCACCATACCATCAAAGTAGTTAGAAAACTTACCTGGATCAATTGAGGAGAGTTTAAACTCCCAAGTAGTTAAATTAGTAGTAGGAAAATACAACCCCTTTCCTAGAGTATTAGAAAACTGATTATAGTAAGAGGCGTCCATAAAAGGATTTTCTCCTCCTATAGTATTAGTAGATTGATTTTGAACTTGAATTTGGGCATTAGCTGTAAAAAAAGCCAATAACCCTAATAAGATGATTTTTTTCATAATGATATAATTTAAGATAATACCTAGGCTAATAGCTACCACCGATAAGGTACCAAATAGCACTATTTTCATCTTTTGGATCTTGTAATCCTGCCATGAGGATATGGGCTTTGCCAGAAGCCAAAGTGCTAACATTCTTAGGCTGATTGGTTCCAGAGTAAGCTAATGCAGTATTGTGCTGATTGTTTACAGAAATTATTTTCCCTATATATTTTTTAGGGTCTGGAAGTACTATTTGTTGGTCTCCAGTTTGTGCTAAAGCAAAAGTATTAGGTACGCTCCATTCTGCAATATTGGCATGTGCTACTTCTCTAATATTACCAGTAATAGATTGTAGCGTAGCTCCTCCTGTGGTACTACTAGCTTCTGTTCCCAACTTTACCCAAACCCCTCCTTTAAAGAAGTAAAATCCTGTAGCATCTACATTAGCCGTGGTTCCCGAAGCTGTACCGTCTGCCACTGAGCTAATGTAAAGCAAAGTAGATTCTGCTACACCCGTCCCCATATTGGCAGCCCTCAAACGGCTGACCCTAGGAATTAGCACCCCTTCTACAGTAGAGGCTGTGCTTAGACTATTAGCGGTATTCGGTTTTATTTCCAAAGTGGCTTGGGGATGAGATTCATTGATGCCTACTTTACCATCATACTGCCCATAAGCCATTAAACCTAAACCTAAAAAGGCGAATACACTTAGTTTGGTTGTTTTTGTTTTCATAACATTTAATTTTAGAATTTTTGATATTTAATTGTTTAAGATTATAGAGGTTAGATATTGGATTTTAGATTTTGTAGGTTCGGTTTAAGGGTTGATGAGACTGTACTAAGTTCTAAACTCTCATATCTCACCTCTAACCTAAAAAAACGCCTCCCCCCTCTCAACACACACAAAATGAGGAGGAAGGCTAAAACAGAAAGAGCAGAATGCTCCCCCTGAACACTAAAAGCACCCAACAAGAACGACCATGTTATGAGACAAAACAATGGTGCTTTTAGTAAGTAAGTATAAAAGTTAAAATTAGAATGATGTAAACACAAAAAGCCCCCAACGAAAGTTGGCGGAACCATATTTTGGTTTAACGATAAAAGTCTAAAGAATTTGCTAAATAGTCGGACGCATACCCACGAAACTACCTGTGTGTGTGTGTGTGTGTGTGTGTGTGTTTACACAATTATCTGAAACTACCAAATAATTGGAGTACTTTTTTACACTTGTTTGTATGTTACTGATATTGCGTGTCATAAAACTAAGGCAAACTTATAACCTTTTGAAGAAGTGTGCAAGTTTTTGAGAAATATTTTATGCAAAACTTAGTTTATTCCCTACAATCGCCTGCTTATTTTTGTTTAAATTTGCACTCCTAAATAATATATTAAGATGAAATATTTGTTTTGGCTATGCTTGTTTGCTCTACCTCTAGTAGCCAAGTCTCAAAAAACTAAGGTTTCGGATACCATTATTCTACTTAAAAAAGATACTGTTTTATCTTCTAAGACGGTTAAACAACTCCATTTGGAGGCTCTACCCTACTATAACTTTGGTAAAGGTGTAGGGATTACTTCTCCTGATAGTCTATTCCAATTTAATATTCGTTTTAGAATGCAGAACAGACTAGAAGCCGATTTTAATGACAATGAAAATACAGAATATAAGGCTGCCATTCGCCGTCTTCGTTTAAGGTTTGATGGGTATGTGGGTAATCCTAGGTTTTTGTATGCTATACAGCTTTCCTTTGCTCCTGATGATGTGGGCGAAATTAAAGAAGGGAGTCCGCTTAACATCATAAGAGATGCGATTGTATTTTATAAAGCTACCAATAAACTCATGCTTGGTTTCGGACAAACAAAACTCCCAGGGAACAGACAAAGGGTAAACTCATCGGGAGCATTAGACCTTACCGACCGTTCTATCAACAACGCTATGTTTAATATTGATAGGGATTTTGGTTTCCAAGCCATTTATAACAATACCAAAGCTAACGAGTTTGGGTACAGCTTAAAAACTGCCATAACTACTGGAGAAGGAAGAAACTTTAATGACAAAACCGACGGACTTGCCTACACTGGGAGAGTAGAACTCTATCCTCTAGGTTCTTTTAAAAACAATGGAGAGTTTTTTGAAGGCGATTTATACCGAGAGCCTACGCCTAAGATTTACCTAGGAGGTACTTATCACTTCAACCAAAGGTCTAATTTTTCACAAGGGCAAAGGGGTAAGGGATTGTTGGAGAGTAGAGATTTGCAATCTATCCTTTTAGATGGTATGATGAAATACAATGGCTGGACAGCTACCGTTGCTTATATGAGCAGAAGCACCAGCAACCCACTCACACATAATGCCGATTTTTCTAAAGTAATACCTGTGGCGGCAGGACACGGCTATGATACTCAACTGAGTTATATTTTCCCCAAGAATTGGGAAGTTATTGGGCGTTTCTCTCAAATGACACCTAATAAAAATATACAGAACTTGATACCAAAACAAAATCAGCTTTCCTTTGGTATTACCAAATATATTTGGGAACACGCCTTTAAAGCTCAAGTGGAAGTGAGTAAGAACAACTTTCTCTACATAGATGGAAGAAAGGATAATAATTGGTACGCTAGATTTCAGGTAGAAATAGGAATTTAATCACACAAATCATAATACAATGAAATACCTTAATAATAAATGGATTTTCCTAGTTTTAGGACTATTAGCAGGGACTTTAATAGGAGTTAGATGTTTTCAGAAATCTAGCCCTGATGCTTTAACAGCTGAAGTTAGCACAGGTGCGTCTTCTCAAGAAAGCACGCAGCAAGATATTGAGACTCTTACAGAAGAAAACACCGTAATTGCTTATATAAAAGAACATCACGAACTTCCAGCATATTACATTACCAAAAGTGAAGCTAAAAAATCAGGGTGGAACCCTTCCTCTGGTAATCTTTGCGAAGTGCTACCTGGGAAAGCTATTGGTGGAGATAAATTCCGAAATAGAGAAAATCAGCTTCCTCAAGGAGACCGTTACTACGAGGCGGACATCAACTACCAATGTGGTAGAAGAAATGCCGACAGGCTTGTCTTTACAAAAGACGGTAAAGTGTGGATTACCAAAGACCATTACAAAACCTTTCAAGAGAAGTAATTATTTATCAATAAAAAAATCCCTTAGCAAAAAGCTAAGGGATTTTTGTTTTATTAACCTATATTTTAAAAGAATTTACCTCTTTGTCTCATATTTGGGTTATGCATATGTTTCTGCATAGTAGGCATTTTAAGTTGGTCTTTCATTGTCTTGATATGCTCTGTCATCATACCCGAACTATCTAGCCTTTTTGCTTCTTCTAGAAGTCTTTGAGCCTCCTGCTTGCGTCCTCTTTGCATTGCTCCTGCCGCTAAATTAAGGGTTGCCATTGCACGGTCGTGTTTCATATTCAGACCATATTCCAAAGCCTTTTTCATTAGAGGTTCTACCTTTCTAGGCTCATCTTGAGCTAGAGTAAGCCCTTGTAAGTAATGATAATAACCGTATTGTGAACGGTGCAACTGACTTTTATAATTCTTTATAGACGCTAACCATTGTGCGGCTTTAGGGAAGTTCTGCTTTCTTAACTGCCAAAACGCAAGAAGGATAAACTCATTTTTGAAGAATAATATAATAGGCAACGAGGATAATAACACCATTACAATGCCCCACCCTATATTTCTATTAAACATCAAATAAACACCAAAAGCTATCATAAGGGCAGCTACCACCAGTTTAATATACTTATTATTCATCTGTTTTAGTTGTTTTTTAGTTAAGATTTTTGCAAAGATAAGCCATATTCTTCAAAGAAGCCAAGTTTCTACTACTCACGATTTCCAAAAGCTCGTTTGTATTCTTCCGCAGCCTCCGTTAATGTTTGGTAAAAACCTTCTCCATACTTTCTGATTAAAGGTGTTTTTAGAAACTTATACACAGGTACTTTAAGTTCTTTTCCTAAAGCACAGGCATCGCTGCATATCTTCCACTCATGATAGTTGAATGCTGTAAAAGTAGAATATTCTGTAATTCTAATAGGGTACAAATGGCAGGAGATTGGTTTTTGCCAATCGATAGCACCTTCTTCATAAGCCTTCTCTATACCACATTTGGTGATGCCATTTTCATCAAAAATAACATAAGCACAATCTCTATTATCAATCAATGGTGTTACTAAATCGCCTTCAAAATCTTCCACGGAAGTCCCTTGCTCTTCTATGGCTTTAATTCCCTCTGGACGAAGATAGTTTTTAATTTTAGGATAAATATCCTCTAATATCTTTACTTCCGACTGCTCTAGTGGAGCTCCAGCATCGCCCTCTATACAACAAGCTCCCTTACACTTGTTAAGGTTGCATACAAATTCCTCCGAGAACAAATCCTCCGAAATTAGTTTATCTTCTATCTGAATCATAAATTTATTATTTCTTTAATATCTAAAAAAGTTCCTATTTTAAATAAAACTAAGCTCAAAACCACTACCCAAAGCCCTAGCTCTTGCATCCAATATTTAGGCATAAATCTTAGAGCTCTACTTACAATGATACTTACTGGTAAGGCAATGAATAACAGATATTCATACACTGTACCCATATATAAAAATATCGTTATAGATTGAGTGAGTGTGTATAACAATATAAAGGTGTATTTAAACCTACTAATAGGGCTTTTCTTATTAAAATGAATAAAATGATTGGCAACGGCATAGAACACCATCAGTAAAACAGGTAACAGAAAATACAACGGATAGTAATTCTCTTGAAATCGAGGTGAAATTAAAGGCAAGTAAGCTGGATTAAATGAATTGCTCCCAAGGAGATACATTACTCCAAAGTAAGACAATAACACTAACATAAAACCAAAAACTAACCTAAATATATTCAGCCCTATTTTATCTGAAGTTGCTATTAAATGGATAATTACAAAAATGGTAAATGCCCACACCGTGGGTAAAAATAAATATCCTAAAGCAAGTAACGCCCCCACAATCAGATAGTAATTTTTCTTAAAAACTTCCTCTCCAGTGGTTAAAATAAGCAATACAAATGCATTAGTGAAAAGGTTAAAGGCTATCCCAATATCTAAATTCCCTTCGTAGAAAGCAAATACAATAAAGGTATAGATAAAAAACGGTACATGCCTATTATAGTTAAGACCTATCTTATTAAATAAAAAATACCCTAAAGCAATACCCGTAAAGCTAAACAGCCCAGAAAAAACCTCTACTGTATTGATATTTAAAGCATTAAAACCGATTACCATAAGAAACAAAACACCTATATAGATAGGAATAGAAAAAATTTTAATTTCATTTGAGAGTAATCTGAACATTTTTTTATAATTTTGTGCAAAGTTAATTTAAAAAAGAAAAACAATGACTTCTTTCTGGTTATTTTTAAGCGATTTATTTAAATGGTCTTTTGGATTCTACGATGTTGCTGGTAATGTTTTAAACTGGGTTTTATTTTTACTAGGTTGTGGGTTCTTCATCTACTGGTGCTATACATTAGTAGTTACTTTAGGAGGAGATAAGGATAAGGAATACCATTCACCTACGGAAGGTAAGTTTCCTTACTACGATACCAATATTTATAAAAAAGAAGGTTAATCCTTCATTATAATGATATAACAAAACCCTATATTTTAACAATATGGGGTATTTTTGTTATACTTCATAAACCATTCATCTTTTCTAGTTGTAAAAGAAAGTTTAAAAATTTCTTTAGCCATATCGAAATTTGATTTAATTTTGCCCTTATTTTTAATTCAAAGATTAAATGTCTACACTTAACGGAGAGCATTCTCATTTTGACACAAAAAAGCTCTCACTCATCGGAGTATTAGTCTCTTTAGGTATTGTTTTCGGAGACATAGGTACTTCTCCTCTCTATGTAATGAAAGCCATTGTTAATGCTAGAAAAGATGCTTCTATTCCTTTTGATGAATATATAGAAGGGGCTCTTTCTTGTATCATTTGGACGCTTACAATTCAAACCACTATAAAATATGTACTCGTTTCTTTAAGAGCGGATAATAAAGGAGAAGGTGGTATTTTAGCGTTATTTTCATTAGTCAAAAATCTAAAAAAAGGGTGGCTATACCTAATTGCAATACTGGGTGCTTCTGCACTGATTGCAGACGGAGTGATAACACCATCGCTTACAGTAATGTCTGCTATTGAGGGGCTGAAAATCTATAATCCCGAGACTCCAGTAGTTCCCATTACATTAGGGATACTGGTAGCAATCTTCTTTGTACAACAATTTGGAACTTCGTTTATAGGTAAATTTTTTGGACCTGTAATGGTACTTTGGTTTTTAGCTTTGGGAGGTTTTGGTTTCTTTCGTTTAGCAGAAGATTTAGAAGTCTTAAAAGCCTTTAATCCTTACTATGCTTACAAACTTATAGCACATTCGCCTAATGCCATTATTATCATGGGAGCGGTATTCCTTTGTACTACAGGAGCAGAAGCTCTTTACTCTGATTTGGGACATTGTGGTGCTAAAAATATTAGAGTGAGCTGGGTATTTGTTAAAATAATGCTTATTCTCAACTATTTAGGTCAAGGAGCTTGGATACTAAAATATAATCACGAAACTCTTGGCAGTCTCAACCCTTTCTTTGGAATAATGCCAGATTGGTTTGTTTTACCTTCAGTAATACTGGCTACTTTAGCAGCTATTATTGCTAGCCAGGCCCTTATTACAGGTTCTTTTACGATATTTTCAGAAGCAATGTCGCTTAACTTTTGGCCTATCCATAAAATAGATTATCCTTCTGGAGTTAAAGGACAAATGTATATTCCTAAAATTAATTGGGGACTTCTCCTTATGTGCATAGTAGTGGTACTTTACTTCAAAGAATCCGAAAAAATGGAAGCCGCTTACGGACTTTCTATCACAGTAACTATGCTTACTACTACCTTGCTACTATCTTTTTTCCTTATCAAAAAACGAGTTAATAAGTTACTGATTTTTCTATTTTTAGGTATTTATGGTACAATAGAACTAGGCTTTTTCAGTGCTAATGTGATAAAATTTCACGAGGGCGGTTGGATTACGGTAGTTCTTGCTGGTTTTATAGGTATTTGTATGTATGCTTGGTATAATGGTAGAATGATAAAAAACAGATTTATAAAATTTGTAAAACTAGAGAATTATATTTCTACGATTAGAGATTTAAAACTAGATGATAGTGTGCCTAAATATGCTACTAACCTAGCCTTCTTTAGCCGTGCTAAAAGGGAAGATGAAATAGAGTCTAAAATTATTTATTCTATAATTAGAGCCCAACCTAAGAGAGCTGATCATTATTTTATACTGAACATCATCAATCAAGAAAACCCTTATACTTTCAAATATGAAATAGATGAAGTATTACCTGGAACGATTTATAAAATCAATTTCTTATTAGGGTTTAAAATAGATAGAAGAATTAACGATTATTTCCAAGATGTGCTGGAAGATATGATGAACTCTGGAATTATCTCTGATAAGAGTAATTATCCATCGCTTAGGAGTCATAATATTCCTCCAGATATGAAGTATGTGATTATAGATAATGTCTATATAAATGACAATCTTTTCACCATAAAGGAAAAAATTACGATGAATATTTATAACTTTGTAAAAAAATTAGGTAGCAATGATTTTAAAGCCTTTGGGCTTGCCACTCATAATGTGGTGGTAGAATCTGCTCCACTTTTGTATTCAGCAGCTGGAGACAAGCGTATACAAATGGAAAATTTTAAAACAAGTAACTAAATAAATCTAGAAAATAATAGTACCTAATGGAACATCAAGAGAAAGATATAGAAATAATAAAAGACGCTCTAAAACAGTATTTACAAGAAAACGGATTTAGAAATACGCCTGAGCGATACACTATATTGGAGGAAATCTATAAACTTGATGAACACTTTAACGTAGATGACCTCTACCTCATTATGCTTAATAAGAAGTATCATGTGAGTAAAGCCACCATCTACAATAGTATAGAAATTTTTCTAGATGCAGGGCTTATCCGTAAGCACCAGTTTGGCGAAAAGTCTATGACTTCGGCTTCTTACGAAAAATCTTTCTTTGATAAACAGCACGACCATTTGGTAATCTACAAAAAGGAGGGCAGCAAAGAAATTGCAGAAATCATAGAATTTTGCGACCCTCGTATCCAAGGAATTAAAGATTCTATAGAAGAAATATTTGGCGTGAAAATAGAAAGTCATTCACTTTATTTCTACGGTCATAAAAAGGCATAATGAGGTTAATTATACTCGTACTAATGTGCTTAGGGTTTTCTGCATTGGCACAGCAGAAAGAGAAAACCTCTACAACACCATTGGTAAAAGATGCGTATTTTAAACCAAACCCTAATACCAAAGGTACTGTTGCAGGAAATGAAGAAAAGTTAAAACATATTCACTCAGACTCTTTGGTTAGACGCCCTGACTTATATGAAGGTAATCCTGTATTTATTGGTAATGTAGAGTTTCAACATCAAGGCTCAGTTTTAAAGGCAGATAAGGTTGTATTTTATCAAAATGACAACTTTGTGAAAGCAATAGGCAATGTGGTACTTACCACTGCCGAAGGCAACCGCATTACTTCCCAAGAAATGGAATATGATGGCAAAACTCAAAGAGGTATCGCAAGAAAGAATGTAGTACTTACAGACCCACAGCAAACCATAAAAACAGAAACGCTCTATTACGACCGTTTACCCAATACGGCTTATTTTAATTCGGGAGGAACTATTTACAATGGCAGAAATACCATTTGGACGCAGGTAGCCACCTATAACATCAACACACAGACAGTAGATGTTTCAGGCAATGTAAGTATTGACAATGATAAATATCGTGTAGAAGGTTCTAAAATCATTCAAAATCAAAAAACCAATATAGCAGAATTTTTAGGAGCAACAAAAGTCATCAATAAACAAAATCCTAGAAATTATGTTTATACAGAAAAGGGGCGTTACCTTATGACTTCCAAAGAGGTATATCTTAATAAAAACTCTAGAATACATTACAATGGGAAAGTCCTCACGGGAGAAACCATGTATTATAACCAAAATACAGGCTACGGTACAGCTAAGGGAAATGTCTATTTAGACGACCCAAAAGAGAACCGATTTATCAAAGGAGGCTACGGCGAAATCTATGAGTTCAAAGATTCAGCTATGGTAACAGAAAAACCTTATGCTGTAAAGATAATGAAAGAAGACTCTATCTACTTTGGAGCAGAAAAAATATTAGCTTTCCAAAAACCAGATAGCACAGGAGTAAAAAAGAGTTACCTTAGAGCCTTTCATAAAGCTAGAATTTTCAAATCTAACTTCCAAGGTAGAGCCGATTCTCTAAGCTTTAATGAGACTGACGGTATTTTACACCTTATGGGAAAACCGATATTTTGGACAGGAGAAAAACAAATCTCAGGGGATAAAATAGAGGTCTATATGAATACTCAAAAGGAAGAATTAGATTCAATCAAAGTAATAGGGAATGCTTTTGCTATTAGCAAAGCCGATTCGCTCAATAACAAAGATGAGTTCAACCAAGTGAAGGGCAATTTTATGACGGCGTTTTTTGTAGATGGAGAACTAAAACTTACCAAAGTGGTTGGCAATGCACAAGCCATTACCTATGCTGATTCTCAAGACGAAAAAACAAAACAAGTTGACCGTATTGGCATCTCGTTTTCTACTTGTGGAGCGATAGAAGCTTTGTTTGAAGAAAAAAAGGTGCAAATCATCTCGTGTAATATTGGTGCGAATACCGATGTGTATCCCATGAGTATGGTAAACAAAGAAAAACGATTTTTCCCAGATTTCAATTGGAATACCAAAGACCGACTGAAACATTGGAAAGATATTTTCCTAGACACGCCTAACTATCCTAAGACAGAGTATATTTCTGATGATAGCCTTTACCAAAAAGCTCAAAAGCTGAAACAAAAGCAAGAAGAAGCAAAAAGGAAAAACGAACCCAAAAGAAAAAAACGAAACTAATATTCACTTTTTAACCTCTCATTAGACCATGCAACAAGATTTCTTTAAATATCAAGCTCAAACCACCCCTTTTGCTTCAGGGTTTGAAGCCGAAAGAGCAGAAGGAAACTATATTTACGGAAAAGATGGTAAAGCCTATCTAGACTTTGTAGCAGGAGTGTCTGCTAATACTTTAGGGCATTCGCACCCAAAAATTATCAATGCAATCAAAGAACAGGCAGATAAATACCTCCACATAATGGTCTATGGAGAGTATGCACAAGAGAAGCCTGTGGCACTTTGCAAACTGTTAGCAGAGGCAACTCCTGCTCCATTAGAGGTTACCTATTTGGTTAATAGTGGAGCTGAAGCTATAGACGGAGCGTTGAAACTCGCTAAAAGATACACAGGAAGAGAGGAAATCGTAGCTTTCAAAAATTCTTATCACGGTAATACCCACGGAGCATTAAGTGTTTCTGGTAATGAGGTACATAAAAGAGAATTTCGTCCATTGTTGCCTATGGTTTCGTTCATAGAGTTTGATAATGAGAAAGATTTAGACCAAATCACAGAAAAAACCGCAGGCGTTATTGTAGAAACCATACAAGGAGCGGCAGGTTTTCTAGTGCCTAGTCCTAACTATCTTATTCAACTAAAAAAAAGATGCGAAGAGGTAGGAGCTTTACTTATACTAGACGAAATACAGCCAGGATTTGGACGAACAGGCAAACTATTTGCGTTTGAACATTTTGGCATCGTGCCAGACATTCTAGTGATGGGCAAAGGTATGGGCGGAGGCGTTCCTGTAGGAGCATTTATGAGTTCTAGGGAGATTATGCAAAGCCTTTCTCATTCGCCTAAACTGGGGCATATCACTACTTTTGGAGGTAATCCTCTGATAGCTACCGCTAGTTATGCGACCTTAAAAGAAGTCCTAGAAAGTGGGCTAATGGAAGAAGTAGAAGAAAAAGAAGCTCTTTTTAGACAGCTATTGGTGCACCCAAAAATCAAAAATATCAATGGTAAAGGGCTAATGTTAGCCGTTAATCTAGGTTCACCAGAATATACCCTCAGAGTAGCTAAAAAATGTATGGATAAAGGGCTTATTGTATTTTGGCAGCTGTACCGAAATGAATATCTGAGAATTTCGCCACCGCTTACACTAACAAAAGAGGAAATAAAGAAAGGTTGCCAAATCATACTAGAAACCTTAGACGAAGAACCATTATAATATTAGGCGTATAAGTTTTAGAGATATTTGGGCGTGCCCCAAGCCGAGGCTATTCCCTAGGCTTATGGGTCGGTCTGCGGGCAGTCGCTCTTTTTAGCCGAAGCTCTCCAGCGGCTAAGCCTAACTTTTCTTCACCTCCGAAAAAAAGGAGTTCCAACAATGCCCTTCACTCTCGAGCAGTAAAGCTCTAAAAATCATAAGATTTGGTCTTTAAGATTTGCTGAAGTTTGCGTACTTTTGTGGGTTAGGCGACATTTTTAACAAAATTGTATGAAATATAAATATGCAATAATCGTAAATACACATTTTCATATTGAGCAATTTTTATCTAATAACAACATTACTAATAATACTTCCTTTTGGCAAGAAGGTTCAGATGAAGATGGTGATAGAACTCTATATTTTTCATCAGTCCTATTAAATGATTTAAATGAGGTGCAAGAAATCTACGATAAGGCAAATGAAATTTTATCTATTTACATTGGAATTTATAGACTTTTAGACAGAAACAAAATATTGAAAGATTACTTTTTATTGGATAGACTTATTGATATAGAACAAAATAAAGTTATAGATTTAGGAAAAAGATCAGATTTATTTAAAATATCTTTAGATTTTAGTAATATAGAAAAAAGAACAGATGTAAATCACCCGATCTATAGACTTTTTGAAGATATCATTGAGGTAGAATTTTTAAAAAATTTATTCTTCATTCTTTCAAAAAATGTAGATTATAGAATGTTATATATAATATATGATGATATTAGATTTTTTCTAAAAGAAATCGGTGATAAAAATTTTTTGGAAGAGTACAAAAGTAATCTTAACGATTTTACACATACTGCAAATAACTTTGAAGTTTTAGGTTTTTATGCAAGACATGGAAGAACTAATAATCAACCACCAAAAAAACCTATGACATTAGAAAATTCGATGAATTTAATCTTTGATATAATTGTTAGACTATTAGATGAAAAATTCAATATTAAGTGTCCAAAATATTGGGGTCTTATGTACTTTAAAGAAGAAAACCTGTAAGAAAAACATGGACTAACATAGCATTTGCAAAAGGTGGATTTTAGGGAATGATAGAAAAATTAGTAATATTCAATTGTTGGAGAATAAAAATAACATAGAAATTAGTTAATAATGAAAAAAATATTATTGAGAATTTGCATGATTCTAATTTGTTTAAAGTCATTTGCACAATCAAACAGTCAAGAAAAGCCTGTAGTAATTTATAAAAATGAAATTAGTACACCACTTTTTGAAATGAATGGAAAACTATATCCTTCGCTAGTTTTATCCACTTTAAAAAATATAGATATTGAATCTATAAATATCAGTAAGGGAAGTTTTGAATTTGATGGAAAAAGTTACAATGGAAAAATTATTATAAAAACGAAATCAGAGTTTAATTCTAACTTAATAACAGTTAAACAACTGGTATCCAAGTATACTAATTTAAAAGATAACGACAATTACATTTATAGCGTTAATAAAGAAATCATCAATTCTGATGCTGATTCTACCTTTATCAACGAGAAAAACATCACACAGATTACAGTATACCAACTTGACAAAATCAATAGCTTAAAAAATATGAACTTTATTAAGATTTTCACTAAAACAGATAAAAAATATTCTAAAGAAAATAGTTTTATTATCCGAGGTAACAAACCTTGATTCATATTAAAAGCCTCATTTAATAAATGAGGCTTTTATTTTGAATGACTTGTATAAAACAATTTATTTAATAACCGATTTAAACTTTTTTTGGAAGTTTTCCCATTGCTCTTTTGTTTCTATCTTTTTATATTCATCTTTGTAAAATAGAGAAAGATAAAGTTCTAACTCTTTAGGTCTAAAAGCTCCTACCAAATTAGTAATAGGCTTACCTGTTTCGTCTAAAAAAACTGTTGTTGGGTAAGCATTCACATTTAGAAATCTCGCTAACTCATGTGGTGCATTTCTGCCTGAAACATTGGCTCTGTAATTGGGATTTGAGAATGTTCTATTTTGATAATGTGTCACTTCATTACCTTCTCCATTAAATTTAACAGCGTAATAGTTCTCATTGATAATTTTAGCTATTTCTGGGTGTCCATAAGTTTCTTTTTCCATTAGTTTACAAGGACCACACCATGGAGCATATACATCTAATAAGATTTTCTTAGGTTTAGTCTTTTGAGCAGCCATAGCTTCATCGAAAGTAAGCCATTTAACCTCTTGTGCTAAAGCTAAGTTAATTAAAAATAAACTAAATATTAGTATTGCTTTTTTCATTATCAATTTTCTTTAATTAGGTAGCAAATGTACATAATTCTTTTTAAATCAAAATAGTTATAAAATCAAAAACTCTGAATCTAAAGATTCAGAGTTTTTAAAAATATGCTATTTAACGCCGTGCATCATTTTACTAATAGGTTTACTAAGTAGCAATAGAAGAAGTCCACAAGCTATTACAAACCCTGATATATAAGTAAATACTTGACCTGCCCCCATCTTTTCTACATAAGCTGCAATGTAACCTCCTAAGAAATTGGCTACAGATGACGACAAAAGCCATACTGCCATAAGGACAGAAGCTAGTCTAACTGGAGCTAATTTGGTTACTACTGATAATCCTACTGGTGATAAACATAATTCTCCTATAGTATGAACAAAATAAGTCATTACTAACCACCATAAACTTGCCTTTATAGTAGGGTCTGCAATATCTCCACCTCTTTCAGATACAGCACCTAGCATAAACCAAAATCCAATACCTAAAATTACCATACCTAATCCCATTTTAACAGGGGTACTTAATTTCTTACCTAACTTAGAACTCCAAAACATTGCAAACAATGGAGCTAAAGCCACAATAAAGAATGGGTTAACTGACTGGAACCAAGACGCAGGTATTGTGTAATTCCCTATAAAAGGAATATCTACATTTCTGTCTATATAGTTATCTGTGTAAAGTGCAATAGAGGAACCTGCTTGTTCGAACCCTGCCCAAAAGAATACAGCAAATAAAAATAGAATGAAAATAACACTTACCCTTTGTTTTTCTACTTTTTTAAGTTCATCTCCATTTTCTATTTCTTCTTTGATGACTTCCACTTCTTTCTCCACTTCTATCTGCTTCTTAGGTTTCTTACCAATATTACCTAAGTACTTTTGAGCTAGAGTATTAAATAATACTTGCCCTAAAAGCATACCTAAACCAGCTGCTAAGAAACCATATTTATATCCGTAAGACATAATTTCTCCTGCAGCGTCTTTCTTAGCAAAGATATCATCTGTAAGAACTCCAATTACCAAAGGAGCAATAAGAGCACCGAGGTTAATCCCCATATAGAAGATAGAAAATGCAGAGTCTCTTCTTTCATCTCCTTCTTCATATAGATTACCAACAAGTACAGATATATTTGGTTTGAAAAAACCATTACCTATAATCAGTAATAATAAACCAATATAAAGCCCAAAATGCGTATTGATAGCAAACAAGGTAAACTGCCCCAACATCATTAAAATACCACCAATTGTAATAGATAAGCGTTGTCCTAAAAATTTATCTGCCAACCATCCTCCAATAAGTGGTGTAAAGTAAACAAACCCTGTAAAGTACCCATAAATTAAACTCGCATGTGCAGGATCTATAGATAAACCTCCTTGTAGATAGGTTTTTGTAAGGTAATATATGAGAATAGCTCTCATACCATAGTAGCTAAAACGCTCCCACATTTCGGTAAAAAATAAAAGGTATAATCCTGCTGGATGCCCCTTTTTACTGACTGTTGTATCCATATTCTATAATAATTGTTATATTTTTCTTAAAAAAGACCAACAAATATAGTCTTTTTTGGAGTTCTACAAAGAAACTAAGTTAAAAAATGTTAAATTCTTCTAAAATCAAAGTAAAAATGCTACCCTATTTTTATAAAGTAGCATTTTCATAAAGTTTAAAAATTAAAGCTTAATCTAGAAAATACATATCTCCCATTGAGACCAAACTGAGAAGTCGCTCGTGTGTAAACAAACTGTCCGTTATTAGTAGAAGCAGAAATATTTCTACTAGGATAAACATCAAACAAGTTATTAGCTCCTAATGTAAATGTAATTTTAGGAGAAAAGGCATACCCAAATGATAGGTCTGTGATAACTCTATCCGTCATTATTTGATGCTCGTTAGGTAATGTAACGCCATCTCCATTAGCATCTACAACATCTGCTCCCGTTACTTTTCCGAAGTAGCTATTTCTTAAGTAAACATTCAGTTTTTTATAACTAAGAGTATGAGAAAGCCCTGCCTTAAACCTAGGTATAGCTTCTTCTACATAAATCCTAGAACGCTCAGAGAAGTAAGTTCCGTCTAAACCTGCCGCTTTAAGCACTGGTGAAGAATGTATCTCCCCTACCTTTCGCGTTTGATTAAGATTAAGTGCAAAATCATTGGTAAGTTTAAAATCATTGTTTTTAAAATCGTGGCTGATTACAATGTCTAGACCTTTAGTTTCTGTATCTATGGCATTGGCAAAAAACTGTGCTGCACTTACATTAGCTTGTGCGAATAGATTTTGCAATTCGGTATTAGCTCCAGCTCTAAAGGTATCTGTAAGCACCACTCTATTGTTGATACGAATAAAATAAGCATCTCCTGTGATACTTAGCCTCACGGACGGAATACGATAGGTAAACCCTGCACTTACCGATTGTGACGTTTCTTGCTTAAGTTTAGGAATACCCAACAAACTCGCTATTTTGGAATGGTTATTAAAAGTACCTACCTCCTGCAATTGTCCATCAAAGAAAAGTGTAGAGGTAGTATTATAATAAATCTGGTGTACAGATGGAGCTCTAAACCCTGTAGAACCCGCTAGACGAAAATTAAGATTATCCGTTGCTTTTATTCTAGAGGCTAGTTTGTAGTTTAGTGTAGAACCAAAATCCGAATAATTTTCAAAACGAGCTGCCGCCGCTACTAAAACTCTTTTCGTAAAATTAGCTTCTACATCTGCATAGAAAGCATAAGAGTTTCTACCATTACTACCTGCATTTTCTGTACGGAAACCACCAAATACTTGTGAACCACCAGGTAAAGTATTCCCGAAGAAATCAGTTGGTTTTTGGCTATTCGGCGTTTGTGCCGTTTGTGGGTTACCAAACACATCATAGGAAAGATAAGAAGCAGGCTCGCCTTCTCTAATTTTAAAGTTTTCGGTTCTTTGCTCTGCTCCAAAGGCTAGGTTAAGCCCTTCCCAAACATCATATCCTCTATAAACATCTAAATTAATTGTGTTTTGAAGAAAACGCAATCCTCCTGCATCAAATTCGCTTGGAGAATTGAACCTCAACGAGGTATTGCCAGAGTTTATTACATTATAATCAAAGCTATTTTGCCCAAAGGTATTACTTAAATCTACTCGCCACGCTCCTAAATTACCTTTAATACCTGCCGCTAACGAAAGGTCTTCTATATTGGTATTGATGTTAGGAAGATAACCATTAAGATTAAGCCCTGTAAAGGTTCTAGACTGGTTGGGTCTTCGGTAGAAGCCACCTGAAGTTCCGTTTCTGAAGCCATATCCTCCAAAAGTATAGACTTTCCATACATCATTCAGTGGAACTTCTATATTCGCAAAAAACTGGTGAGTACTTAATTTAGATTGCCCTACAATCATATTAAAATCTCTTCGGTTAAGTCCTCTGTACGCCAATTCTTGGTTGGTAACATCTTCCGAGAGAATTTTCTGCAAATCGCTAATATTGTTGGCGGATTGTACTCTTTTTTGGAAATCAGAACTAAAATAAGATACTTTTTGAGCATAATTATGAATATAATCTACCAACTGCTGCTGGTTGGGCGTGGTATTGATATTCGTGAATAGTGAGGATAGATTAACGCCTCCCTCTGCTGCTCTTTGTTCTATAGCATTATAAGCATTAAAGATTTTCCCTTCCTCCTCGTTGGCACGATAAGTAGGATTTCTAAATTGAGAAGACCACGTAAGATTATAGAAACCACCTTTAGAGCCTATCTTATTACCGTAGTTTAAATCTACCTGAAAAGTCTCTCCATCTATTCCTTTGGTGTGATTATTAGAAGCTTTACTTGGGTTAGCCCCAAAGGAGAGTTGCCCCTCTAGTTTGCCTGTATTTCTTTTAAGATTGAGGTTCATTACCCCTGCAATAGCATCAGAACCATATTGTGCAGAAGCACCATCTCTAAGCACTTCTATTTTACTAAGTGCAAAGGCTGGTATAGCGTTAAGGTCAGTACCTACAGTACCTCTCCCTGGCGTCCCATTAACATTGATGAGAGCAGATGTGTGTCTCCTTTTACCATTAACTAATACCAAGACTTGGTCTGGACCTAAACCTCTAAGCTGTGCAGGGTCTAGGTGGTCTGTACCGTCGGCTCCCGTTTGTACGGTGGAAGTAAATGATGGAGCTACTACATTCAGCATTTGGTTAATATTGGTTTGAGGTAATGTAACGCTCATTTTCTGAACATCAAACACATCTACTGGCACGGGGCTATCCGTTTTAGAGCGAGCTCCAGAACGGCTCCCTAGTAGTACTACCTCTTCTACTTGTTTAGTTTTTACAGAATCTTTTTTGCTCTGCCCATAAAATTCACCTCCTGCAAAAAATAACACTGAGGCTGTAAGGAGATAAGACTTCTTTTGTAATGAATTTTTCATATTATATATTTTTATAGATTATCTTTAGTAATAAAAAAAACCGCTTACTTTTTTCAAGTAGCGGCTATATTTATTCTTGTTTGTATATTATCTGTTTCTTTTTAACCTAATGTACAACCAATAGCCGCATCCTGTAAAAGACACATCATGAAACACGGCATTATTGAAATATTTTTATACACTTAAAATGGTTATTTAATGATGCAAATGTATTTACAATAATTGATTCTGCAAAATTTTAAACTACTTTTTTAATACAGAGAGATTAAATTCTATTACTTTCTTTTTTCTAAATTTGCCTTCAATAAAAAAACATCAAAATGTCCCTAGACGATATTAAGCATAAAATAGAGGAACTAAGAGAAGAGCTACATCAACACAATTATAACTATTATGTTTTAGATACTCCTAGTATTTCAGACTATGAATTTGATATGATGCTAGAAGAGTTGAAAAACTTAGAACTCGCTTACCCAGAATTTATAGATGAAAACTCTCCTACACAAAGAGTTGGCGGAAATATTACCAAAAATTTTCCCACGATAAAACATCGCTACCGAATGTACTCTTTGGATAACTCGTATAATTTTGACGATTTATCAGATTGGCAAAATCGTTTAGTTAAAAGTTTAGAAACTGATGATATAGAATATGTAGCAGAACTAAAATACGACGGAGCATCTATCTCTATACTTTACGAAAACGGAGCATTAAAACAAGCCGTTACTAGGGGCGACGGTTTCCAAGGGGACGAAATTACCGCAAACATCAAAACCATTTCGGACATTCCGCTAAAGATTAAGGGCGATTATCCAAATAGCTTCTACATCAGAGGAGAAATCTATCTTACAAAAAAGAATTTCACACTCATCAATCAATCTCGGGAAGAGGAAGGTTTAGACCTCTTTATGAATCCTAGAAACACCGCCAGCGGAAGCCTTAAAATGCAAGACAGCACCGAAGTCAGAAAACGAAAACTCTCAGCGGTGCTTTATCAAGTAGTTTCGGAGGATACCTTTGCAAAAACACATTGGGAACTTTTGGAACAAACTAAAAATTGGGGATTCAAAACTTCACAACAAGCCAAACTTTGCAAAAACTTAGACGAAGTAAAAGCCTTTATTAACTATTGGGATAAAGAAAGACAACATCTTGATTTCGAAATAGATGGTATTGTAATTAAAGTTAATAGCCTTAAACAACAACAACTGCTAGGTTATACCGCTAAATCTCCAAGATGGGCAATGGCCTATAAATTTAAAGCAGAAAAGGTAGAAACACAACTAGAAAGTATTTCCTACCAAGTAGGGCGTACTGGAGCCATAACCCCTGTAGCCAATTTAAAACCAGTGCTCCTAGCAGGAACGGTGGTAAAAAGAGCCTCTCTACACAACGAGGATATCATAAGAAAACTCAACCTGCACAATCAAGATTTTGTTTATGTAGAAAAAGGCGGAGAAATTATCCCAAAAATAGTGGGGGTTAATGAGGAAAAAAGACAATCAAATGCAGTATTAGTAGAGTATATCAGCCATTGTCCAGAGTGCAATACGCCACTGGTGAGAAACGAAGGCGAAGCCGCACATTTTTGTCCCAATGAAGCCCATTGTCCTCCACAGGTAGTTGGAAAAATGATACATTATGTTTCTAGAAAAGCCCTCAATATAGAAAATTTAGGCTCCGAAACTATAGAACAACTTTTCAGAGAGAGGCTGATTTCCAATATCGCTGATTTTTATATCCTTACCAAAGAGCAGTTGTTGCCACTAGAAAGAATGGCAGAAAAGTCTGCTCAGAACATTTTGGAAGGCATTGAAAAATCCAAAAAAATTCCATTTGAAAAAGTGCTATTTGGTTTAGGGATTAAACATGTAGGTGAAACTGTAGCCAAAAAATTGGTAAAAAACTTTCATACTATTGATGGGCTAAAAAAAGCCACCCTAGAAGAGCTTACAGAGGTAGAAGATGTGGGTATAAAGATAGCTGAAAGCCTCGTTAATTACTTTCAGAATGAAGAAAATATTGAAATCTTAAATAGACTCAAATATTACGGTATCCAACTAGAACAAGAAGAAAATACCAGCACAAAAGTAAGTAATGCTTTAGAAGGCAAGACCTTTCTATTTACTGGCAAATTATCCCTATTCACTAGAGAGCAAGCCGAGGAAATGGTAGAAAAGCATGGTGGCAAAAACATTTCCGCCGTATCCAAAAACCTCAACTATTTGGTAGTGGGCGAAAAGGCAGGAAGCAAACTTAAAAAAGCCCAAACTCTAGGCACGGTAATCATATTAGACGAACAAGAATTTTTGGATTTGATAAATGACTAAGATATTTTTAGTGTTTTTTCTATATAATCTAGCCTATTCATAATATCATTTATAGGATTGGTATTTTGATTAGAATAAATACAACCCACGATTAAAAAGCATTCTTCATTAACATTAGGAGTACTGCTTATATAAGACTTTTCGGGGGTGAAAATAAGGTATTGTCCTCTATTTTCACCCTTTTGGTAATTTTTTCTAAGCAACAAAATATCTTTATTCTGATAAAAATGATTACCCTCTATTTTAGAAGTTACTTCCAAAGAATATTCTACATTTACAAACAAAGAAGGCTCAACTTTAATTGGATAAAATTCTTTTTTACTTTCAGTAATATTTTCTTTCTTGTAGATTAAATCTTCCACTTCCTCAAAATTAGCTAATTGATTAACCGTAAGAGGTTTAGATATCAAATCATCTGTTTTCATATCTAAAAATTGAGCAATTCTAAGAAGAGTTTCTACCTTAGGTTCGGCCCTGCCATCTTCGTAGGAACTTATAATTCCTCTCGTTAAGTTCAACATATCCGCAAATGCTTGTTGAGAAAGCCCCTTTATTTGCCTTATTTTTTTTATATTAGTACCGAAATAAGTCATAATTGCTAATATTTTATGCAAAACTAAAAAATATTTTTCTTTTTAATGTTAAAAATATTTGCAATTTTAATTTTTATAATTATATTTGCATAAAATATTAGCAAAATTATTAACTATGAAACAGCTTAATTTATTTCAAACCATTAGAGAATGGTTATTAGAATGGGAGTTTCAACTCATATACGAGAGTGCAGACAATAAAGTATTCATCATTGAAAAAGAAACAGATGGCATTAAAAATATGATGATAGCCATTGCTCCACAAATTCTCATCGTAGAACAGTTTCTATTTTATTGCAAAAATAATAAGCAAAATATATTTAAGGAACTTCTAATTAAGAATAGAGATATTGTTCACGGAGCTTTTGTACTAGACGAAACAGGAGAAAAGGTAATTTTTCGCAACACTTTACAAACAGAGAATTTGGACCAAAACGAGCTTATGTCAACCATAAATTCACTAAGTTTGTTATTAAGTGAGTATTCATCGGAAATGATAGAATATAGTAAAGATTAGCACTATGGCATACTTACTCGTTACCTTAATTTACTTTATCTTAGAATTATTATTAACCTAATTAAAAAAATAAAAAATGAACATACTTAAAAGACTTTTCAGAATAGGCAATGCAGAAACTCACGCTGCAATAGATAAATTAGAAGATCCTATTAAAATGACCGAACAAGGCATTAGAGAAATGAAAGACCAGCTAAGCAAAAGCATAGATGCTCTAGCCCAAGTGAAAGCCTTAGCAATAAGAAGAAAAAACGAACAAACAGCCTTAGAGAACCAAGCGGAAGAGTATCAAAGTAAAGCCATTATTCTCGTTCAAAAGGGAATGAAGGAAGAAATGCCAACCGAAGAGGCGGATAGATTAGCTAAGGAAGCTCTTAAAAAGAAGGAACTTTCTTTAGCCGATTCTAAAATCGCAGAAACCGACCGTAAAAAATTAGAAAGTGATGTTGAGAAAATGCAAACAAATATCAATACGCTTAAATCCAACATTGCCAAATGGGAAAGCGAACTAAAAACTTTAAAAGCAAGAGTACAGGTAAGCCAAGCTACTAAAGACATTAACCAAAAAATGTCTCAACTTTCAAACGATAGCACCATAGGTATGCTAGAAAAAATGAAAGAAAAAGTACTTCAGCAAGAAGCAGTTGCAGATGCTTATGGAGAAATAGCCAATGCTAGCAAAAGTATAGATGAGGAAATCAATCAAGCGGCGGACACCTCTAATGCAAAAGCAGAAACAGCATTAGCAGCACTGAAAGAACAACTTAAAAATTCCTAATCCACAATGACGATCCAAGAGCTTATAGAAGTATCTTTCAATCCAGCCAATACCGTACTAAGTATATTACTCATTTTAAGCGTATTGTATTGGCTACTTACTATGTTTTCTGGCTTAGGAGACTTTGATTTAGACCTAGATTTAGAACCCGATGGGATAGCCATTAAAAATCCAGATGGAACGCTAGAGGTACCTCATGAACCATCTGCATTTATTCAGTTTCTAAAGTTTTTGAACTTAGATATTGTTCCTATCACTTTCTTTTTAACCTTAGTATTGCTTTTTACTTGGCTTATCAATGTTAATATCAGTTACTTTATTCCATTACCACAGTGGGCGTATTTTGTAACGATATTTCCTGCTTTTTTTATAAGTTTGTTTATCAGTAAATATATGTCTATGCCTTTAAAACCAATATTTAAAGAGATTAATCATAAAGGAGAAATAGCATACGACTATTTAGGGAGAGTAGGCACACTAAAATCTAGTATAGAACAAGATAAAATAGGCATGATAGAACTAGTTATCAACCAAGACCCAATTAAGCTATTGGTAAAAAGCAAAGACGGAATACCTTTAAAAGAAAACGACAAAGTCATCATTATAGATGAACACCCTGATAAGAAATACTATTTCGTAGAGAAATACTATGAGCTTTAATAACCAAAATCATGAAAAACAAACTATCATTAAAAAATAAATTAAACTAATATGACAACATTCTACATTAGCGTTGCTGTAATTGCCATCGCAGCTTTAGGGCTTATCTTTTGGATTTTATCCATGTACAAAAAAACAGTACAGGGCGTAGTATTACTTAGAACAGGATACGGAGGCGCCAAAGTGTTCTTTAATGCAGGAGTGGTAATTCCAATTATCCACAGATTAGAGCAAATGGATATTTCTGTTAAAAAATTAGAAATCTCTAGAGAAGGAAAAGACGGATTGATTTGCAAGGATAATATGCGTGCTGATATTCAAGTAGCATTCTTTGTAAGAGTAAATAAATCTGTAGATGACATCATCAATGTAGGACAAACCATTGGTTGCCAAAGAGCCTCCGATATATCTACCCTTAGAGAACTTTTTGAGGCAAAATTTTCGGAAGCTCTAAAAACTGTAGGTAAAAAATTTGATTTCATTGAACTTTACGAAGCCAGAAGTGAGTTTAGACAAGAAATATTAAACATCATCGGAACCGACCTTAATGGCTATGTACTAGACGACTGTGCCATAGACTATTTAGAACAAACCAAACTTGAATATCTTAACAAAGATAACATCTTAGATTCTGAAGGTATTAAAAAAATCACAGAACTCACGGCTTCTCAGAATATAAAGGCTAACCTTGTAAGAAGAGAAGAAGAAAAAACCATAAAAAAACAAGATGTAGAAGCTAGAGAGGCTATCTTAGAGTTAGAAAAACAATTAGCCGAAAAAGAAGAAACACAAAAAAGGGAGGTTGAAAACATCAAGGCGAGAGAAAACGCGGAAATACTAAAAGTAGCTGAAGAGGAAAGGTTAAAATACGAATCTGTACGAATTGCAACAGAAGAAGCACTACAAATTGCAGAAGAAAACAAACAGAGGCAAGTGGTAATCGCTGCTAAAAACAAGGAAAGAGCCGACTTAGTAGAAACCGAAAGAGTACAAAAAGATAAAATGCTAGAGGCTACAGAAAGAGAAAGAATTGTAGCTTTAGCTGACATAGAAAAAGATAAGGCTGTAGAACTAGAGAAGAAAAACATTCAAGATGTTATCCGAGAAAGACTAGCCAAAGAAAAAACAGTAGTAGAAGAACAACAAAACATCTACGATGTAGAAGCACTTAAATCCGCAGAAAGAGACAAACAAGTACAACTCATTATAGCGGCAAGAGAAGCAGAAGAGAGACTCATTGCAGAAACAAAAGCAGCAGAAGCAAGAAAACTCGCTGCCGAAAAAGATGCTCAAAAATATGTAATTGAAGCACAAGCCAAAAGAGATGCCGCCGAAAAAGAAGCCGAAGCAAGAAAAATAATTGCAGATGCTCTTGCAAAAGAGGAGGCTACCATAGGATTATCAGAAGCTCAAGTGATGCACGCAAAAGCGGAAGCATCAGAAAGACAAGGTATTGTAGATGCCAACATCATAGAGAAAAAAGCTCAGGCTAAGAAGATAGAAGGTCTAGCCGAAGCTGATGTAATTAAAGAAAAAGCACTAGCCGAAGCCGCAGGTATCACCGAAAAAGCCGAAGCTATGAAAAAACTCAACGATGCTGGAAAAGAACACGAAGAGTTCAGATTGAAATTAGCTAAGGAGAAAGAGGTAGAATTAGCTGAAATAAACATTCAGAAAGAGATAGCCCAAGCTCAAGCACAGGTGCTAGGAGAAGCCTTTAAAACAGCGAAAATAGACATTGTAGGAGGCGACCACTCTTTCTTTGATAATGTTGTAAGACAAATTTCGGCTGGTAAAGGGATAGATAAACTTATCCAACACAGCGAAAATGCACAGATTTTAAAAGAATCTCTACTAGATTCTGATAACGAAAACAATCTGATAGGAAAGGTAATGCAAATGGTAGAAAAGTATAAAATTTCTTCAGAAGATATTAAAAACCTAAGCATTGCTTCTCTCATCTTCAAACTCAAAGGGGTTGCAGAACCACAAGAGCAAGGTCTTCTCACCAGAGCTTTAGATGTAGCCAAACACTTAGGCATCCAAGATAAACCTATCAGATAGAAAAGAAAACGCCGCTCACTTAAAATGTGGGCGGACTTTTATCCCTTTATTTCAGATTCTAACATTATTATCAACCATAAATCGTAGCTCATAAAATGTCAAAGGACAATCTACAATCAGGTACTTACGAGATTATTCAGAACCGACTTAACGAACAGAAAAACCATCTTTCTCATAAACTCGCTGCCCTTAATGAAGACCGAAAGAAAGTATTTGGAGGAATAGACTTCTCACTGATTGCCAACGAACGAATTTCTACAGAGCAGTCGTGTAAGATAAAAGACCTATTTGCCGTTAACCATCTGTGCATCGTAGGTTATAATACCCACTTAGGTCTGAAAACAGAAGTGGAAGTTACTGATGTATTTGCCCTTTATGCCTTTCAAGAAAATCGTTTTGAGCCACAACCCATCACTTTTCTAGATGATGCCAATTTTGTACAAGAGTTCAAAAATCTTTACAAATATTATAGAAATACCCAATTCGTTAGGTTCTATTATACCCAAAATTATCTTTACTTCGTATTTCAACTCTCTGCAAATGCTTCGGATATTAAGGCTTTTAAATGGTTAATAAAAGACAACGAACTGCACTTTATAGATTCTAGAAGTGCTTCGGAGGTAAAGTATCCTCCACAGCACGAGTTCCAGTGGGTTAAAGCTACTAGAGATATGCACCGTACAGGTAGGCACCCGCACATTTCTCTGGCAGACAAGGTTTTTGTGGAAGCCATCGGCGGAGATATTACCATTAAAGTGGAAGATAATACCCAAACAGGCAAAGGAATTTACAGCGAACCCGTAGCTCATAAAGACCAAACGCTAGACGATGCCGAAGTACACTTTTTTGATTATGACAACCTCGTATTATTCAAAATAAAACCTTACCAAGAAGACGAACGCTACTTTGTATACAACCATAAAGAGAAAAAGGTAAAGCGTGTAGATAGCCTCAAACATTCGGCTATACTTCTTCCCGAGAACCAAGGCGTTATTTACTCCAACGGATTTGCCCTCCAAACGGGTGAAATAAAGGTGATAGAAACCGAAGAGAAAAATATTTTCTTTGACAGAAAGATAACTGCCAGCAACGGAGAAAACTTCCTCTTCGCTTTTTATGACGAAACTTCTAATGATTACGCTCTTATCCCTTATAACATCATCAATCAGACCATAGATACGCCTATCTATTGTAATGGTTTCAGCCTTTTTGACAACGGTATCCTAGCCTACCTTAAAAATACAGAAGAAAGCAAAAACCATCTAGTACAGCTATGGCAAACGCCTTTTACCAAAGAACTTGTCATTAGTGAAACTCTTAGAGAAAACGAGCTTTTTAAGATTGGCAACAAAGACCTCGTAAAGGCTATGGCAGACTGCCAAGAGCTTATAGTGCTACTCAACAAAAAAGACTCTTACGCGGGACTATATACCGATATTGTAAAAAGAGCCACTTCCATTCTAGACAACTACTATTTTTTGGATAAAGAAAGTGTAAAGCATCTATCGGAGCCTATATCAGAAATCCGAAAGATAGCTCACGCCGCCATTAACGAGTATGAAAAGGTGGTAGAAATCCGAAAAAACACACAAGCCGCATTAGATACTTTAGAAGAAAAGTTTAAGCAACTGCTTTCGCAGACCTCGCTGGTAAACTATACCGCTTTGCACCAGTTTATAGAAACCCTGTCGGAAATAAGAACCTTAAGGGGCGAAATGATAAGTGCCAAAGAACTACAATATTCCGACCTGCCCAAAATAGAAGCGTGGGAGCAACAGCTTAATGAAAGGGCTGACGAACTCGCAGCACAATGCGTTCAGTTTTTGTTACAAGACGATGCTTTGGTGGTTTACGAGGACAAGATAAATGCACTTATTAGCGAAACGCAGCAGTTATCCAAATCGGTGGAGGCTAAGAATATAGAGCAAAGCCTAGACGAACTCGCACTACAGCTAGAACTATTGGTAAACATCGTTAACAATTTAAAGATAGACGATGCCTCCCATTCTACCCAAATCGTAGAAAAAATTTCGGTGATTTTCTCGCAAATCAACCAGCAGAGAATAGAACTTAACAACAAGAAAAGAGAAATTTCTGGAACAGAACTTTCTGCAGATTTCAAAGCTCAAATTACATTGTTTGACCAAGCCTCCATCAACTTCCTAGAGTTGGCAAACACCCCAGATAAGGCAGACGAATACCTTACCAAACTCTCCATACAACTAGAAGAACTAGAGACCAAATTCATAGACTTCGAGGAGTTTATACAGATAATCGCCGATAAGAGAGAGGAAGTTTACACCCATTTTCAGAACAAAATGGTGCAGCTTACCGAGGCTCAAAACAGAAGAACACAAAACCTATTTCAGTCTGGAGAGCGAATCTTGAAGAGCATCATCAGCAAAGCCGAATCTTTTGATACAGAAGTGGAAATCAACGGCTATTTCGCTTCCGATTTGATGGTGGACAAGCTAAGAGAGCTCGTTGCCCAGCTTAACGATTTACAGGATAGCAACAAAGCCGAAGAACTACAAACCCACCTAAAAACAGCTCAACAAGACGCTATACGCAAACTTAAAGACAAAAAGGAAATCTATACCGATGGCGAGAATACCATTAACTTCGGCAAGTACCAGTTTGCGGTTAATCAGCAGAAGCTAGACCTTAGCTTAGTGCTAAGACAAGGAGCCTACTACTACCATATTACTGGGACGAGCTTCTACGAACCATTGGCTTTTGAGGCGATACAAGATTATCAGGAAGTATGGCATCAAGAATTTGTTTCGGAAAATACAGAGGTAAAAAAGATGGAGTACCTCGCTTGGGAAATCTTCCTTAAAAACCCCGCTATTTCGTCTGAAGAAACCAACCGACTGCTCATAGAGCAATTCCTCAAAAATCACTTTGGAGAGGGCTTAGTAAAAGGCGTACACGATGAAGATGCCCTACTGATTCTCACCAAACTACAACAGCTCAACAACCACTTAGGACTCCTTAGATACAACCCGTCCGAGAGGGCTTTGGCACAGCTATTTTGGTTCTTCCTTGCCCCAGAAGAAAAAGTATTTTACGAGAAACAGTTTTCGGCAGTACACCTACTATCGGACACCTTTGCCAACTCTAAGCAGTTTACCTACCTCAACGCTACCCTATCCCAAAAGATAGACGATTTTAATAAAGACTTCCAAGGCTTCTGCCACACCTCTGCCTATAACGCTGCCGTGTACCTCAAGAAAGAGGACCGAAACCGCTTTGTAATCTCAAAAGAAGCAGCAGAACTCTATCAGAAATTCGTTAACGGATTAAAAGAAAAAGGCAAAGACCTCGTGTTCAGTCAGCAAATAGAAGATTTGCACCACTACCCTTCGGCGTGTTATGATATTGTAGAAAATGCCCTAAAAACCTTCCTCCTTGCCGAGCATACAGAAGCAAGCCAAATGGTTATAGAGGAGGCTTCTGCATTTATCATTACCCAAAACTTCCACGAGAACCAAATCTCCACAGTAAGCCACACCGAAACCATTGCAGGGCTAAAGTCTTTGGATACCAATACAGAATATATTTTAGACTTCCACGACTTCAGCCAAAGGCTAAGCTACTACCACCAGAACATCATTCCTAAGTTCACCGAGCTACAAAAGCTAAAGAAAGAATGGATAGAGAAGAAGAAAAAGGAACTAAAGCTCAGCTCGTTCAAGACCTCGGTGCTTAGCTCTTTCGTGAGAAACAAACTCATTAACGAGGTGTACTTCAACCTCATTGGAGCCAACCTCGCAAAGCAAATAGGAGCTTTGGGAGAACAAAAGAGAACCGACCGAATGGGAATGCTGCTCTTGGTATCGCCTCCTGGCTACGGTAAAACTACGCTGATGGAGTATGTGGCGGACCGAATGGGCTTGGTGTTTATGAAAATCAACGGACCTGCCATCGGGCACGAAATTACCTCTACCGACCCTAGCGAAGCCAAAAATGCAGGAGCTAGACAGGAGCTAGAAAAGCTCAACCTCGCCCTAGAAATGGCAGATAATGTAATGCTGTACCTAGACGACATACAACACTGCAACCCCGAGTTTTTACAAAAATTCATTTCCTTAGCAGATGGGCAACGAAAAATAGAAGGCATCTACAACGGCGTTTCTAAAACCTACGATATGCGCTCCAAAAGGTTCTGCCTAGTAATGGCGGGCAACCCATATACGGAAAGCGGCGACAAGTTCCAAATCCCAGATATGCTGGCCAACCGTGCCGACATCTATAACCTAGGCGACATATCAGGCACACAAACAGACCTATTTGAGCTTAGCCTTATCGAAAACGCCATTACCTCCAACCCTTACCTCACTAGGCTTACCCAACCCGCCTACCAAAACCTATATCAGCTCTACGACGCCATACAAAACCAAACGCCAGACCCTACCATAGAAGGCAACTTTACGGCACAAGAGATAGCCGACTTTAGAGCCGTTTTGGAGAAAATCATACAAATAAGGCAGGTCGTACTGCAAGTCAATTCCCAGTACATACAATCCGCCGCTATGGAAGACGATTACAGAACCGAGCCCGCATTTAAGCTACAAGGCTCCTACCGAGATATGAGCAAGCTAGTTACCAAAGTACAGCCCATACTCTCCGAGGCAGAAGTACAAGCACTTATCCTAGAACACTACCAAAACGAATCCCAAACCCTCACCACAGGTGCAGAAGCCAACCTACTCAAACTAAAAGAAATGATGGCACTCCTTACCGAAACCGAAGCCACCAGATGGCACCACATACAAGAAACCTTCCAGAAGAACAAGCGTCTCAAAGGACTAGGCGAGAACGATAGAATGGCACAAATAGCCGCATTACTTGCCGAGTTTTCGGACGGACTAAAGGGGATACAAGAAGCCCTAAAGAGAAGCTAGCTCCACCATCTTATTTACAGGGGCGTATCCCTCGCCAGCGCTTAAGCCCGCTGCTCGGGTCGGGCTATCCGCTATTACTCCTCGCCACAGCTTCCGCACGGTGCCTACCCTCTGTGGCTGTGGGGTAGCCGCTCCTATCCCTTACGCACCCCCACCCCTAGCCACAACGCCAAGCCCCACGCTCCACCACCACCTTGCAACCACCACTCACACCCCCCAAAACAAAAAACCCCCTCCCCGAAGCCCATTTCACTCCATCGAGGAGCAAAATTTTTTCCATCAGCCTCGCGTGATTTTTCCGTCGGCCTCGCGTAAAATTTCCATCGGGCAGGAAATTTTACGCGAGACCGACGCAGTGAAAATACTTAATATCGTAAAAATTTAGTAGTACTAATCATTGGTTATGCCAACAGCCTAAATACTGAAATAATCACAGACAAAACACATAAAGCTATTCCCATATATGATTTAACAATTTCTGCTTCATCTGTAGGATCATACTCTTTTCCTTTCATATATCTTTTTTTATCCTTTATATAAAGGAGTAATAATATCGCTATAATTACACTAACTAATATTTGCACTAAATTACTATCCATTATAGTAAGCTAATACCAAAAATATATTTTCATTATCGCCATAAACATACAAAGACTCTTACTAAAACAAATCGTTCTCCTATTTAGACGCCTTAGTTTAGTTCTCAAGGTTAGATTCAATCGTTCTATTTTATTAGTGCCATAGCGGGAGACCTTATGTACATTTTGAGGAATCAAGTAGCGGTAATGATGTAAACCATCTGTATAGATACACTTTGGACGGCTATAAAGCAATGTGGTAATTACTTTTGACAAAGTGGTTTTAGTTCGCCTACCAATGCTAAAACTCACCACATTTCTACTATCACGCTCCATAGCATAAGTAATCCAAATTTTATTTCCTTTATGCCTCACATAACTACAAATCTCATCTACCTCATATTCCTTTCCGTAGGCTATCAAAGGAGAAGACAATGCTTTAGCTATAGCCAAAAGTCTTTTCAGTACAGTGGTAGCAGATATACCTAATACCCTCGCTATAGAACGAATCCCCAAACCCTCTTTTGTATAGACCACTATTTTGCGGTTAATCTCTGAATGATAAGCATGATAGGTGTAATAATCTATAAAACGACGATAACACTCCTTACAGTAATACTGTTGTTTTAAGGTCTTGGTGCGTCCATTTTTAATAATTTTTTTTGATAAACAATGGGGACACATCTTGGTATCACTAACTTTAATACACGAGGTCTTAATTTCTATCATTTATCTCCTTTTTTATCACTTTTTTGTTACTCTAATATATCTATCATTCATCTTTTAAGACTTATCTACAATAACATCACCTCTAACAACCAAACACTTAATAACCTAAATCATCATCATCACTAACTTTGATACACGGCCAAATGTTCCCTCACCCAATTTTGACATAATACGGCTCGTGCCTTCAAAATAATGCTTGGTAAACTTGCCTTTTTGCCATTTTGGCAGTCTTTTTTTACTGCGTACCGCTCCGTCATCGCTCCGTCGTGTCTCCGTCGTAGATCCGACGAACCCCCGAAACTTATTCTTGTTTTTTATGACAGTTTGACAGTACATTTTTTAGTTTATTTTAGCATCACTAACTCTGATACACGACCTACATTTTCATTTTATTTTCATCTTTTTTTTGAAGTTTTAACATACAATATATTTCTGTATTTACCATTGTGAAAATCATTAGCCCCTGTAAAATAAAATATATTTCCTCTTAATATTCCTACTATTACCCTTTCATCATATTGAAACTGAACCAATACCCCATTATCTTTAGTTTCACCTAAAATTTTCCACCTACCTTGTATATTTTCTGATGATTCTGTTTCCGTATAAAAAAGATTAAAAATCTCATCTGATTTTAACTCTAAATACTGGTAATCTTTTACATTATTATCATATAAAATATCATATTTATCAATTTTATAAATACCTATAATTTTATTTTTTTTATCACTACATGCTGCTAAAAAACAACATAAAAATATAAATAATACTAATATTCTATTCATTATCTCTAACTTCTGTTAATACATATCTTGTTGGTCTACCTTCCTTCGCAGGCTTATTTCCATTATAGGGTATACTACCATCCTTACCATCAGAAAAATAATAAGTTCCCTTAGAGGATTTATATAATCTAAATTTATTTAATGTAACATCTGTTCCAACATCTTTCCCTACTCCACCTGTAAAATTATCGTAATAAGAAAAATAATATCCATCATTATCTTTACCCATTCCTACTATTGTAACATAGTGGTTTGTTGCTGAATTTGAATTACCTGTTTCCTTTTGAGCATCATACATTACCCCTGCCATAACAGCCTTACCTTCTTTCAAATTATTTACAATAATATTTATTCCTTTTTGTAAATCAAGTTTTGACTCGTCTCCTCCTGCTTTCACATACATATCAACTCTTTTTTTTGAACCAACAGCCGTATAATTATTACCACCTTGTTTAACCTGAAGCCTACTATAGTCAGCACACTCATAATTTCCTAAACTAGAGCTCCTTGTTTCTGTTCTCCGACTTAATTCGTAACCAAAAAGACTACTTACAGATGTTATTGTTATATCACTTCCATAACTAATCCATTTCTTACCAGATAAAACATTGGTAACATTAGTGATATTTGATAAATTAGGAGGTCTAGGAAAAAGACCATCAGGATCTATCAACATTATAGGATTATTATTTGTGTAAGAATATGGTTCCAGAGTTTTTTCTACCAACGGGTCTACATTCAACCACAAACTTACCCTTGGATCATAATACCTCGCACCGTAATAATATAATCCCGTCTCGCTATCCAGTTCCTTACCATTGAAAAGATACGGCATTCTCCTACTTACCTTGTGTTCATCAAATAATACCTCCCCAAACGCCATATATTCGGTATGTTGGTTTATATCGCCATTAGCATCTGTAATGTAGCTACTGCTACCTAAGTGGTCAGGGTGATAGTAGTATAAATTCTTTTCCTCCACGCCATTATCCTTAAATCCAAATCCGCCCTCTACCGTTTCGGGTTTCACTGGGTCGCCATATTGCACTGGCGGACCCGGTACATCGCCAGGCTCGTTAAATTTCGGTGGGCGTGGCCAGCCTTCGGGTGGCTCTTGGTCTTGGCTAATATCCGACCAATCTATACTTGGGTACTCCTGTCCTGTAAAATCAGGTGTGCCGTATATACCGTGTTGTGTCGGCGGTCCCGGTGGTACATTCAGCCCTCTAATGTAACTATCAATCGCCTCTTGCACCTTAGCTGATTGCTTGATATAATCTATTCCTCCTGCATTTATACCAGACGGTTGATGAAATGTTCCCTCACCCAATTTTGACATAATACGGCTCGTGCCTTCAAAATAATGCTTGGTAAACTTGCCTTTTTGCCATTTTGGCAGTCTTTTTTTACTGCGTACCGCTCCGTCATCGCTCCGTCGTGTCTCCGTCGTAGGTCCGACGAAACTCCGAAACTTATTTTTGCTTTTTATGACAGTTTGACAGTGCATTTTAACTTATTTTTGCATCAGATATATAACCCTCTTAAATACATAAAATATCCCCATTGATAAGATTGCTCCAATCAATATAATTAACCACCAATAAGGTAATACCCAAAAAATAAAATATTTTATGGAATTAATAAAACAAATAAATATATTATCTGAATAATAATTTTTCTGAAAAGCACTATCTGTAAGACCTATTAAATAAGCAAAAAAGGATAATATCACAAGACTTATAATAAATATCTTAAACATTGAATTTTTCATAATAAAATTTATTCTGCTGATTTTCCCGATTGAACATTGCCATCTCTTGGATTTAATTTCTCAAATTGTGAGTTCCATTGACTACCTGTATAATCTTTTCCCCTATATCTTACACCCCTAAATGTATCATCTTTATTTAGTAAAACTTTAAATTTAAAACTAGACATAGGTCTATCATTATCTCCAGCTAAAGATGTAAAAGGTGAACCATCCGCTCCAGAAACTCCTAAAAACAAAGAGTTACCTTTTTTATCAGTAATATATGTTTCATTTGATGGAAATTTATCACCATATACATTTCCTGAAATATCAAAACTTTGCCCTTTCTTAATATTAGAAACTTCTAGATTAACATTTGTATCTATATCTGGTGAAACAATCCCCCATAATAATGCTTTATTTTTACCATAAATATGCATATAATAATTTTGGGTTTTTCTACCATTATCCGCATAACTATAATCAACATTTGTCGGAGAAATTGCACTACTAAAGCTAGTTCCTAACCAATCAGAATGAGCTTTACCTCCACGAACATTACTCATAGTAAATTTATCTAAATTAATCGTAGCAGTACCAGCTATTCTATAAGACATATTTTTTGCTGTTGAAAATTTTCTATTATCCCCATCTCCCTCAAAACCTCCTCCAAATCTATCAAAAGGAGCAAAATTTCTAGTATGCAGAAAAAATGTTTGCTTTCCGTTAGGGTCTATATAAAGTATTGGATTTTGATAAGTATAAGAATAGGTAGCAAAGTTCATTGGATTAAATACTCCCCCGTTATGCTGACCATCTATATAATGCTCTGTTTCCATTATTGGATTGTACCCACTTAATGGGTCTGTGCCAAGCCATAAAGAAACCCTCGCATCATAGTATCTTGCTCCATAATAATATAACCCCGTCTCGCTATCCAGCTCCTTACCATTAAACAAATATGGCATTCTCCTACTTACACTGTGTTCATCAAACAGCACCTCGCCAAAGGCGATGTACTCTGTGTGCTGACTAATACCCTCTTTGTCTAAACCAATATTTCAAAAGAACCTCTCCGCTGGATAACAATACCCCTCAATATTCTAAATCATCATCACTAACTCTGATACACGACCCATCCTTCAGTATTTGTAAGACTTTACCATTCCATCCCTGTAAATATAAATACTATCCTCACCCTTACGCTTTACTATACTGTCATTTTTTTCATACATAAACCTATCCGAACCATTAAAACGCAATACTTCCTTTGTTGATAAAACAATTATTAACCAACCATGATTTTGACTATCAATATACATACTATCAATCGTCCCAAAAAAATTAGTATCTAAATTCTTTTGCACCACTCTTTCGGAATTGATTTCTTGATATTTTTTATAGTAAAAATATCCAATGATAATTAAGCAAAATACTACAGTTCCTAATAAATTTAATCCTAAATTCCTACTTCTCATTTTCTCTGATTGTTTTACTTGGGTTAATATATGTTGTTCCAACTTGTATGCTACCTCCTATAGATAATTTAGGTCTTTTGATAAAATTCAAAATACTGGATGATACACTTGATCCACCTATTCTAACATTTTGATTTTTATCATTCCTTGCAGTCTCTCCATAATTTCCAGAAATTGGACCAATTCCTCCTTGAATATTCCAATAGTTTCCACTAAAATTTGCTGTAGTTAAAGGATCATGACCATTCTGTGTCGTATATTCACTATATGCTCCACCAAAACCTACACTTAATCCTGCTGATTTATAAAGGTTTAAATAAACACCACTGTCGTAATTACCACTAAAATAGCCTATTTCAAACCCTATCCCTACCCCTACAGTAGCTTCTCCACTTATACCTACAGTGTATGGTTCGTCTAATACTTTAACTCCCCAATTCCTACTTGAATCCATGTTTGTAAAATATTGACTTTGCCTACGACCTGAGCCTGATTTATGATATTCCCACTTGTTTTGATCAGCATTACTCATATTAGTCCAAGAGCCATCAGATTGTAGACTAACCCTACCAATAATTTCACTACCTAAAGTAACATTCCAGTTTCCACTCTTACCTAAATATTCTCCATTTACTAAGCCTAAACTTTTCAAATGATTAAATTGTGCCTCAGAAGTTAAAGACGAATCATAAACAAAAGCTTTAATCTTACTATCCCAAAACCAATCTAATGGTCTTTTACCATCTGGATCTATATATTTTATAGGATTATTATTAACATAAGTATAAGGCGAAGTAAACGGATACTTCTCCGCCAACGGGTCTATATTTAAAAATATAGACACTCTCGGGTCATAATACCTTGCCCCATAATAATACAATCCCGTTTCAGAATCTAATTCTTTGCCATTAAACAAATACGGCATTCTTCTGCTCACTTTATGCTCGTCAAACAGTATTTCGCCAAACGCCATATACTCCGTATGCTGATTGATATTACCGTCCTTATCCGTGATATACGAAGAACTACCCAAATGGTCGGGGTGATAAAAATAAAGGTTGCGTTCTTCTATCCCATTATCCACATAACCAAACCCACCTTTTACATTATCGGGTTTCACGGGGTCGCCATACTGTACCGGAGGTCCCGGAACATCGCCCGGCTCATTAAATTTAGGCGGTCTTGGCCACCCTTCGGGCGGCTCTTGGTCTTGGCTAATGTCTGACCAATCTATACTTGGGTACTCTTGTCCTGTAAAATCAGGCGTTCCATAAATACCGTGCTGGGTTGGTGGACCTGGTGGGACATTTAAACCACGCACATAGTTATCTATTGCCTCCTGTATTTTCGCACTCTGTTTAATGTAGTCTATACCGCCTGCCATTAGTCCACTTGGTTGGTGGAAAGTTCCCTCGCCCAATTTTGACACAATACGGCTTGTACCTTCAAAATAGTGTTTTGTAAATTTCCCTTTGTTTACGACAAAGTACGGATTAACATAAGCGGTGTAATTCTCGGCGTGAACGATAACCGCAGAACTCACCCCATTGATAACAGTCTTCTGACTTTCTGCACTACTTTTTACGGCTCTTTCGCCTGTGTGGTCGTAAGTGTAAAGGTGGAGTTTGCCATTGTCGTTTAAACCCTGCAAACGGTTCTCCTCGTCCCATACCATCACTCTAAAATCCTTAAAGCCATCGTAAGAGATAGGGTTACCGTTACCATCGTATTCGTAAGTACGAGGTTTAGGCGTGGTGGTATCTTTTAAGATACTTAAAGCGTGTGGGTGTTTAGGGTTGTTATAGGTATAATCTAATGTATAACCTTTGTCCTTACCGTTTTGCTTATGGGTTAAGGATTTTTGAACAATACCATTGAGCTTATTGTACTGCATTTGGAGCTGGTACTCCGCAGAAGTTGCCTCGCCTGTGTAAGTTCCTGTCGCTCTTATTAGACGGTTAAGCTCGTCGTATTGGTATTGATAGCTACTTGCTCCACCCAAAGCGTAATTCACGATTGGGACTTGGTTCTCCACCTGCAAGATGTTCCCCACTAAATCGTAAGTATAGCGGTTGTCTTGGAAGGTTCGTTTAGTATTTTGAGTGTTGAGCGTTGCTAACCTACGCATAACGGCATCGTAAGCATAAAAAGTCTCCGTATCGTTACCATAACGACGATACACTTTCTGCTCGAACTCGTCGTACCCTTGTTGTTTAAGGTAGGGGTATTCGTAGTTGCCCTTTTTCCCCGTGAGGGTGGTGAGTTGCCCTGCCCGATTGTAGCCAAAGTCCAAGACTTCGCCATCGGGGTAAGTCATCGTTTGGATACGGTTAAAGCTGTCGTACCCGTATTCGGTGATGTAGGTGTGCACCTCCGTCGGCGTGATGCGTAGCGAGCGGATTTCTTTTTCAACCTCGCCCATACTACCGTAGAAATACTCGGTGCCGCCACTGGCGTCCTCCACCAACCACAAGCGTCCCCGACGGCGAGGGCTCTCGCTCTGCTTACCGTAATGGTAACGGACATTGTTCTCCGGGTGCTTAGGGTAGCGGATTTCCTGCAAGCGGTTGTGGTCGTAGTGGTATTCTATCGCCGCATCCGGCATCTGCTCCCGAATTTGGGCGGTCTGACGGCGTATGAGGTTGCCCGCCACATCGTACGCCAATGTGGTGATGCCCGCATCGGGGTGTGTGAGTTGGGTGCGACGCCCCAAAAGGTCGTACTCGCTTAGGGTCTGGTGTCCCTCGGCATCGGTTACTTTTAGGAGTTCGCCTTGGGCGTTGTAGTGGTAGGTGGTTTCTATCCCCGTAGGCTGCACCTGTTTCAGCGTTCTGCCCAAAACATCGGTGGCACTATGGGACACCCTGCCCAACGCATCGGTTACGGTGGTTTTAAGGGTCTTGGTGCCTGCTGTTTCCGACACCTCGTAAGCCGTGGCTACCGTGCTGCCATCGGGAAGGGTCTGCAATACTGGGCGGTCTTTCTCGTCGTAAGCCGTAGTGGTAGGCGTTACCGTAGAAACTTGGGTGCTGAACGCTTCGCTTGGCGTTTCGGTAGTCGGGTAATAGCTCTCTACCACCCGACCCAAAGCATCGTACACTTGTTTGCCCGATACGATGAGGCGCTCGGCATCGGCTTGGTTTTTCCCTTGGAACAGTGCCGCCGTTTTCTTGACTTGCAGCGTACGCCCTAAGCCGTCGGTATAGGTATAAGTGATGATGTCTTTGCCGTGCTCGGCATCGTAGTTTCTTGTTTTGGCGTAAGGCACTTTGGCTTCTGGATAATAGTCGTAAGCCACCGTATAAGGCACGCCCGCCGCTGCTTCTTTAGGCGCGAGAATGTGCGTGGTACGCCCCTTAGCGTCTATGGTATAGTGCAGCTGCTCCCCGTTGCGGTCGGTCACTTCCAACGGAGCGTTAAAGCGGTAGTCGTACGCCGTGCGGGTTTCGTAGCCGAAATGGTCGGTAATTTTCGTCAGGTGGCTGTGCGTTTCCTCGTCGTATTCGTATTGGAGGGTGGCTCGTTCGCCTTTGTGGTTTTCTGCCCCTGTGATTTGGGCAAGGTTGCCGTACGCATCGTAAGACAAGTCGGTACGAGCGTAACGGTCTGCCGAAAAATAGTTGCGGATTTGAGTGGTTTCTGCCGTTTGCGGGTTGATGTCCGCCTCGCGTTTCCGTACCAAACCGTTGGCATCGTGCACCGTGATGCTCTTGGCAATGCCCCCAAAGTAAGGGGTTTCGCTCTCGTAGTAAGTAATTTCCGCTTTGAGTGCCGAGTTGGGATTGCCCGTGCCAAAGTCTTGGTAAGTGGTGATGTTCCCCTTAGCATCGTAGCTTTGGGCGATTTTGTGCTCCAAATACCCCGCCCCCTCGTATTGGCGTTCGGTGGTTTCCGTAGGGGCAATAAAGACCGAAATGGCATCGCTTTCAGGCAGTGCCAAACGCTCCGCCTCCCAATCGGTATTGGTACGGGCGTTTTTAATCTGATACTGCACGGTGCTTTCGGTGAGTTTTCGCCCTTGGGCGTCTAAGGTATAGCTGTTTTTCGCCAACGATTTGCGGAAGTAGTCCCTGTTATAATAGTGCTGCACGGAAGTTCTTAGCACCTTGCCGTCCTTAGGGTCCAGCTGTTCCTGCTTTACTTCGGCAAACCCATAAAACTCCCGCTCGCGGCGGTCGTAGTATGGGTCTTTATAGGTGAAACGGCTCACGGTGTAGTCCTCGCCATCGCCCTGATGCCCGTCAAAAGTGGTTACCTCGCTTAGCACCCACTTGCTGTTAGGGTTTTCGTAAGTAGGCGCCACCCACTCGTAATCGACCTCAAAGGTGCTGCCCGTGGCATTCTTAACGCTCTTAAGCCTATTGGTACGGCGTATATTAGAGGTCGCCACACGGAGGTCGTCCTCGCCATCGGACAAGATGTAGTCTAAATCGCCATCGCCGTCCACATCCATAAACGCCGCCTCCATTCGGCTGGTACTCTTACCTGCAAAGCCCCCTGCCGTAAAGCCAAATTTGATGAACCCCCATTTGAAATACACCGAATACTTGGCACTGCCCCCGTAGCTAATCGCTCGGTTTACAGCAATAGGGTTGCCCGCTACTTTAGGAATAACCAAAGGCGTTGTGTCCCAAGTGTTGCCTAAATTCTGATACACCAGCGTATGGCTATCGCCATACACCACACGGTCTGCCAAGCCGTCGCCATTCATATCTAAAAACTGGATGCGGCTCTGTGTAATGGAGTTGGTATAATTAAGCCCGCCCGTAAATGAGCCTCCATAAGCGGAATAGCCCAAGCCTGCACTAAAGTCTTGCGAATCGCCCGTGAGCAATCCGCCAAAGCCAACCCATTGCTCCTGCGGCAAAAAGCCGTACCCCGTGTTATAACTGATGTAGCCGTCTTTAGTGACCCTATCCGCCAAGCCGTCGCCGTTGAGGTCGGTATAGGTATATTCGGAATAATCGTTTGATGAAGCTACGCTCCCACTTACCGAAACGCTGTTTTTCGCCTTGTCGGCATCGTCGGTAGAACGGGTAATGGTAAGCCTCTGCTGGTCGTTCCTCGTGATTTTAAAGGTCATAGAGGATTTAGGCTCGCCGTGGTGGAACGAGCCACTGAACGAGCCGCCATTGGTCTCCACCTTGGAACGGCTGAAATCTCCACCCAAGCCTATCGTTCGAGCTTCTAAGCCTCCCCTCGGCTCGGTAAACTGAACGTGCCCCCCACGCACAAAATCCGGAAAGCGGTCGCCGTTAAAGTCGCTCATCGTTTGGGTAACTTTCGAATGGGCGTTAGAATAAGAGCCACCCACAATAGCCGCCCCGCCCGAAAAGGCATTGCTTCGGGTTTCGCTCACCATAATGAGCGCCCCACCGCTCCCCCCAGAAAGCTGCGGCAACGAAGTGTCTAAGTGTTTCTCCAAATCGTTCTCCCCCAAACGCGATGGCGAAAAGTAACGCTCAGAAACATAAATATCTTCCTCTAACCCCTGATAGCGTTTCTTAGGATAGCTGGCTACCCCCCTAAAAAAGTACGCCTTGGAAACTTCCATTCCCGGCTCCTCCTGTTCCGGATTTCGCTTGTCGGGGTCGGTATCCGGTACATGGTCTTCGTCGTCCGAGTAGTTCCCCGTAAAGTCCATTAACCTCAATTCATCTATCATCTCCCCCGCTAATGTTCCGTTAAGGATAAAACCACCCCAGCCTCTAAAGTTCTTGCCAAACAATACATTCTCGTTTCTCTCGTGGTAAAGGGTATAGACCGTATAAGCATTGTGTAGCTGTGTCGTCGTGATGATTTCATACTTCTCATCGGGTTGCCTTGGGTCGTCCTCCGGAATTTTAATCGAGTCTTTGATTTGAAGCGTTACAGGCATATTCTTATCCACCAAATTTCTGTATAGCGCTTTGTTAGACACCTTAATCTCCACAAACAAAGGCTCGTCTTTGCTGATGCTATCCAACACCACCGGCTCCGTTACAGGAAGTGCCGAAGTTCCCCAACTCACATTAAATCTACTCCTCGCCGCAACCTTGCCCGACTGCTTCGCCGTGATTTCGAGCGTTCCCGCCATTGCAGAACTAAAATTAGCATCTAACAATAGTCTTAGTTTCCCCTTTTGTTGAGGCATTACGAGTTTAGGAGCATAGTGCACATCTAACTTCTCGCTGATTAGAAAGTCCACATTCAGCGGTTGGGTTTCTTCCTCATTTTGTTCATTGATAAAGCGAACTTCCGGCGTAAAAGTGAGCTGCTTCCAGTTGATTTCCGTTGGCGATTCTACGGTAATGCTGATGCCCTCCTCAGCGTTGAAATTGCCCAAATTGATGGTGCTTAAATCTAAATCCGCCGTCTCTGCCGCTTGGAATGTACGCTCGTACAATAACACCGGACTAATACTAAACCCGTACTTATAAATCTTTACCTTGACTAAATCCGTTGTAACGCCCTTAATAAACTTCCCTCCAAACTTCGGTTGGGCAGAGGTGCTGAAAATATACCCCTGTGCCGAAGGGTGCAAAGCGTCCGCCTCCGAACTGTAATACTTTAAGCTCAAACCGTTATAATCCTTCTCATTATCGCCTATGGTCTTATACTCAATATTCTGTGTCCAAAGGGTTTGGTCGAAGTTACCGTCGTATTTAGAACTTACCCTAAAGTGAAGCAATTCGCCCTGCTTAACCTCCAACGTGTCCTCTCTGTGCTTTAGAGTGTAGTCCTCGGCATCAATGTCTTGTTTCCAATAAAGACTGTCCCTATGCTGAAAGTAAAGCCTCACACCGTCAGCTTTCTCCGTACCGTCGTTTTTCTTGTAGTTTAGACGGGCTTCGGAAAGGTCTTGCTGCAACTGGTAGGCGTGCTTTACCACTATATTCCCCGAATGTGGAGCCCGCCAAGTTCTAACGACATCGTGCAGAGGATTGTACCGCTCCAACTCCTCCTTGGTATGCCCCGTGCTGCCCTGTAAGTCCAATTTATTATTGCTCGCCACTATAGGTGCTGGCGTTCCGCTACTGGTAGCATAGAAGGTAGGTACCCCGTTCACCAATCGGTTGTAATACACCCGCCCACCATCGGCAAAATCAACCAAGCCATCGCCATTAAAATCCATAAAATAAGAGAAAGTCCTGCTGGTTGTACTCTGGCGGTCGTAGCCAATCGTTGCCCGAGAAACTTGCAAATCAACTCCAAAACTAAACGATGAGGATTCACTAATCCCCATATGAGGGAGGTTAATCTCTTTCAGTTCGTCCGAAAACTTAGTTAAGCCTTGAGAGGATAAGTTTTTACGGTAATAAACTTTATCTTTTTTAATATAAACCTTATCCGGAAGATTGTCGCCGTCTAAATCCTGCAAAAAGACCCTGTTTTCCGTTTTACCAGAGCTGTAACCTCCACTTACCCCAACCGTATTGATTTTGTAAGCGTCCGCCGAAGGTCCTACCCCTATACGGAAACTCCCCCCCTTACTATTGGAGCTGGAAGTCCCCGCCAAAGTAGGGTGCCCCGAAAAGCCCTTAATCCCCAAGAAGGTGTAGTCTATCCCGTCTTTAGGAACTTCCCATTTCTTAAACTCGCCAAAAGGAACATACTTGCCCGAACTGTCCCGAACATCGTCGTAATAGTCCAACGTGTTGGTATAAAACAGTTTGCCCTCGGCATCGTACACCTTAATTTCACTAAGTAACGACTTTCTAAACGCCCCCTCTTTATACACCAACTCATAGGAACGAACCATCGCTGTCCCATACTTTACTTCTATTTTTCGGAGCAGTCGGTTGTATTCTTGCTTAAAGCCTAACCTTGCCGAAATCTGGAGGTCTTTGCGTTGAGGTTCGCCCAAGTCTTTATCCGTTATAAAGTGTACCGAATAAGCCCCCTTAGCTCCGTCTTTCCCTGTATAATAAATGGCTTTGGGGTAAAGTACGCCCTGCGCCTTAGTGTACTCGTAAGTTACGGTGTTCCCACGCAAATCCTTCTGCTCCCTTAATGCCCAATAGCCCACATTGCCTTGGGCGTCCGACAGTCTACTGTCCTCACTATCTCCATAGTAAAATGCAACGCCTCCTCTGGAACGTACTTCCCAAGTGTACGCGTTAGGTGATGCTCCCTTCCTATGTATTTTTTGGAACGCCCCCTCTCTCCTCGGATAGAAGATTTTATCTGCACTTCGGTTCTCCCATTCGGCTCTGTGGGCATTCGGTAGTAATTCTTCACCCGATAACAGATAGGTTTCGGTTTCTTTTTGGGCATCGTACCTCGGTGCTCCAAATTTGGTGTCCACCGTAAGCGAAGGCAAAGCTAAGTTCCACCCCAGTCCTAACCAAGAATTACCCCCCTCATTAGAGTATTGCAACTGCAACGAGGGCTGCATACCTGCCCTGCCTTTAGGCAATTCTATCCCGAACGAAGTGCTACCACTCCCGTCTGGACTTGGCGTAGGTACACTCAATGGTTGAATGCCCACCATCGGCGAAGCGGCTTTGAGCCCACTAATGCTCGTAGGAGTAAAGCCTGAAGTGTCCGGCGATTCCGGCAATTTTATCACCCCTGCTATAAAATCGGAGAGGTAGAAAGTCTTCGCCTTTACCGCCGAAGCTCCTATCATCAAACTGTCCTTCGGCAATTTCTGCCACGCCGATTTTTTAGCATCAAAGTAAAATAAATCTATATCTTCCTCCGTATAACCCGACGGAAGTTTGGCTTTATCATAACTTATCTTGATTTCAACGGGTTTCTTTAGTTTAGTCTTCTTCGGCAACAAACGATAGCCTGCCGTCCTCCCCGTTACATTAACCAAATCGGAGCTTAAGCGTGGGAGATGGTTTTCACTCAACCCCAATACGGAAACCTTAACTGCACGAGAAACACTCCCCTCCGAAAAATAAGCCGAAAAACCTTGATAATCCAGCTTTAACGATTTACTCGGCGATAACCTCGCTTCGGAAGTTGTCTCAGGAGAAAGGACAGCCGATTTCTCTTTGGTAATAGGAGGAGAAGAAATTTCAGTTTTTGACACCGAAGTTCCCCAAGGCAAAAGTTTTGGAAATACCTTAACCATGGCTCCCCCCGAAATGCTTAGTAATACGAAATATAAGATGTATTTATAAACTTGCTTCATTACTTAACAATTAATTTATGTGTAGTTTGCCCTAACGATGTTTTAACTTGTATGAGATAAACCCCAGAAGATAGAATAGTACCACGGTATTCGTACTGGGATAGATTGTAAAAATAATCGGTGCTTACCAACTGCCCCGCCATAGTGTAAATTTCTAAACGACCGCTGGTCTGCTTCGGAAATGAAGCCAATACCTTAAAGGTGCCATCGGTACTCGGATTAGGAAATAGCACCACCTTGGTTTCCAAATCGCCTTGTTTAGAGGTTACTCTGAACTTGGAAGCCGAACGGCACCCCTGCGAGTTTTGTAACCTCAACTCGTAATCCCCCGCTTTATTTACCAATAACGACGGGTTGGTCGCGATTAAAGCTCCATCTAAATACCATTCGTAACGGTAATCTCCTTTAGGCAAATCCTTCTCCGGAGACAATACCAAAGGCTCGCCCAACAGATATTCCTCATTAAGTTTAGGCATCGGCATATCCCCGTCCGAGAGGTAAAATTCTTGTTGGTACTGTCGGTTTTGGGCATCGGTTACTAAATATTGGTAAGTCCCCGATGACAGATGTAATTTTCTACGGATAGTAGCGTCTTGTTCCGTCCATTGCTCCTGCCAAGCAGTAGCTTCTTTAGCTTTCAACTGAATGCGGTATGGTGCTTTCCCCCCCACCATATTAAATTCCACTCCGCCTGAATACGGCTGTCCACACTTGCCTAAAGCCAACCCCAAATGAGCAAACATCTCGGGAGCTTCCCAAATGGTATAAACCACCGATGGCTTTTCGTATTGCTCCCATTGGCTGAATACCACTTGCTGCTGCGAATGATTAACCTCCCCCAACTTAACATAAGCCGAATGTTCTGGGTTAAAGTTTCCTTGTCCTTCTTTATCCACCACCAACCAATAGTATTTAGGTTGGGATTGCTCTTTACTTTCTTCCTGCGTTTCCTTCTCCAAATTTTGCAGTGAAAACTGGGTGTGCAACTTAGCTTCTTTGGTCGCCGTGTAATCTAATCGCCATTTTCTACCTATCCCATCAGGTTGTCCTTCTGCCTGTTTTTTAAATTGTAAACCGCCACCATTATCACTCCAAAATACAAAATAATCGTTCGGAATTTCCGACGATTCTAACGGTTGTAATGCCATTGCGACTAACTTCTCGCTATTGGAATTTTGACTTTTCGGCTGTAATAAATTGCCCTTATCGTCTCGCCCCAAAGCAGTGATGTTCTGATTAAAGTTTTTGTGCTCTTTATAATCCCAAATCACCTTGCCTTGGCTGTTATAATAATTCTTATACTCCAACTGATTTAATGAAACGCCGTACTTTACCGCTAAATAAGAAGCCACCTGTTGCATCTCCACCAAAGAAAGCACCCTGTCATAAAAAATAACCTCTGCAATGGTTCCTGAAAATCCTCCCGCTGGAAGCCCTGCTACCCCCTTGCCCAAAGCCCAATGGTACGTTTGCCCCTCTTCTTCCAAAGGTTTGTAATGTTGATAATAATGGATTTTTACTTTCGCTTCGGCTTGGGACGAGGGATAGGCTCTGTATTTTTTCAGTCCCAAATCGGCTAAGCGTTGATTGGTCGCAGTAATTTTGGGCTTTTGTTTTTCCGACAAGTGCCAAAGAAATTCCTCCGATTCGTTGCTTTTCTGATGATAAACAATGAATAACGAAACGGCTTCAGCTTGCTCCTTAGTTAAATCAACCCCCGATTGAACGAAACCCGAATAGGCACTCGACAAGTTCCAATTGATGTTCTCAGCTTGATGCTTAGATTGTTTCGCCCAAACTTTGCCTGTCTTCACCTCTTCCAACAAGAGTTCGTCTTGGGTCGTTTTAGTCTTTAGCCATAATAAAGGTTGCTCCACCCCAGCAGGGTAAACCTCCTGTCCAAAACTTAGACTAAAGCAACCTAACCCCAAAGCCAGTAAAATAGATTTCATTAAATCTGAGTTTTAAAAGTTGTTAAAACTATCAAAGTTAAATCGATAACTGATTTGCAAGGAAATGGCGTTCACCCGGTTGTTGGTATTTTTAAAACGATGTCCATTTTCTTGGGTTTCCAAAGCATCGGACAAACCTAACTGATACCTCGCTCCTATGCCTAAACCATTTTCAAACTCATAGCCCAACGCAAAAGCGGTATGGAAATAGTCTTTCCCTTCAAACGATTGTTTCAATGTGGATTGTACCACCGCATCAGGTTCAAAGTAAACACCTGTTTTAGTGGACATCTCACTGCCGTTAGAGGTATAAACCAAAGCGTCTTTATCCAAATTTAAGGTAAGGTAAGGTCCTGCTCCTATATACAGCTTATCCGTAAGGTAATACTTAAACAAAAAACCTGCATTAAGGTTATTATAACCAAAAGCAATAGTGTAGTTCAGCCCCTTAACATCGGTATAAGTAAAGTCAGTTTTTTGTCTCGTGTAAAAGAGTTCTGGCTGAATACTGATGCGTTCCGTAGGGTATTTCCAATTTAAAAACAACCCAGCCATTACGCTCGTCTCTGCCTTTTCCTGCGTTTGATACCCTTGATAAATCCCCTCTGGAATAATGGCAGGTTCTATATTCCCCATTTTAGAATAAATGCCTCCTACAAAAGCCCCATAAGTAATTTCTCTCGCTAAGTTTTGTGCGTTTGCAAATGTCAACCCCAAAAATAAAGCTGCTAATCCTATTTTTTTCATCTTTTTTCTTGATTAAATTTAGTGCTACCAATTACTGAAGTTATACCCCAAAGAAAGCGTCATCACAGAGTTTCGGTTCGTATTCTCCAAAAACTGAAAAGAGGTGCTTCGGTTAGAAATCATATCCCCAACACCTAAATAATACCTCGCTTCAAAATGAAAGGCTTGGCTCAACTCATACCCCACAGAAAAACTCAAATTAAAATCGTCTTTCCCTACAATACCGTCTCTGTAAAATTGTCTGTAATTGGTATCGTATCGCCCACCGTTTTCGTTAGAGGTATATTCTAAAGCTGATGGCGTTAGACTTTTGGCATAAAACCCACCTACTCCAAAATTTACACCTTCATAAGGATATACTTTTAGCGAAGCACCAAATACCAAATAAGAATAATTGAAATCTAAGGTATATTCTTGCCCCGTGGTCTGGTTATGATACACCACTCTATCGCCCGCCTTTCGATATAAAAGTTCCGGCTGTATAGCTACCCTGGAATGGGGTAATTTATAATTTACAAACAAGCCTCCTTCAGCTCCGTAAGCTCCTTTACTATCAACACTAAATAATGTTTTATTATGGTCTCGCCCTACAATCATCTCTGGAAGATTGGTAATGGTAGAGTGTAATCCACCTACTTTGATACCATAAGTAAGGTTATCCATATACTGCGACTGAAACAACACGGGTATCAATCCCAAGCCTAGTAAATATTTCTTCATAAAAAGTTGATATAAAAATCTGTAGCTTACAAATATAACTATTTTTCACATAACATAAAATTGAAAACTTTTTTCATAAAAAGTATCTTTCTAATACACTATCAAAAGCCTTTTCAAATATCCTCTGTTTTTAATTGGAGACTAAATTTTGTACCTTTGTTCCCCTTTTTTTGAAAATGACTATGAATAAACCTACTATTTTACTACTCATTTTTTTATTTTTTGGTTTGCATAATATAATGGCACAGACAAAAGATTCTTTAACTATTAAGGCTCTAAATAATTGTGCCCAGTCTAAAGAAACTTTAATTTGGAAGAAAAGCTCTACCACACCCTCTAAAAAAGATATTAGCATCTATTTGGGTTACAATACAAATAACCAACTGATAGCGGTGGCTTCTATACAAGGAACTAATGTAGAATGTAGTAATGTAGGAGAACACGATGATGAACACTACTGCCCTGTAGAACCAGAAAACAAGACGCCATCTCGCAAAAAAAGAGACCTAAATAATCTAGAAAACCAAACATTACAAAATATCAGCTCTGATGAAACACTACTCTTCAAAGATAATGTATTACGAACCTATAGACTAGCTTTAGCCATTACACCTAGTATTTTCACCAGTACAGGATTTGATAGCAATAACGAAAAAGTTTACGCCTTTTGGAGCCGAGTGGAAGCCTATCTAAATGAGCTCTACCTTAGAGATGTTGGCGTTAAGTTTGAGGTAATTTTTGACGATAGACTCATCAATGTCAATCAATTTGACCCTAATAAGACCTATAATACTTCTACAATAATTCGCTCTTCTACAAATATTATGAACCAACTCATAGGGAGTGATAATTATGATTTGGGAGTGGTAATTTCAAACTTGCATGGCATCAACGGATTAGCAATGGTAAATGCAGCGTATCTAAATTACCTTAAATCCAGAGCTACCGCTAAACCCTTCTTAGCCTCTATTGCCCACGAAATAGGGCATCTCTTTGGTGCAGACCACACCTTTACTCAGCCCAGTGAAGGCTCTATCCAAACCGAACCTATGCGAGGAACTTCCATTATGAGCTATGGTAATCCAAGAGATTTCTTTTCACTTCCCAGTATATATCAAATTAAAAAAGAACTTACCAAGACCCCTTATTACACCGATAGGGAAAGGACTAAAATCGCAGGAGAGACCACTCCTATTTCTAACATTCCCTATGGCGAAGTCCTCAATAACAACCCTCCTGTAATCCTCAATCATTTTGAGTCTGCTTATACCATACCCCTCAATACCTGTTTTGAGTTTGATATTACCGCCTTTGACCAAGATGGCGACCGCCTTTTCTATCAAGCGCATCAATCCGACATAAAACCTTGGCAACTAAGACCTCGAAGACAAGCTCTTTTCATATCTCGAAAAATGAGTTCAAATTCTGTTTTAGAGTTTAAAAATGAATATGTTGAAGGCTTCCATTTGCTTAGTTTACCTTCAATAGGAGCTATTGCGGATTTTTGGGTTGCCGTAGCCGACCAAAAGGCTAACCCTAACACACCTCATATCACGATGTATGATGTTAAAAACATTACCGTTACAGCACATCCTAACTATAAGCCGTTTAGAATTACTTCTTCGCTACAGCCAAACTATAACGGAGGAGAAACTATTCCGCTTACTTGGGAAATGGACGAAAGAATGATTACTCAATACGATAAAGTCAGCATCTCTATTTCCAATGATTTTGGAAAAACTTATACTCTTCTAGCAGATGATGTTCCAAACACTGGTCAATACTAACTCACTTTGCCCAATAACACCATAGGAACAGTACCCATAAGAGGCGGGCAAGTCCCTGCGGGTATCATCAAAATTAAACCTAAAAATAGCATTATTTTCGCTCTGATCAATTATCAGCCTTACACTTCCAATGAACCTGACGCTACGGTATTAGGAGGGTTTACGCTTACACCCACAGCAATAATTGGAAATATCCAAAACAAATGTTACAAACCAGCCAATACTTCCAAAGAGGCTCTACCTACCAAAGTAGTCATCTCTACTCTTAGCAACAACGACCAAATTACAAATAGCTCCAAAGGAGGTTTCATCAAGCTAGTTTCTAATAACAAACCTTTCGTCATCACAAGGCTCACTACCGACGAAAGAGACCAAATAGCAGACCCCAAAGAAGGTATGCTGATATGGAACACAACCAAGCAATGTTTGGAGCTTTATAAAGATTTCGGTTCTGGCACTATGCAGTGGGATTGTATTACTGAAGGTTGTAACGAATAGACAAAAGTTTATCACTTTTTAACACATAAGTACACAATTATTAGGACTAAAGCTCGTTAAACTGTATTAAATTTGCAACCTTAATTTTCCACTAATGAAAAACATCAATAATAAATATATATTAGGAGGACTTTTTTTGATAGTGCTACTCCAGTCGCTTTTTATAATTAAACTCTATTCCGAAAAGGACGACAAAGCCTACGAAGTTAATCTCGTTAAAATCAACACCCAAAAGGACAGTGTAGATTACTCCAAAATGAAGCAAGATTTAGGGCTTATACATAATACTGTAAAAGATTTGCATCGTTTCTTAGCTTCTAAGCAAGTGGTTAATTCTAACATAGAAAACCTCGCTCAAGATAGCCTCAACAATAGTGTTTATCTTGCCAAAATGGCTAACAGATACAGCCAATACTTGGTAGATTTACAAGAAAAACTCAAGACCGTGCCACTGGGCATTCCTACGGAAGGCTATATATCCTCTAATTTTGGGAAGAGAAAAAATCCTATCCCACCTAAAACCGTCTTGGCTTCTGTAAAACCTTCCTCTAAAATGAGTACAGACTCTACTACCACTACCAAAGCTGCCCCAAAAGAACCAGAACAAATGCAATTTCATAAAGGGATAGACATTGCAGTAAGCATTGGCAAAGACATCAAAAGTGCCGCTGCAGGAACCATACTTTTTGCAGGAGAGAAAAGTGGCTACGGTAAATGCGTAATTATCTCACACGGCAACGGACTAGCCACGCTCTACGGACACCTCTCGCAAGTTCTAGTAAAGGCTAACGACAAGATAAAAGCAGGAGAAACTATTGCCAAATCAGGAAATACAGGACGCTCCACTGGACCGCACTTGCATTACGAAGTCCACAAGAACGGTACTCCCGTTAATCCGAAGTTATTTTTAACCCTTTAGAGGCTATCGGTAGTGTCTGAAAATACCGAAATCTGTAGGCGTCCATAACGCTGCTTTTTGTCCTGCCGCCTTTAGACCATTATTTGCCCAAGTGTTGCAGGTGTGCATAAAACTATAACGCCCCTTCGCTTCGTAGAAAGCATCATTAGAGCCATAGACGGCATCGGTTTTTATGAGTATCGCCTTGCCACTTTCATCAGTATCGAAACTTTCCTTTACAAAGCGAACAAGGTTAGCATATTGCGTTTCTGTAAGCATTATTTTATTGCAGTCTTCGCCTTCTTTCATTTTAGTGTAGTAAGTACAGTGCATTGCCGACTCGCCTAGCCAAAACGCAGCATTAAACGCCGTAGAAAACTTTAAGTCTGCCCATTCTGGCGTATCTAGGTAAAAGCCTTTATCTCCCCAACCTACTGCTAAATAGGGTAAGTTTTCGTTTTGCGAACGCGTATTTTTGTAAGGCACCACCTCGCTCCAATTGATGAGTGATGTCTGGGTAGGCATCACCAAATCGGTGTGGACGCCATTGGTATAGATGTAAATAGGAATGGTCTTCGCCTCGCTCACACGCTCCTCCGAAACAAGTATCAGCGGTAATAGCAGACCTAACAAGACATACACCACCACAAAACCCACCACAGCACCTAGTGCTTTTAGTAGAAAAACTAATATCTTTTTCATTTTTTATCAGAATAAGTAAGACACGAAGATAACCTTTTATTTTATTCATCAAAATATTTTCTCTCTAAAAACTTGTGTACTTTAACAAAAGGTTATAAGTTTGCTTCATATTTATGCTACACCGTATCAATCACATACAAAAAAATGCAAAAAAACTACACAAAAATTTGGTAGTTCCAAATAATTGTGTAAACACACACACACACACACACACACACAAGTAGTTTCGTGGGTATGTGTCCGATTATTTAGAAAATTACTTAGACTTTTATCGTTAAAACAAAATATTATTCCACTAACTTTTGTTGGGGGCTTTTCGTGTTTATACCATTCTAATTTTAGCTTTAATCAATATTTACTAAAAGCACCATTGTTTTGTCTTAAAACATGGTCGTTCTTGTTGGGTGCTTTTAGTGTTCAGAAAGGGAGCCTTTGCTTTCTTTCTGCTTTAGCCTTTCCTCTCGTTTTGTGTGTGTTTAGAGGGGAAAGGCGTTTTTTAAGGTTAGAGGTTAGATATGAGAGATTAAAACTTAGTATAGCCTCATCAGCCCTTAAGACCAACCTCCAACCTCTAATAGCCACCAACCATTTAACAACTAACAACTAATATCTAACATCTAAAAACTAAATCTTTATGCCAATCAAGTACAAAGTCATTCAGAAAGGGCAACCAGGAGTTGCCGGTGGAGGCGAGAAAAAATACTACGCTTCTGCCAATGTAGTCAGTGAAAAAACTTTAGCAGGT
>NZ_LEKU01000027.1:0-7870 GCF_009932355.1 Riemerella anatipestifer
TTTTTCTCTCAACTTTGCGACCAATTTATGATTAAAAGAAACTATGCTAAAACTTTTGAAGGCTTTAAAACAAGGATAATCAGTAAAATAACCGCCGCAACGGTTATTCAATATATCAATAAATTTATCTTCCAAAGAAAATTAAATCATCTAAAAATCAGTATTATTTAAAATGCACAACGAGTTGTTTTAATTAAAATACTACTTTTACAGGCAGTTTAATAATAAATACTATTATGGATTTTAATTTAACGGAAGAACAACTAATGATACAACAGGCAGCTAGAGATTTTGCTCAAAACGAATTGTTGCCAGAAGTTATAGAAAGAGATAAAAATCAAAAATTCCCAGCAGAGCAAGTAAAAAAGATGGGTGAGTTAGGGTTTCTAGGTATGATGGTAGACCCTAAATATGGAGGTGCAGGTATGGACAGTGTATCTTATGTTTTAGCTATGGAGGAGATTGCTAAAGTTGATGCTTCTGCGGCTGTAATTATGTCGGTAAATAATTCTTTAGTTTGTGCAGGATTAGAAAAATATGCAAGTGAGGAGCAAAAGCAAAAATATCTAGTACCATTGGCTAGTGGAGAGGTTATTGGAGCATTTGCACTTTCTGAGCCGGAAGCAGGTTCTGATGCTACTTCTCAAAAAACAACAGCAGAAGACAAAGGAGATTATTATCTTCTAAACGGAACTAAAAATTGGATTACCAACGGTGGTACAGCTACTTACTATATTGTTATTGCTCAGACGCACCCAGAGAAAGGTCACAAAGGTATCAATGCATTTATTGTAGAAAGAGGTTGGGAAGGCTTTGAAATTGGTCCAAAAGAAGACAAAATGGGCATTAGAGGAAGTGATACCCATTCTCTATTATTTACTGATGTAAAAGTGCCTAAAGAAAATAGAATAGGAGAAGATGGTTTTGGGTTTAAATTTGCTATGGCAGTTCTTAATGGTGGTAGGATAGGTATTGCTTCTCAAGCACTAGGGATAGCTAGTGGTGCTTACGAATTAGCTTTAAAATATGCTAAAGAGAGAAAGGCTTTCGGAACAGAGATTATCAATCATCAAGCGGTAGCATTTAAGTTGGCAGATATGGCGACCCAAATCACAGCAGCTAGAATGCTTTGTCTAAAAGCAGCGGCAGAGAAAGACCAAGGGAAAGATATTTCTGAAAGTGGAGCTATGGCGAAACTATTTGCTTCTAAAACAGCTATGGATACCACAGTGGAAGCCGTGCAAATACACGGTGGTTACGGTTATGTGAGAGAGTACCATGTGGAAAGAATGATGAGAGATGCTAAAATCACTCAGATTTATGAAGGAACATCTGAGATACAAAAAATAGTGATTTCTAGAAGTATTGCTAAATAAATTGAATACAAAGAGGAGCAAACGCTTCTCTTTTTTGTCTAATAATATAAAATAATAATGTATGCTTAATTTTGAATTTAAAAATCCTACTAAAATTCTTTTTGGTAAAGGAGAAATAGAAAAAATAGCAAAAGAAATTCCTCAAAATGCTAAAGTGTTGATGCTCTACGGAGGTGGAAGTATCAAGTCTAATGGAGCGTATGAGCAAGTTAAAAATGCGTTGAAAGGCTTTAATGTTTTGGAATTTGGGGGAATACCAGCCAATCCAGAATACGCGGTTTTAATGGAGGCATTGAAAGTTATCAAATCAGAAAATATAGATTTTCTACTGGCAGTAGGTGGTGGTTCCGTTATTGATGGAGCTAAATTCTTGGCTGCCGCAGCTAAATATGAAGGTGAACCTTGGGATATTTTAACAAAAGCCATTCGTCCTGAGGAAAGCGAAGCATTGAGCTTTGGTTCTGTGCTTACTCTACCAGCTACAGGCTCTGAAATGAATTCGGGCTATGTAATTTCTAGAAGAGAAACCGAACAAAAACTCGGCGGAGGAGGTAATGGTTTGTTTCCTAAGTTTTCGGTGTTAGACCCAGAAGTGATAAGAAGTATTCCTAAAAATCAAATCGCTAACGGTATCGCAGATGCTTACACGCATGTTTTAGAGCAATACATGACTTTCCCTACCGCTGCAACGCTTCAAGAACGAATGGCGGAAAGTATCTTGGTAACGCTTCAGGAGATGGCTCCTAAGGTGCTTCAAGAGGATTTTGATTATGATTCTGCGGCTAACTATATGTGGTGTTGCACGATGGCTCTTAACGGACTGTTGCGTTTAGGCGTAGCTACCGATTGGGCGGTACACGCCATGGGCCACGAACTAACAGCTTATTTCGGTATCGACCATGCGAGAACTTTAGCGATTATAGCACCGTCTCATTACCGTTATAATTTTGAAACTAAGAAGCAAAAATTAGCTCAGTACGCCGAACGCGTTTGGAACGTTCCTTCTGAGATGAATTTAGAGGAAAGAGCACAAAAGGGGATTGAAAAAATGAAGCATTTCTTCCATTCTATAGGGATTAAAACCAGGTTGTCAGAATATACTTCACAGTTTGAAGGTACGGCCGAGAAAGTGGAAAAAGCATTTACAGATAGAAATTGGCTAGGTTTAGGAGAACACCGCAAACTCACGCCCGAAGACGCTAAGAACATCGTGAAGATGAGTTATTAGTATAGGTTAGTATATTTATGAAGCTCCCTTGAGAACACTATTCTCAAGGGAGTTTTTATATTATTTCTTTTTTCTAGCTTTGGTTTTTGCTTTTTGTTGAGCTCTATTAGCTCCAATTTTTTTAGGTGGTTTTCTTTTACTAGGTCCGCCCCAATTTTCTTTTTTGTTTTTGGCTTTCTTTTCGTGGAAAGCACCACCACCTTCATTAAGTTTTATTACCACAGGATTTTTCATTTTGACTTCCTCTTTTTCCGAAGCTATTTTTTGTGGATTGATTTTAACTTCCTCTGGCATAGGCTGAACTTCCACTTCTTTTTTCATCAAGATTTCAATGTCAAGAAATAAGGCTTCTTCTTTTTCTGTGATGAAAGAAAGTGCAATACCATCTTTATCCGCCCTACCTGTACGCCCAATACGGTGAATGTATTGCTCTGGAATGTCTGGGATTTCAAAATTAATCACATGGCTGATGTCCGATATATCTAGTCCTCTAGCCATTACATCGGTAGTGATGAGTCCTCTGACTTCTTCTTGTTCAAATTTTTTCATCGCTCTTAGACGATAGTTTTGAGACTTGTTAGAGTGTATCACATCAAAACTTTCGGGGTAGATTTCGTCTATTTTAGTGAAAAGATAGTCGGCGTGTTTTTTATTGTTACAAAATATCAACACTTTAGACATAGATTCATCTTTATCGAGAAGATGCTGTAAGAAGTTGATTTTAGTATTAAAGTTAGTTACCTTAAAGGCGATTTGCTGTATTTTTTCTAGTGGTGTTCCTGATTTGGCTAAAGAAATCTCTATCGGATTGGCAAAATATTCATCTAACATTTCATCAACAGCATCAGTCATTGTTGCGGAGAAAAGAATGTTTTGTCGCTTTTCTCTCATCATTTCGAAGATGTGTGTGAGTTGAGGACGAAAACCTAAGTTAAGCATCTCATCAAACTCATCAATAATCAGTTTTTGGACTTCTTTTAAAGAAATGGCGTTGTCTATGGCTAAGTCCATCACTCGCCCTGGGGTTCCTACTAGAATATCACAACCATTATCAAAAAGTAACTTTTGAGTGTTGATGTTTTTTCCACCATACACACCAATAATTCTTGTGCTCAGCTTTTCACATAGTTTTTCCAAGATTTCAGCTACCTGAACTACAAGTTCTCTAGTGGGAACTAAAACTAAAACAGTAGGATTTCCCGATTTATTGTATTTCCAATTTTTGAGTACAGGTAATAAGTAGGCTAGGGTTTTACCAGTACCTGTTTGGGCTATTCCCATAATATCTCTGCCAGAAAGTATTGGCTTAAAGCTTTTCTGTTGGATAGGTGTAGGTTCAAATAGCTCCAAATCGGCTAAAATATCTAGTATTTTTTCGGGAAGTTCAAAATCTGCAAAAGTAATGTTCATGTTTAATAAAATTAACGGGCAAAGATAACTATAATTGAATAAACAGAAGAGAGAGGTAATATAAAAGGATTAAAAAAGCCCTCACTTATATGGGTGAGAGCTTTTAAAGTTACTTTTTGGATATTTTTTTATTTAATAATATCTCTACCGATAACTAGTTTTTGTATTTCGGAAGTTCCTTCGCCAATGGTACACAGTTTAGAATCTCTGTAATATTTTTCAGCAGGGAAATCTTTGGTATAACCATAGCCTCCAAATATTTGTAATGCATTATTGGATATTCTTACACATGCTTCCGAAGCATAAAGTTTTGCCATAGCACCCTCACGCGTCATTTTTTGTTTAGCATTCTTTAGAGTAGCAGCTCTTTGTATAAGTAGTTCGGCAGCATCTATCTCTGTTGCCATATCTGCGAGCATAAAATTGATGGCTTGGAAGTTGGCAATTGCCTGTCCGAATTGGTGTCTTTCTTTAGCGTACTTTAAAGCGGCTTTATAAGCTCCTTTAGCTATACCCAAACTTAAAGCAGCGATGGAAATTCTCCCACCGTCTAATATTTTAAGGGCTTGTTTAAACCCTTCGCCTACTTGCCCTAAACGATGCGAGTCTGGAACACGAACATTATCAAAGATAAGTTCTGCCGTTTCAGAAGCTCTCATACCTAGTTTGTTTTCTTTCTTTCCAGAACTAAACCCAGGCATACCTTTTTCCAAAACAAAAGCAGTAGCGTTATTAGAGGTGTTTTTTTCTCCTGTTCTTGTCATAACCACGGCAATATCTCCAGAAATAGCGTGAGTGATAAAGTTTTTAGCTCCATTGATAACCCACTCATCGCCGTCTTTTATAGCGGTGGTGTTCATACCTCCTGCATCAGAACCTGTATTGTGTTCGGTAAGTCCCCAAGCTCCGATAACTTGACCAGAAGCGAGTTTTGGGAGCCATTTTTTTCTTTGTTCTTCGTTACCAAACTCGTAAATATGGTTGGTGCATAGCGAGTTGTGTGCAGCTACAGAAAGTCCTATAGATGGATCTACTTGAGAAATTTCATCTAAAATAGCCACATACTCGTGGTAAGATAATCCAGAACCTCCGTATTCTTCGGGGATTACAATACCCATAAAGCCCATTTCTCCTAATTTGTGGAAGAGTTCCACAGGGAAAGTTTGGCTTTCGTCCCATTCCATAATGTGCGGACGGATATTTTTTTCTGCAAACTCACGAGCTGTTTCAGCTATCATTTTTAGGTTTTCTGTATTCATAGTAGTGTTATTATCGTTCCTCCAAATATAAATAATTTTGTTGAGGTTGAAAAATATTTTATTAGAGTTGTCTTAATTTTTTGCTTAGAGAAATATTTTGTTGAGGTAACATTCCGTATAAAAAAAGCGATTTCAAAAATTTTTGAAACCGCTTTTTATTTTATCCTATCTCTACTCCGTTATCTACGGGTTCATCTGGCGTAACAAAAGAAAGCTTGCCGTCTGGCTTTGTGGTAAGCAGTAGCATACCTTGGCTTTCGATACCTCTTATTTTTCTAGGTGCTAGATTTAATAAAATCATCACTTGCTTGCCTACACATTCTTCAGGTGTAAAGCTCTCTGCAATACCAGAAACTACGGTTCTTATATCCACCCCTGTATCTACCTTAAATTTGAGGAGTTTATCCGCTTTTTCTACTTTTTCGGCTTCTAGTATGGTAGCGGTTCTTAAGTCTATTTTGGTGAAATCGTCAAAAGTAATCTCGTCTTTCATTGGCTTGGCGTTAGGGTTTGTTTTTTTATTATTGATTTTGGTTTGCTCTAATTTTTGGATTTGAGCTTCTATGGTTTCGTCTTCTATTTTAGAGAATAGTAAACTTGGCTCGTTAATTTGGTGTCCTTCTGCTAAAAGCACTTTTTGGTTCTCCAATTCAGACCAGTTGCAAAGTTTTGTATTAAACATATTAAGCAACTTCTCCGAACTGAACGGCATAAAAGGCTCTGACAGTTGGGCTAAAGCTATTGCAATTTGAGTTCCTATAAACAGGGTGTTGGCTGTTTTGGCTTCATCAGTTTTGATGGTTTTCCAAGGCTCTTCGGTTTGTAGATATTGGTTTCCAAAACGCGCTAAATTCATAAGCGCAGACAGGGCGTTTCTAAACTCAAATTTCTCTAGATAGTCTTTTATTTCTGTTGCAGCTTTGTTTATTTCCTCTAGTTCTGTTGCATTGGTGTTGCCTTTAGGCACTCGTCCGTTGTAATATTTGTGGGTAAGCACGGCTACTCGGTTGATAAAGTTTCCTAAAATACCCACCAATTCCGAGTTGTTTTTGGTTTGAAATTCCTTCCAAGTAAAGTTATTATCTTTAGTTTCGGGAGCAGACGACAATAATGCATAGCGAAGCACATCTTGTTGTCCAGGGAAGTCTGCCACATATTCGTGAGCCCACACTGCCCAGTTTCTAGAGGTAGAAATTTTATCATTTTCTAGATTAAGAAACTCAAATGCAGGGACATTGTTTGGCATAATGTAATCGCCGTGAGCCTTCATCATAGAAGGGAAAATAATACAATGGAAGACTATATTATCTTTCCCAATGAAATGTACTAAATCTGAATTTTCTGACTGCCAATAGTCTTTCCAATCTTTATTGTTCTTCTCTGCCCATTCTTTTGTGAACGAAATGTATCCGATAGGAGCATCAAACCAAACATAAAGCACTTTGCCCTCCGCATCTGGCAATGGTACAGGCACACCCCAGTTGAGGTCTCTGGTCATTGCACGAGGTTTTAAGCCTTCGTTAAGCCAAGATTTTACTTGCCCATACACATTAGGCTTCCAGTCGTGCTGGTGTCCTTCAATAATCCATTGGTTCAAAAATCCTTCGTATTCGTTTAGCGGAAGATACCAGTTTTTAGTAGGTTTTAGCACAGGGCTATTCCCACTAAGCATAGATTTAGGATTGAGAAGTTCCGTAGGAGAAAGGGTAGAGCCACATTTTTCGCATTGGTCGCCATAGGCATTGTCATTACTACATTTTGGGCAAGTCCCCACGATGTATCTATCGGCTAGGAACTCTCCTGCTTGTTCATCATAAAATTGTTCGGAAACCTCCTCGGTAAACTTTCCGTTCTCGTACATTTTAAGGAAAAACTCAGAGGCTGTTTCGTAGTGCTTTGCACTGGTAGTTCTGGAATATTCGTCAAAAGAAATTCCTAAATCTTCAAAAGATTTCTTTATGATTAAGTGGTATTTATCTACAATATCTTGAGGCGTTACGCCTTCTTTTTTAGCTCTAATAGTAATGGGAATGCCGTGTTCATCAGACCCACATATAAAGGCAACCTCTTTGCCTGTTCTTCTTTGGAATCTAGCGTAAACATCTGCCGGTATGTACACGCCAGCAAGGTGTCCTATATGTACGGGACCATTAGCATAAGGTAATGCTGCGGTAATTAACTTTCTCTCTGCCATTCTCAATTATTTTTTGCAAAGATAAAATTTTATTGTGATATTCGATAATAAGGGCGATTGCTAAATGTGTCTAAAACATAAAAATGCAACTCTGTTGAGTGTCGCATTGTAATGAATATCGCAGAGCCTTGTATTATTGACCTGTTTTATTAAAAAAGACAATTACAAACAATCTGCTGAAAGCATTAAAACCAAACGACTTGCCTTACCACCAGATACCCAAGTGTATGGCGGATATAGAGTGAGTACCAATGTTGGTTTTGAGCAACAAGACAAGCTGTTTCTAGAGGTTATAGGTTCAAAAATAGACCCTAGAGGGAATAATGTTGAGGTTGCAGGGTTAAAATTAGAGGTTATAGGTTCAAAAATAGACCCTAGAGGGAATAATGTTGAGGTTGCAGGG
>NZ_LEKU01000028.1:0-1774 GCF_009932355.1 Riemerella anatipestifer
TGCCGTTCCATTCCATTTTAATACCTGACCGTTAGCTGGTGCTGTATTAGCTACATTACGCCCTTGGATACGAGCGACCGTAGTCACGTTATTATTCGCCGCTGCTGTAACATCTCCCGTTAAAGCCGCTCTTTGGAATGAGGTTCCACTTAATGTAATAGAGGTAGAGCCCGAGTAGGTGGTATTTGTATTATTATCTGCCGCTGGTGCCCATGCCGTTCCATTCCATTTTAATACCTGACCATTCGCAGCATTCATTTGGTTCAGCTTATCGGCTGTAATTGTAGCATTGGCAATATCCGCCGCTACAATCGTACCATCGGCAATCTTTGCAGAATTAACAGCATTGTTGGCAATTTTAGCATTCGTAACTGCGTTATTGGCTATCGTCAATGCCGTTGTTCCCGTTACGTCTCCCGTATGCGCCGAATGACTAAATGTGGTTCCACTAAGCGTTAAACCCACTCCTGCAGAATACGTCGTATTTGTATTATTATCCGCCGCTGGGGCCCATGCCGTTCCGTTCCATTTTAATACCTGACCATTAGCTGGTGCTGTGTTAGCTACATTACGCCCTTGGATACGAGCTACCGTAGTAGCATTATTATTCGCTGCTGCCGTAACATCTCCCGTTAAAGCCGCCCTTTGGAATGAGGTTCCACTTAATGTAATAGAGGTAGAGCCTGAATAGGTGGTATTCGTATTGTTATCTGTTCCTGGTGCCCATGCAGTACCATTCCATTTTAATACCTGACCATTGGTTGCATTCATTTGGTTTAGCTTATCGGCTGTAACAGCGCCTGATGCTAAATCCACCGTAGATACAGAACCATCTGCTATCTTAGCCGAGTTTACAGCATTGTTCGCTATCGTTAATGATGTTGTACCTGTTACATCTCCTGTATGAGCGGCATGGCTAAACGTAGTTCCACTTAATGACAAACCTGTTCCTGCGGTATAAGTGGTATTTGTATTATTATCTGTTCCTGGTGCCCATGCAGAGCCGTTCCATTTTAGTACTTGCCCCGTAGTTGCTGTAGGTAATGACACCGTTTGTGTATTGGCAGTATAGATAAGTCCATTAGTAGCAGTGATAACTCCTGCTGGTCCCTGAGGACCTGTCAAACCTCTTGGGCCCGTTGCCCCTACAGCTCCTGTATCTCCTTTGTCTCCCTTAGGTCCTTGTGGGCCTACTGGTCCTGCTACTCCCTGAGGACCTGTCAAACCTCTTGGTCCTGTTGCTCCTACTGCACCAGTATCTCCTTTGTCTCCTTTAAGACCTTGTGGTCCTGCAGGTCCTTGAATCCCTTGAGCTCCGGTCGCTCCTTTTAACGTTTGACCTGTGCTTGTCCACGCACCTGAAGCTTTCTTATAAACAGTGCCAGTGGCAGCATCTACATAGCTATCGCCATTCACACCTAAACTAGAAGCTGGCACTCCAGTTCCTGATAACATAGAATAGCCTTGTGCTCCTGTGGCTCCTGCTGGACCTGTTAAACCTCTTGGTCCTGTTGCTCCTACTGCTCCTGTATCTCCTTTATCTCCTTTAAGACCTTGTGGTCCTGCAGGTCCTTGAATCCCTTGAGCGCCGGTCGCTCCTTTTAAGGTTTGACCTGTACTCGTCCAACTTCCTGAACTCTTTTTATAAACTGTACCGGTGGTGGCATCTACATAGCTATCGCCATCAATACCTAAACTAGAAGCTGGCACTCCCGTTCCTGATAACATAGAATAGCCTTGTGCTCCTGTTGCTCCTACTGCTCCTGTATCTCCT
>NZ_LEKU01000029.1:0-981 GCF_009932355.1 Riemerella anatipestifer
AACCCGTTGTGCATTATGAAATGAAAAAAACAAGAGTTGTTTATTAGACTGAAAATCAGTATATTGTTTTTGCTATAAAACGATATAAATGAACAACATAGAGCAAATATATGAAAGAATTTTGGAAGTTTTAGGACTTTTTTCAGAAAATCAACTGATTAGTTATCAGAGAAGAACACCTAAAATGAGCGATTTAGAAGTCATAAGTCTTAATATTACTGCTGAATACTTGAGTATTGATAGCGAATTACAGTTATTTAGAAAATTGCCAAACTCTCTGATAAACAAAATTGAAAGAAGTGTTTACAATAAGCGAAAACGAAGACTATCCCTACAAACAGAGCAAATTAGACAGCGTATTTCGATGGAGTTCAATGAGTTTGAAGATATTTTTATCGTTGATAGCATGCCAATGAAAGTTTGTGAAAACGCTCGTTCTACTCGTTCAAAAATTTGTAAAGAGCAATCCTATTCTTCACCAACATATGGTTATTGTGCTTCACAGAAATTATATTTCTATGGCTATAAACTACACGCAGTATGTTCTTTAAATGGTGTGATTAAGAATTTTGATATAAGCCCTGCATCCGTTCACGACATCCACTATTTAAAAGATATTGGTGAGCAAATGCGAAACTGTACTTTAATTGGAGATAGAGGCTATTTATCAGCAAAAGTTCAAATAGATTTATTTAACTATGCTAATATTAAATTAGATACACCAATGAGAAGTAATCAGAAAGATTATATTCCTCAATTTTCATTGTACAAGAAAAAGCGAAAACGAATTGAGACATTTTTCTCTCAACTTTGCGACCAATTTATGATTAAAAGAAACTATGCTAAAACTTTTGAAGGCTTTAAAACAAGGATAATCAGTAAAATAACCGCCGCAACGGTTATTCAATATATCAATAAATTTATCTTCCAAAGAAAATTAAATCATCTAAAAATCAGTATTATTTAAAATGCACAACGAGT
>NZ_LEKU01000030.1:0-5047 GCF_009932355.1 Riemerella anatipestifer
CAAAAGTTCAATAGAAGTACTTCACCGGCTCTATTGCCAATTTGTTTGTTATGTGCCGTTTTATTCCATTTTATACATTTAACAATTGCTGAAACGTAAAGTCGGGTTTAAACATTTCAATTTCGTTTTGAGTTGATTCTTCTTGTGCTTCTTTGCCATAGATAAACATTTGCTGTTCATAATTTTTAACAGCCTCTTCAATGCTATTAAATTTTCCATCGGCTAGATTATCAGACAATATCAAGGCATCCACCAACCCACTATTTACTCCCTGCCCTGCAAAAGGCGGCATCAAATGTGCGGCATCCCCAATCATTGTTATGGGTAATGGGCGCTTGCTTTTCCAAGGCTTTTCTAAAGGAAATATCCGTGTAGCCAATCCTACAAATGACAACGGCGTATGAATCAATTCTTTGTAGCGTTCGTCCCAATCGGAAAATTTTTTCAGAAGAAAATCAACGACACTATTTCTGTTTTGAAAATCTACCTGCGTTTGGTTTTTCCATTCATCAGGTGTTTTAAAACTTATTCCAAAATGCAATGCACCATTATTATTGGGGTTAGCAAATAATAAATTACCTTGGTGAGATGCCATTAGCCGGTTTCCATTGCATAGCTGAAAAAATCCAGGACAGTTTATCTCTGGTTGATGAATATCGGCTTGTATATTGAAAGTACCTGTTTCTTCAACTTCCGTGTCGGTAACAAATTTTCTTACCTTGGACATCCCGCCATTGGCAAGAATAACCAAATCTGCTGTTTCACTCGGTTTATTCTCAAAAGTTAGTGTCCACTTCTTCTTACCAGGTTCAAGCATAACAAGTTTTCTATCCCAAATAACCGTGTCGTTTTCTAAACTATTCAACAAGATAGCCCTTAAGTCATTTCTGTTTATTTCAGGATTGTCAAATCGATTTTCGGGCTTTACATTTTTTGTGGATAAAATATTGCCTTTTTCATCAGCAATATTTACACCCATTGGTAAGGCTAAGTCATAATAAGTTTGTAACAATCCCGCTTTTTTCATTGCTTCCTGACCTGAACCTTTGTGTAGGTCAAGGGTTCCACCAAAAATTCTTGCCTCTCGGTCGTTGTCTCTTTCGTAAACTGAAACGTCTATGCCGTTTTGCTGTAATAATTTTGCCATAGTCAGTCCAACGGGTCCACCACCAATTATTGCAACGTTCTTATCACTAAGTAAATTCATTTGTTTGTCTGTATCTATTCGCATTGTCATTCAAAAATGGCCCATAACGGGAAACGCATTGGCGAAGTGGCGGATAAATTGGACGAAAAGTTCAATTTAGCAGTGACGTAGCCGATGTGTTTCCACAGAAGCTAAATTATTAAAAAAAGCTGAATGTGGAACACATTCGGCGGAATAAAATGCAGAAACTTTCAATTTAGCACTTAACCTGCCATTTTGCCAATGCGATGTTATGTGAAGGAATTTTTAGTATCTTTGTATTCAAATAATTCACATTTTATGTATTTCAGCAAGCCTTGGTAATTAAAAATTAAAGTAAATTATTAAATCGTCTTTTTGAGACGGTTGCTATTTGGTACGTTAATTTTTAATTTAAAATAAGGTAATAATGAAAAATATAAAACCCTTAACTTTTCCGTTTAATTCGGAAAATAATACATCCATAAAACAAAGTCTTTTTCGATTTCGAGAATATTTTGATTCTTCTACAATTGTTGGTTTAGGCGAAAACTCACATTTCATAAAAGAGTTTTTTACATTCAGGCATCAAGTTATTGAGTTTTTAGTAACTGAATGTGATTTTGACACCTTGGCATTTGAGTTTGGTTTTTCTGAAGGATTAGAAGTTGATAAGTGGATAAAATCACAAATTCCATTCGACGATTTGGATAAGTTACTGTCACACTTTTATTATCCAAATGAGTTTAAAGATACTTTGCTATGGCTTCGTCGGTATAATCAAGACAATAATAATCAAATTACCTTTTTAGGTGTGGATATTCCTAAAAATGGAGGTTCTTATTTTCCAAACTTTCGTATTGTATCTGATTATTTGCAAAGACTTTCAATCGTTTCTTCTGATGTCTTACAGAAGATTTTAAATCTTGCTGAGAAATTTGATTTCTATTCGACTTCTCAGCTTGCGTTAAATTTATCGCTTTTTGATGAAGCTGAACATAATGAATTAAAAGCATTGCTATTAAAAGTTTACATTCGTTTGGTCACTCTTCAACCAAAACTGGAAAGTTTAGAGTTTCAATCGATACTTCATCAAGTTAAAGGCTTGATTTATATGAATTATAATGCTGATGCTATGGAAAGCTTCATTACTGAAAAGGGAATTGAGGGAGATATGGGAGCAAAAGACCAGTATATGGCAGAAAGTATTGATTGGTTTTTGAAAAATTCACTTGGTAAAAAGATTATTTTAGTTGCCCACAATGCTCACATTCAAAAAACTCCGGTCGATTTTGACGGATTTATTAGTTGTTATCCAATGGGGCAAAGACTTTCGATGACTTTTGGAGAAAAATACAAAGCATTTGCAATAACTAATCTACGTGGAGAAACTGCCGCATTGTATCCTGATAATGATTATCAATTTGGTTTTAGGGTTGATAAATTTCCACTTGATTCTCCAGAGTCGGATTCTGTTGAATTTTTTATGCAGGAATTATCAGGAAAAGAATGCTGTTTAATAATCAATAAAAGTAAGGAATTAAAAAATTGTAGTAAGATTCGTTTTGATTCTATATATCTAAAAACTGAAATAGTAGATTCTTTTGATGGGATTTTCCTAATAGAAAAATCAACTGTTTCAGAAATAGTGGATTGAGAATAATGTAAATTTGATTTCGAAACGGTACTTTCTTTTTTGGAGGTGCCGTTTTATTCTTTCACATAACGGGAAACGCATTGGCGAAGTGGCGGATAAATTGAACCGAAAGTTCAATTTAGCAGTGACGTAGCCGATGTGTTTCCACAGAAGCTAAATTATTAAAAAAAAGCTGAATGTGGGACACATTCGGCGGAATAAAAAGCACAAAAGTTGAATTTTGAACTTAACCCGCCATTTTGCCAATGCGATGTTATGTGTAGTTTTTTAGTATCTTTGTCAGATGAAATTATCAGATTAGCAAATTTACTTTACGCAACGTATAGGAAGAGAATAGTTTAGTATTATTCTTCGTTTCCTTATTGTCTCTTATTGTAAATTAAATATGTTAAATAATGAAAAATTACTTCGAAAGTCCTTTTAAAGGAAAAATAATCAAAGACCACATAACTAATCCCAATATAATTTCGGGTAAATATTCTTATTATTCTGGTTATTATCACGGTCATTCATTTGACGATTGTGCTCGTTATCTGTTTCCGGACAGGAATGATGTCGATAAACTAATTATCGGTTCTTATTGTTCAATAGGGAGCGGTGCAAGTTTCATAATGGCAGGTAATCAAGGTCATAAATATGATTGGATTTCCAGTTTTCCATTTTTTTATATGTCTGAATTTGATGTTTTCAGTAAAAGCCAAGATGGATTTCAAAAAGCAGGAGATACAGTTGTTGGGAATGATGTTTGGATTGGTAGTGAAGCTATGATAATGCCAGGAGTTCAGATAGGAGATGGAGCTGTTATTGGCAGTCGTGCTTTGGTTACAAAAGATGTTGAACCTTATTCAATTGTAGGGGGAAATCCAGCCAAATTGATAAAAAAGAGATTTAGTGATGATGACATCCAAAAATTGCAGGAAATGAAATGGTGGGAATGGGATGAAGAAACCCTTTTTGAAGCAATGCCAATTCTTTGTTCAAATAAAATCGATTTGTTGTACAAGTTTTTTAGAAAAATGAAATGATAAAAAGAAGGTTCCGAAATTCGGAGCCTTTTTGTTTTAACTGCGTTTGCGGCTAAAATTACACATAACTTATTTATTGATACGGCTTTTCTGTACAAAACAGCATAATACTTGATGTTTTTGTGCAGGTTTGTTTCTTTATTTGATCAAATATAACGAAAGTAGGTAGACAATGATTTCTTATTTCTCATCAAGTAATCACGTTACCTCCAATACCTTTTCACTTCAAACGCATAGGCATTTTTCTCATCCACTGCTTGGGTTGCTACCGTTTCAACATTCCAAGCGACAGCTTCGAATTTCGGGAAGAAGGTATCTGCACCAAATTCGCCCTGCACATGGGTAATAAACATCTCTTGAACACAATCAAGCGCTAAAGCTTCTCGGTAAATTTGTCCGCCTCCAATTATGAAAACGGTTCGTTCCACTTCATTTTTATAATGATCCAAACAGGATTCCAAGGAAGAAAAAACAACTGCTCCAGGAGCATGATATTCGGTATTGCGTGTTAAGACCGCATTCTCGCGGTTGGGCAACGGCCGAAAACGTTCCGGAATGGAATCGTAGTTTTTTCTACCTGTAACCACAATATGTCCCGTGGTTGTTTCTTTGAAAAATTTCATATCTGCAGGCAAATGCCACATCAAATCATTGTTCTTTCCAATACCGAATTGCTGATCAACAGCAACAATCAATGCTACTTTCATGGAAGTACTTTGTAAATTGTAGGTGAAATGAACACCATGCGGGGATTTGGAATTACTGCATCGTGAACCTGTGTTCCCCTGGCCTCTTCTTCCGTGAGAAAATAACCAATTACCCAATGATAGGTTCCATCCGGAGCCACCACCTTGTGGATCGTTGGGGTGAATTTTTTTGAGAAATTAATTGGATTGCGAAGTATCCCTTCTTTACTTGACGAACATCCGTTAATAAAAGATAGTATTGCAATAAAAAAGATTAGATTTCTTGATTTCATTTTTTGTTTGACGGTTTTGTTTTATGCTTGCAGGTAACGTTTGGCAAATTGGCGATGGAGCCGACTTTTAGCACAAATGTTGAATAGAATTACTAATCTTCAACATTGCACAAAAGTTCAATAGAAGTACTTCACCGGCTCTATTGCCAATTTGTTTGTTATGTGCCGTTTTATTCCATTTTATACATTTAACAATTGCTGAAACGTAAAGTCGGGTTTAA
>NZ_LEKU01000031.1:0-3161 GCF_009932355.1 Riemerella anatipestifer
TTTTAGGTGTTCTTCTCTGATAACTAATCAGTTGATTTTCTGAAAAAAGTCCTAAAACTTCCAAAATTCTTTCATATATTTGCTCTATGTTGTTCATTTATATCGTTTTATAGCAAAAACAATATACTGATTTTCAGTCTAATAAACAACTCTTGTTTTTTTCATTTCATAATGCACAACGGGTTATAGAAAGATTAACAGGGGGAAGAGTGAATGCTCTAAATGGTAGGGTGGATATTACTCAAGCTAATGTGGGGACTTTAAGAGGAATTGATGTTACTACTGGAAACTACGGTACTATCACATCTTCTTATGGAGCTAGGATAGCTAATTCAAGTAATTATGGAACTATTGGTAATATTTATGGTATTAATAATACTATAAGCTCACAAAATTCTGTTGGCGGTGTAGTTCCTGCTCACGCGGTAAAAGTAATGTATGGAATAGATAATGTGGTAAGTGTTTCAGAAAATGCTACGGTAGAGACAGGGACTAATGGTATTAGATCAGCATCTTATTTCCGTCAAAACAGCAAAAATCCGTTACATTATGGTATTTATAACTATAACAGAACTTATGCAGGAGCTAACGTAGATAAGTTATATGGAGCAAGGTATTTCTTTGTTAATGATGCTACAGCTACAATAAGAGAAATGTACGGTTTGTATATAGATGATGTAAATAAAGGAGCTACTAAAAACTATGCTATTTATACAGGTTTAGGAACCGTTCGTTTTGGGGATAATGTAGGTGTCGGCGTAGATACACCAGTAGAAAAACTAGAAGTTGCAGGTAAAGTAAAGGCATCAGCTTTTATGGGAACTAATGGGGCTACCCTTTTCCCAGACTATGTGTTCCAAAAATATTACACAGGAACTTCTAGCATTAAAGCAGATTATAGCTTTAAAACCCTTAGCCAAGTAGAAGATTTTGTAAAAACTAACGGGCATTTACCGGGGTATCAGTCCGCAGAAGCTATCAAAAAGCAAGGTTATATAGATATTATGGCAACTCAACTTACCAATGTAGAGAAGATAGAAGAACTTTATCTGCATAGTATAGAGCAAGATAAAGCTTTAAAAGCTCAAAAAGAAGAGTTGAAAGCTAAAGATACAAGAATAGAAACCTTGGAAAATAAAAATAAGGAATTGGAAGCTCGTTTACAGAAGCTAGAAGCCTTATTATTAGTAAAATAGTTAACCCTTTCCTTTGTTGTGTATTTCAATTTTTTGAAAGAACAACAATCATTAAAAATAGAATTATGGCAATAAAATTCACAGTAGTAGAAAAACCACAGCCTGGGGTAGCAGGTGGTGGCATTAAAAAATGGTATGCCCAAGCTGTAAGTGCAGGCGAGCTCTCCATAGACGATATGGTAAAACAAATAGAAAAATTCTCTGCTCTAAGTGAGGCGGATATCAAAGGAGTATTGGTTGCTTTAGAAAATGTAGCCCAAGAAGCCTTAGCCAATGGCTATATGGTTCGTTTAGAAAAGTTAGGCACCCTCTATCCTACCCTAAGCAGTGGCGGAGCAGCTACGGAGAAAGATTTTAATCAAAGCCTTATTAAATCGGTAGGCGTAAACTATCGCCCCGGTAAACGCATCTTAGATAGTATGACGGCAGCAGGCTTTGAAAAAATGAAGTAACCCATCCTATCTATACGCCTTAAAAAAACTACCGCAGGTTTCTCTTGAAACTTGCGGTAGTTTTGTATAAAACCTGCCGTGGTTTGGGATAAAAGTACAGCAGGTTTTTACATAAACTAAAGGTGGGGTTTAGTAATTTCAACTTGTCTTTGTATAAGCATTGGTAGTGGGAGCAAAACAGAAGTACTGTGTTAAGTTTGTTTCAAAACGATAAAGTGTATGTATGTCCTTTTGTCTTGAAACAAAAGGACGAAAAATTCAAGAGCAAAGGTTGGGTTTGTCTTCGACACGGGACAGCCCCCTGCTATTTGGAAGCTATCGCTCCCAATACCGCTACGGGGGCACTCCCTAAACTTACCTTTGCTCGGCAGACTGTTGATAATAGCTAAGTGGTTATAATATATAGTATATCTGACCTCTAAGCCCGACGGTGTAAAGTCCCTATCCATAGGCATTACAAAAGGAAGCGTCTTTTCGGGTAAAAGGAGGCTTCCTCTTTACCAATTAGAAGCCTCCTTTTAGATAAAATCAAGGCTGGTTTTACACAGAACCAGCCTTGATTTATTATAAGTGTTGGGATTTTATTGTCTGGCAGTCTTTCTCATTCTTTTAGGACCATACCAAAGCCAAAAGCCTGTAATCGTAAATATCAAAAGAGCAATCCCCATGACGGTGGTGTATATCAGTTTAAACGGACTGCCATCGGTTCCCAAATAAAAGTCGATAATGGAGCCATCGTGGATTTTTTCAAGATAATCCGACCGCCTCCGTTCAATATGCAATAGCTTTCCCGTAGAACCATCAAGCTGAACGCCCCAAAAATGATGACTGAATACAAACTTTACCATACCCTTATCCTTGCGAACATCTATCCTATCCAACTCAAGAGATAAGTCTGGCGAAATAGAATCGTGCAATATTTTACAAGCATTACGGTGCAGACTGTCCAACGGAAGCCAGTCTTTGAGTTCGGTGGAAGTACCTTTGTAGGATTTAGACAGAATAAACCCACCACTATGCTTTTTCCAACCCAACAGAAGCCCCGAAACGGATATAAAAAAGAAAAATACAAATAGTAAAGCTCCTGTTATCCTATGTATTTTTCTAAAATTCCTAAGTAGTGTAGCTTGTTTCTTTCTTTTGTCTTTCTGTATCATCTTTATCTATTTCACAATTAGTAAGCAAAATCTGGTCATTAGTCCCCCTAAAATCACTGGGACAAATATAACATAACTTTACAAAACCTGCTTCATCATAATAAAGATGCTTTCACCAGACCTAAAAAAAGATGAACAATTCTCCATTTTTATCCTTTTATATTTTATATAACTCGTTGTGCATTTTAAATAATACTGATTTTTAGATGATTTAATTTTCTTTGGAAGATAAATTTATTGATATATTGAATAACCGTTGCGGCGGTTATTTTACTGATTATCCTTGTTTTAAAGCCTTCAAAAGTTTTAGCATAGTTTCTTTTAATCATAAATTGGTCGCAAAGTTGAGAGAAAAA
>NZ_LEKU01000032.1:0-15647 GCF_009932355.1 Riemerella anatipestifer
TGGTTAGAATACCTGCCTGTCACGCAGGTGGTCGCGGGTTCGAGCCCCGTCCGGATCGCTTTTTTATAACTTTTTTCTGATCCGGTAGTTCAGCTGGTTAGAATACCTGCCTGTCACGCAGGTGGTCGCGGGTTCGAGCCCCGTCCGGATCGCTGTATTTATGGTTAGAACCTCTAGTAGTAACTGGAGGTTTTTTTGTTTTTAGACTTTTCTTGCTGTTAAAAATCATCTGAGATACTTTTCATTTTTAGCCAAATAATCTTAACTTTATAGAGTAAAATAAAAGTAAGATTATTATATGATACCAAAGACTGATTTAGAGAAAATGAAAACCAAAGAGGATTTGATGAAATACCTCTACAAGCATCAAGATGAAGATTCCAAATATGCTGCCCTTATAGAAAAGATAGAGTATGAAGATGAGTTAAAATTGTTACAAGCTGAACTTGTAAATCTTCAGAACTGGATTAAAAATACGGGTAAAAAGGTTGCTATTATTTTTGAAGGTAGAGATGCGTCTGGTAAAGGAGGAACTATTAAGCGTTTTGCGGAACATCTTAACCCTCGTGCTATGCGTATTGTAGCTCTTAATAAGCCTACGGATGTGGAGCGAGGACAATGGTATTTTCGTAGATATATTAAAGAACTTCCTAATTCTGGTGAGATTGTTTTCTTTGATAGAAGTTGGTATAATAGAGCGGTAGTAGAGCCTGTGATGGGGTTCTGTACGCCAGAGCAATATGAGGAATATATGGTTCAGGTGCCAGAGTTTGAGCATATGCTTTACGAATCGGGGACGCATATTATTAAATTTTGGTTTTCTGTAAGCAAAGATGAGCAGTTATTCCGTTTTAATAGTAGGCTTCAAAATCCACTGAAAAAATGGAAATACAGCCCCGTAGATGAAAAAGGACAGGAACTATGGGACGAGTTCACAAAATACAAAAATCAGATGTTTTCTAGAACTCATAATGCCTTTTCGCCTTGGGTAGTGGTGAAGTCTGATAATAAAAAGAGAGCGAGGTTAGAAGCTATAAGATATGTGCTTAGTCAGTTTGATTATGAAGGAAAAGGAGAGAATGAGGTTTCTCTTAACCCAGACCCTAGTGTGGTACAAAGGTACTTTAGAATGATTAAGCAAATAGACTTTTAATTATAAATAAACATCAATATGGAACTTACAGATACACAATATAAAAAACTAGATACTAAAAAGGGGCTTTACGCTCTATTGCAGTCAGATACGCTTAATCCAGACAAAGCATTGCGTACGATAAAGTACGAGAAAAGATTGGCTAAATTACAGGAAGAGCTTATCAAAATGCAAAATTGGGTAGTAGAAAATAAACAGAGAGTAATCATTATTTTTGAAGGTAGAGATGCCGCTGGTAAAGGAGGAGCGATAAGAAGAATTACCGAACATCTTAATCCTAGAGAGCATCGTGTGGTAGCTCTTCCAAAGCCTAATGAGGTAGAGCAAGGTCAATGGTATTTTCAGCGATACATTAGTCAGTTGCCAAAAGCTGGGGAAATTGTATTTTTTGATAGAAGCTGGTACAACCGTGCAGTAGTAGAGCCTGTTAATGGATTTTGTACAAAAGAAGAGTATGATATTTTTATGTCACAAGTCAATGAGTTTGAAAAAATGCTAGTAAACTCGGGTACTTATTTGCTCAAATTGTATTTCTCCATTTCAAAAGAAGAACAAGCAAAGAGATTTGCTGATATTATAGAAAATCCTCTTAAAAAATGGAAGTATAGCCCTGTAGATGCTAAGGCTTTAGATTTATGGGATGTTTATACGGAATATAAGGAAAAAATGTTTGAGGTTTCGGATACAGAAATTGCACCGTGGAAAGTATTAAAAGCCAATAAAAAATCTAAGGCAAGAGTAGAAGCATTAGAGTATATATTGGATAAAATTCCGTACGAACCGAAGAACTCAGAGGTGATAACTCACGAAGAGTTAGAAGATTAGGGTAGTTTACAAAAGGTGGCTTATTAGTCGCCTTTTTTGTTTTAGGTTTGCGGAATATCTAGGTTGGTGGTTCATATAAAAATTAGTACATTTGTCAGGGTAAAAACAAAAATAAATTTGAATTATAATGAGTCAATTTGATGTTACTGTTATCGGTTCTGGACCTGGAGGTTATGTGGCAGCTATTCGTTGTGCACAATTAGGTTTTAAAACAGCTATTATAGAGAAATATCCTACTTTGGGAGGAACATGTCTTAATGTAGGATGTATTCCGTCTAAGGCACTTTTGGATAGTTCGGAGCATTTTGAAAATGCGAAGCATAACTTTGCAAACCACGGGATTGTTATCAACGAGCCTAAAGCAGATTTGGCTAGAATGATAGAGCGAAAAAACGAAGTGGTAGACCAAACAACCAAAGGAATTAATTTCCTAATGGACAAAAACAAAATTACAGTTTTTGAAGGGGTAGGAAGTTTTGAGACGGCAACTAAAATTAAAGTAACAAAAAATGATGGCTCTACAGAGTCTATTGAGTCTAAATATACCATTATAGCTACAGGTTCTAAGCCTTCTTCTTTACCTTTTATCAGTTTAGATAAAGAAAGAATCATAACTTCTACGGAGGCTCTTAATTTGAAAGAAATACCTAAACATCTTGTCGTAATTGGTGGTGGTGTGATAGGGTTGGAGCTTGGTTCTGTTTACAAAAGACTTGGTTCTGAGGTAACAGTGGTAGAGTATTTAGATAAAATTATCCCAGGAATGGACGGTTCTTTGTCTAAAGAATTACAAAAAGTTCTTAAAAAACAAGGAATGAAATTTATGCTTTCTACAGCGGTTTCTGCGATGGAAAGAAAAGGCGATACAGTAGTAGTAACGGCTAAAGATAAAAAAGGAGAAGAAGTAAGTGTAGAGGGAGATTATTGCTTAGTATCAGTGGGAAGAAGACCTTATACAGAAGGTTTAGGTTTAGAAAATGCAGGTGTAGATTTAGATGAAAGAGGAAGAGTAAAAGTAAATGACCACCTTCAGACTAATGTGTCTAACATCTATGCGATTGGTGATGTAGTTAAAGGAGCTATGTTGGCTCACAAGGCGGAAGAAGAAGGTGTTTTTGTAGCAGAAACTTTGGCAGGGCAAAAACCTCATATTAACTACAATCTAATACCAGGGGTGGTTTACACTTGGCCAGAAGTAGCTGGAGTAGGGAAGACAGAAGAGCAGCTTAAAGAAGAAGGCGTTTCTTATAAGGTAGGAAGTTTCCCAATGAGAGCTTTGGGTAGGAGCCGTGCGAGTGGAGATATTGATGGACTAATTAAGGTATTGGCTGATGAAAAAACAGACGAAATTTTAGGAGTTCATATGATAGGAGCTCGTGCTGCGGATATGATTGCAGAAGCTGTAGTAGCTATGGAGTTCCGTGCGAGTGCAGAAGATATTTCAAGAATTTCTCACGCTCACCCAACATTTACAGAGGCTATTAAAGAAGCGGCTTTAGATGCTACAGGAAAAAGAGCATTACATATGTAGTTGATTTATAGTTAAATTAATATAAAAAATCGCTGTTAGAAAAATTTCTCTAACAGCGTTTTTTATAGGTATTTATTCAATAATTATTGAATTTGAAAGAATTGAGAATACCTGAAACTATAAATTGCTCCATTTGGTATTATAAATAGTTCTAGGAGCTGTATTTTTCAATATAAATATAATTTAGCTAGGTATTATTCTTTATAAACAATATACTTCTGACGAATTTTTTCAAATTCTTGTAAGTCTTTTTGCCAAGATTTTTTGATTTCCGTTTCGCTTTTTCCTTGTATAATTTGAAGCCTTAGTTGGTCAGTCCCTGCTAAAGTATCAAACCAAAGATTTTTGATGAAGAATGGTTTATTAGGATTTTTATAGTTTTTGTAAGCTGTAATTACCCATTCTAGATTAAGTTCTCTCAAATCTTTAGAGTATTCAGAGAGATTTTCTCCATAGCATACTTGTCCGTTAAAAGGCGGATTTTTAGCTCCAAAATTAGGCTTTGGAGTGAATTTATAACTTAATTTTTTAGTCCATGGTGAACCATAAATTTGGAAAGGATAGTCAGTGCCGCGTCCTACCGAAACCTCAGCTCCTTCAAAAAAACATAGGGAAGGATATAGATTGATAGATTTATCATTTGGTAAGTTAGGAGAAGGGCGTCTAAGTATAGGATAGCGTTGTTTTTTATGGTAATTTTTCATTGGGATTAAGGTGTATTTGGCTTTTATTTTATTTTTAAGCCACCCTTCGCCGTTTACCATATTACCATACTCGCCAATGGTTAATCCATAGACTATAGGAACTGGGTGCATACCCACAAAACTTGTCCATTTTTCCTTTAATACAGGTCCATCTGTGTAGCCATCGTGAGGGTTAGGTCTATCTAGTACAATCACTTCTACATTATGCTCTGCGGCGGCTTCCATCACATAGGTAAGGGTTGAAATATAGGTGTAAAATCTTACCCCAACATCTTGAATATCAAAAAGAATAATATCTAAATCTTGTATTTGTTCTGCAGTTGGTTTTTTGTTTTTACCATAAAGAGAAATAATGGGAATACCTGTTTGGGTATCCACACCATTTTTTACATATTCTCCTGCATCGGCTTCGCCTCTAAAACCGTGTTCTGGAGCGAAAACTCTTCTGATGTCTATAGTGTTTTCTCTTAGGAAATCCACAATGCTGAGTGTGTCTATGGTAGTAGGATTATGTTTTTGTGGTTTTAGCACCAGCCCTGTTTGGTTGGTTACCACGCCCACTTTTTTATTTTTTAATAGAGGAAGATAAAGCTCAGGTTGGTCGGCTCCTGTTTTAAAATTAGGACAGTTGTTACCATTTTGAGCATAGTTTCTACCAGATAACCCTAAATAAATTAGGCAAATCAATAGTAAATTTTTAATTTTGAAGCTTAAATACATAGGTTTTGAAATTTCCATTATATTTTTCTAAAAAAATAGCATTCTCCAAAGATAATAAAAATAATCTTTCTAAGGTGATTGTGTTTATCGGGAGGCTGTCTGTCGCGTTGGGTGTCATTGTTTCTTTAATTACTGTAGCCACAGGTTTGGGAGCTAAAAAAGCCATCAAAAATAAGATGGGAGATTTTTCGGGGCATATTTCGGTGAAATCTACTAGGTCTAATTCGTCTTACAACTCTTCAGTTCTAGACTTAAAAGAAATCAATATAAATCAAATTAAGGGCTTACAAGAAGTAGAAGGTATGCAGTCTTATGCGTCTGTAAGTGGTATTCTTAGAACAGAAGAAAATTTCTCTGGGATTTTATTAAAAGGTGTTGGGAAAGATTTTGATGCCAAAAGATTTGAAAAGTTTTTGGTGGAAGGTAGCGTTCCTAACTTTACAGAAAAGGGATATAATAATGAGGTCATCTTACCAGAAAAAATAGCCAATGATTTAAGACTTAAACTAAATGATGAAATAGTGGCTATTTTCTCTAAAGAAGACCAAAAGCCAATCTACCGAAAATTTAAAGTTAAAGGGATTTACAAAACGGATATCAAAATGATAGACGACCTGTTTATCATAGGAGATATCAACCATGTGAGGAGGATACAAAATATGGATAAAACTGCCATAGGTGGTATAGATATTTTCCTTAAAGATATGGGAGAAATAGATGAGGTTTTTCCAAAGATTGAAGAGAAAATAGGATATAAAAACTATGCTGAAAAGATAACAGATAAGTATCCAGAAATTGTAAATTGGATTAACATTTTTGATACCAATATAGCTTTAATTATCACAATTATGTTGGTGGTTGTAATCATCAATATTGTAATGGTGTTGCTTATTTTAATTATAGAACGCACCAATTCCATAGGGGTATTGAAAACTTTGGGAGCAAATAATGCTCAAATACGAGCTATTTTCATCAATTACACTTTACTTATTATGGTTCCAGGATTGTTAGTGGGGAATTTCATAGGATTGGGACTACTACTTTTACAAAAATGGACGGGCATTGTTCAGCTCAATCCTGATAATTATTATATCAGTACAGTACCAATAGACTTAAATCCTATTTATATTGTGGCAATTTCTTTAGGGATTTTGTTGGTGTCTGCGGTATCGCTTATTTTTCCTAGTTATTTAATTAGTAAAATATCACCAGTTAAAGCGATTAAATACAATTAAGGTACATCAGCGATTTTTCTGTACTTTTGTGGAAACAATACATTAGAATGCAATCTTATTTAGAATTCAAATTTACCATTACGCCACCGCAACCTTGGAGTGAGATTTTAATGGCAGAACTTATACATATTGGTTTTGATAGCTTTACAGAGGAAACTAACGGTATTTTAGCCTACATTCCGAAGAACGATTTAAACGAAGACACTATCAAATCACTCTATATTTTTGAACAAGAAGGCGTAGAGATAGATTATACTTATACCGAAATGCCCAATATCAATTGGAATGAGGAATGGGAAAAGAACTTTTCGCCCATCAATGTAGAAGATAAAGTTTACATTAGAGCGGAGTTCCATGAGCCTCAACCGCTGGATTATGAAATTATCATACAGCCTAAAATGTCTTTTGGTACGGGGCATCACGCCACTACTTACCTGATGGTTCAGCAAATGCTGGAGATGGATTTTCAAGGCAAAAAAGTACTAGATATGGGCTGCGGGACTTCAGTATTGGCAATCTTCGCTAAACTGAAAGGAGCAGGAGATACTTTAGCCATAGATATAGACCCTTGGTCGGTAGAAAATTCCAAAGAAAACGCAGACCGAAACCAAGTCAGTTTAAGGATAGAAGAAGGCACTGCCGAGAATTTAGGACAGGAAAAATTTGATATTATATTGGCAAACATCAATAGAAATATTCTTATTTCCGATATTCCAACTTATGTTTCGGTGTTAGAAAAAGGCGGTCAGTTGTTACTCTCAGGCTTATGCTTTTTTGATGTAGAAGACATTATGGAAGTTTGTACGGCACAGAACCTTAAACTCAACAAAAAAGTACAAAGAGAAGAGTGGGTAAGTCTGCTTTTAGAAAAAAACTAAACGCTATATTTGTAACTCAAAATAAAGTCTATAATGGCTAAAAAAGATAAAAAATCAGCAGTTAGCGTAGGGGTTTTGGGTAGCGGAAGTTTTGCTACAGCCATAGTAAAGATGCTTCAAGAGAACTCAAAAATGGTGCATTGGTGCGTTCGTAATGAGTTTGTAAAAGGAGCCATAGAACTTAGAAAACACAATCCTACTTACTTACAATCGGTGATGTTTAATACGCGTCATCTTAATATTACTACCGATGTTAATCAGCTCGTATCGGCTTGTGATGTTATCATTTTGGCAACGCCGTCTATCTATTTGTCGGACAGTTTAGAGAAAATGACTTGCGATTATTCCAACAAGTTGTTTGTATCCGCTATAAAAGGGATTGTCCCTAAACACAACGATATAGTAGCACATTACCTTAGAGACCAATTTCAGATAGGATTTAGAAATCAGGCAGTAATTGCAGGACCTTGCCACGCGGAGGAAGTCGCTATGGAACGCCTTTCGTACCTTACCGTCGCTACCGTAGAAGAAGAAAATGCACAAAAACTGAAAGATTTATTCTCGTCTAGCTATATTAAAGTGAGTACCAGTAGCGATATACTTGGCAACGAATACAGTGCAATACTAAAGAACATTTACGCCATAGGAGCAGGTATGGCAAGCGGTTTGGGTTACGGCGACAATTTCCAAGCGGTATATGTATCCAACGCCATTCGTGAGATGGAAATCTTCCTAGAAGCCATTTACGAAGCACCAAGAGATGTTAACGAAAGCGCCTATCTAGGGGACTTATTGGTAACGGCGTACTCGCTGTTTTCTAGAAACAGGTCTTTAGGAAATTTGGTGGGCAAAGGCTACACGGTAAAATCGGCGATACAATCTATGAATATGGTGGCAGAAGGCTACTACGCTGCGGCATCTATCTACAACACCGCCAAAGAAAAGGGGCTTAAACTGCCTATCATTAGCACGGTATATAATGTTCTCTACGAAGGCAAAAATGTAGAAAAACAGTTCAAAAAGCTCACTGCCAAACTAAACTAATAGGGCGTAACCCCTTTCCATCAGCCGAAAATCCCACCGCTAGGGGTCGGGCTTTCGGCTTTATCTTTACCTTTTGTCCCTAGCGAAGGCTTTGGCGGTCAAAAGATAAAGGATATCACCTCTATCCCTTACGCATAGCAGAGTGTTAGTTGCAAGTGTATTAAAATCTCGTAATACAATGAAATTTGAGCAAAAAAAAGTAGAACATATATTCCATTACACAAAAACTTTTGAATTACTGAAAAAAATACTGAATAATGGTTTCATCCCATCATATTGTTTTGAAATAGTAGGTGATTTTAAATATTACATTCCTATGGTAAGTTTTTGCAATATTCCATTGCAAGATGTACATTTATTTGCGCGATATGGTGAATATGGAATTGGAATGAATTTAGATTGGGCAGTAAAAAAATCAATTTCTCCTGTAGTTTATACTCACGAAAATACAGTTTTTAAAAATTTACATTATGATATAAACACTATTCAAATTGTAAATATGTTAAAACAGATGATTCCTGATACTTTAAATGATATTTTAGGTGGAGAAAAAGTTGAAAAAGATTATTCTAGTCTTGATTATTTAATAAGTGAAATCAATAAAATAACAGTTCCAACAATTCAACATTTTAAAAATTGGAAGACTGAATATAAGGAAAAACAAATTATTACATATCATGAAAGGGAATGGAGATTTATTCCACAATTAGAATCAGATTATGAAAAAATAGTTGATGAAAGGAGTAAATTATTTAAAAAAATACAGAATAATGAATTTAGAAAAAAACCGCATTTTCCCGAATATCCGTTGGTAATTGAAAATATAAAATACATTTTAATAAAAAATAAGAATCAAAGGGAAATAATATTGAAAATATTGAGTAAAAAGTTTGGCAAAGAAAATGTTGTTAATTCAATTCTGAAAGAAAATTTGAATATATTAACCTTCTCAAGCATCAAAAATGACTTCTAAAAACACCTGCAGCTAAAATTGTATTTGTAAAAGGCGGAGGGCGGTGTTGAATTGAAAAGCCAAACATTTATTCCGCATATGCTTTTCAATTCAACTATCTTTTTAATTGATATTGTTGGCTTCAAGTTCCAATAAATATTTTTTACGCCATAGTCCACCACCATAGCCTGTTAATTCGCCGTTAGAGCCAATCACTCTATGGCAAGGCACTAGGATAGAAATTCTGTTCATTCCATTGGCGTTGGCAACAGCTCTTACACTTTCTGGGCTTCCAATATCTATTGCCTGTTCTTTATAAGATTTTGTGGTGCCATAAGGAATGCGTTGCAATGCGTCCCAAACTTTATTCTGGAAGTATGTCCCTAGAGGATGTAATGGTACAGAAAACATCTTCCTTTTTCCGTTAAAATATTCTTGTAATTCAGATGTTAAGAGGTTAAAGTGAGGGTTGTTACCCTGTATGATAGTTGCATTGAAGAGTTTAGCAATTGCTTTCAATTCGGTTTCTAACATTTTTCTATCAGTAAATTCCAAAAGGCAAATCCCTTGCTGAGTAGCACAAGCAATCATAGTTCCTAGTGGTGTTTCAATTCGTTTAAGGTCTATGATGTTTTGTTGTTTTCCATTTTTAGGAGAAACCTCAAAGATACTTTTAAAGCTATCCGTAAACCCACTTAATGATTCAAAACCACTATCAAAAGCAGTGTGTGTAACACTTTCTCCGCTTTGCATTTTTTTGAAAGCTGAGTTGATTCTAAATAACCTTTGGTAGGCTTGGAAGGTAATTCCATGATTTTTTTTGAACCATCGTCTTATTTTACTAGGTTCAATTCCTCTCAATTTCAAATCATAATCTTTAAATCTTAATGATGGATTTTGTGAGAGTTCATCAATGATTTTTTGATATAATTCAGGGGTTTGGTTTAGGTTTTCTAAAGGTTTACAAACTTTGCAAGGTCTGTATCCTTTAAGTATGCACTCTTTGGTAGTGCTAAAAAACTCAACATTTTCTAATTTAGGTTTTCTCGCGGTGCAAGTGGGGCGACAGAAAATACCTGTGGTAATTACAGCAGTAAAAAATATTCCTTCAAATGAAGTGTCTTTTTCTACAATAGCTTTGTACATAGTTTCTTTAGTTAAGTTCATTTAAAAAGGTATAGGGTTAAATTTGGTTTAAATTAGATTTAATAATTTGATAAGGCAAATTTATTTTATACTAAAATTAGGGACAACCGAAAAATGAACAAGTATTTTTTATCTCTCCACTTGCGAAAATATTACAATAAGCATAAGAAAATGTACTACATTTGAAAAAATAAAAATAGATGTTTCAACCAGCGAGAATAGAAGATACAGATATTATTTGGGAGATGCTTCAGCAGGGCATTAGAAGAAGAAAGGAAGACGGCAGCAACCAATGGCAAGATGGTTACCCTGATAGAAGTGTGTTAGAACAAGACATTCGTGATGGGGTGGGCTATGTTTGGGTTCAAGGTGATGAGGTCTTGGGCTATGCCGCTCTAGTGCTCAATAACGAACCAGCCTATGATAATATAGAGGGCGAATGGTTATCCAACGGAGATTATATAGTGGTGCATCGTGTAGTGGTACACGACCAATGCTTAGGAAAAGGGATTGCTAAACAGATGTTCCTGTGGATAGAAGATTGGGCGAAACAACAAAATATTTACAGTATAAAAGTAGATACCAATTACGATAACCAACCAATGCTCCACATTTTACAGTATTTAGGTTATTGGTATTGTGGAGAGGTTTACTTTAGAGGTAGCCCTAGGAAAGCATTTGAGAAAGTTCTAAAATAAAAAAGGCTTTTGCTGATTAACCTATTTATTGAGGAATCTAAAAGAAAATGATTATCCTAAATGTTATACATTAGCAATTGCAAAAATATTATATATCTATATAGTGATTTAATGGTAAGAGTCTGTATATTGTTTTCTTTATTCTGTTTTCAAGTTTTAATATCTCAGCTTAGAGTGGACTATCGTGTGTTTCACCGTATAGATTCTCTTACAACGCAAGAAGCTGTAGTTCCCTATGATGTTAGGTTATTTATTGATGTTAATGAGACATTATATGTTTCAGAGGCAAGGATTCAGTCAGATTCTTTAAGATTGAAACTTAGAGCTAATATGGATTTTGGGGTGCTTTCTGTTCCTAGAAAAAAAGGATTTCAAAGTGAGTATATTACAGGAGATTTAAAAAATAACATTATAACACAACATACTCGAATAAATGATGAAGGTTTCAAATTTGAATGGAAAGTAGATACCAAATGGACATTAGATACACAAACAAAAAAAATAGGAGAATATACTGCTAAAAAAGCTGTGGGGAAACTTTCAGGAAGAAATTATACCGTTTGGTACACTACAGAAATACCTATTCCTGCAGGACCGTTTAAATTTTTTGGCTTACCTGGTTTAGTCTTAGAAGCAGAAGATGATACGGGAGATGTACGTTTTGAATTGATTTCTATAAAAAAATCGGATAGGATGAATGTAAAAGAGTGTATAATAGAGAATGCTAACGAAAAGACAGTTAAAACTTACTCTGAGTATTTGAAGGTATTTAAAAATGCGATGCATGCAAGACCTGCACAAGTTCTCTATGACTTTGCAGACCAAGAAAGTAAAAAAAGACTTGAAGAAAACTATCAAGCGAAGGTTAGAATATATAATAATTTTATAGAGAGATGATTGAGAACCAAAGCTCCATATTTTACAGCATTTAGGTTATCAGTATTGTGGAGAGGTTTACTTTAGGGGAAGCTCTAGGAAAGCCTTTGAGAAAGTTCTTAAATAAAAAAAGGTGGCAACTAAGCCACCTTTTTATGAGTTAGTAAAGGTTTAGAGGTTATCTAAAACTTCCTTTAGGTCAGCGTAGCCACCACCATTATAGACATTAGTAAGCCCAAGAGATTTAAAATATTCTACGGCTCTGCCACTTCTGTTACCACTTCTACAAAACAAGATTACATTGCCGTCTAGGCTGGTAACTTCCTCTTTTCTATCTTCTAATTCTCCTAGTGGAATGTTTTTAGCGGTTTCTATGTGTCCGTCCATTTCTAGCTCCATAGGTTCTCTTACATCTATAAGGTGGTAATTTCCTGATTTTAATACTTCTTCAATCATAATACGGTTAAATTATAAGGTTTTGAGGCGTAAAGATAGAAGAGATTAGCACAATACCCAAATTTTAGGCATTAAATTTATACTTTTGCACCCATGAACAAAATAGCCTACCATACCCAACTGATAAAAAATAAAGCCAAAGCTTTTGGCTTTCAGTCTTGTGGTATTTCGCAGGCTACATTTTTGGAGGAGGAAGCTCCTCGGCTAGAAGCGTGGCTAAAAAAGGGCTATCACGGTAAGATGTCTTATATGGAAAACCATTTTGACAAGCGTTTAGACCCAAGGCTACTGGTGGAAGGCTCTCGCTCCGTTATTTCGTTGTCGTATAATTATTTTCCGCAAGAGGAATTGCCTACCATAGATAACTTTAAAATATCAAAGTATGCGTATGGTAGAGATTACCACGAGGTTATTAAAGATATTTTGAGGGATATGGTTGCGGAACTTCAGGAGGAAATAGGGGCTTTTGGCTTTAGAGTGTTTGTGGACTCTGCACCTGTGTTGGAACGGGCGTGGGCAAAAAAATCTGGAATTGGCTGGGTGGGGAAGAATGCCAACTTAATTTCTAAGAAAAGCGGTTCTTTCTTCTTTCTAGCCGAAATTATTTGCGATTTGGAGCTAGAGCCAGACGCTCCTACAACCGACCATTGCGGACGCTGCACGCGTTGCATAGATGCTTGCCCTACTAATGCTATCGTTAATGAAAAAATTATAGACGGCAGCCGTTGCATTTCGTATGCTACCATAGAACTCAAGGAGGAAATCCCTGTGGCGTTTAGGTCTAATATGCAAGACTGGATGTTTGGGTGTGATATTTGCCAAGAGGTTTGCCCTTGGAACCGCTTTTCTAAACCTCACAACCAGCCCTTGTTTAACCCTAATCCTGCCCTTAAAAACTTTACTAAAAGGGAATGGCGAGAGCTTACTCAAGATTTGTTTTCTGAGATATTTAGAAAATCACCTGTTAAAAGGACTAAGTTTGCAGGGTTACAGCGGAATATCTCTTTCTTAGACCAAGAGCTACCAGACTAATAATAAGTGGTAATAAAAACCCCATTGCATTTTGTAGTGCAATGGGGCGTGTTTTTAGAGTAGGGTATTATAACCTATTTTGCTAGTAGAGCTTCTAGTTTTTCTAGTCTAGCTTTTAACTCCTTCACTTCTTTGTCTTTTTCTAAAAGGTGTAAGTAAAGCTCCTCTATCTTCTCCACATTGGTCAGTTGGGTTGCCATAAGGTCTACATAACCTTGCTTTTTGATTTCCGCTGCGGATTGGTATCCTGGCAAATGCCCATTAGTTTTTACAAAATCTTCTACTTGGCTAAGCGTCTTAAAGTTATAGTCTGACTTTAGGCTAGAAGTACCTGTATAATACTTTTGGAACACATAGTCTGGGAAAATGGAGGCTCCGCTGTATCCCATAAACCCTTTAGCCGTAACCGCTCCGTCGTCTGCTATGGTAACACGGTTATCATTAGTTCTAGCAGTAGTACCATCAGAAGTAGTAGCCAATCTAGCTAAATTATTATTAGCATCATTAGTCCACAAGCCTAGAGCTGTTGCGGAAGTTCCTACTACCAGTTTACCATTTTCATCAGCCATCACACTTTTAAGCCCATTGCCTGCTAATGCGGTAGATTTAATAGAGCCACCCACTACTAGTTTCTCATCAATATCAGGGTTTATCTTATAAGCGTAAGTACCACCTATCCCTACATTTCCGTTGTCCTTAATAATGAGTTTAGGTCCTGAGCTTGGAGCAGAATCATCTGTATTGTAAGACCACAAGTGCAACCCTTCTCTGTAGCCAGATGCAGGGTCGGTTGGGGTAGCATCGTAAGCGTTAAACCACATCCATCTGTTGGCTTGTGTAGCTCCCGTTTTAGAGTTATTTTCAATATTGATTACAGAGCCTACTGCCCCTTCTCCTAATACTGTAAATGAGCGGGTGTAAGTATGCGATTTATTAGTAATCCAAAAAGCATCAATATTGGTGTCAGACTTAAATTTAACAATGTTTTGATGAACAGGAGTTCCTCTTACCAAAAGGCGTTCATCGGTAGCTTTATTACCTACCCCAAGCCCTGCATCAGGAGAGAGGAACATGGCAAAATAGGGCTGAGAGTCTGTTGTTCTTCTAACTCCCCAAGCGAATTCAGATGAAAACGAATTCAAATTATTATACTCTAATACCGTTGTTCTGAAAAATGAAGCATCTCTATTTCCCGAAAAAGAACTCGTAGGGTCTCCTACTCTAAAGTGTATTTGACCTATTCCATCATCACTTTGTATAGCGGTAGGGTTATCTATTGTGCCTCTTGACTTTTCTAAAACCAGTGCTGTAGGGTTAATTGTGTTAGTATATCTTGTTATTCCTATCCCATAAGCCGATAGTGAAAAACCAAGTTCATTCAATTTATTTGTAGATTGGAAAGAAGCGGTTAATGCACTTCTTTTCTCCCCCTCTGAGTCTAAGAATGGGAGCATAACCTCTCTATTAACTACCCCATTGCTTGTAAACTTATTCTCTTTCCAAATCTCACTATAGGTTCCTGCGGCACTCTTTACCCATTCTGTACCATTGTAGTAATAGTAGCCTTTTTCTGTGATTTTAGCTACTTTGGTATCTACACCTGTATAGTCCGAAATTTTACTGTCGGCTTCATCTGTGGCATACACCAAAGTTCCTTCTACAGGGCTAGCAATAGCAGCAATACGCGTTTTAGAAAGTTTTGGAGCAATAAACCCCTCGTTAGTTGTTCCAGCTAAGTTAGTAGAAGTAGGTTGGACCTCTAGTGTAGCCGCAGGTTTACCAGTGTTAATACCTACCTTACCACTTTGCCCATAAACTATTAGCCCTAGTCCTAAAAAGGCGAGTACACTTAATTTTGTAGCTGTTGTTTTCATAAAATTTAATTTTAAAGTTGTTAATAATTTATTTTCTCGTAACCGTTTTTTACTTGATTTCCTTTGGGCTTAAAACCGCAGGCGTCTCGTTTAGATTTTCACGCCTGTGGTTGCCCAACCGCACGCCTGCGGATTTTTTTTTCACGCGTGCGGTTTTATTACCCTCTGCTAGAGCTTTTCGTAGCTTAGCGTGGCGAGCATCTTTTTCAGGTCAGAACCTGGGGTAAAGACCACCTTTGCATTTTTAATAGCTGCTGAGGTTACTTCCTCTTCCTTAGCTTTACCCTCGCTACTGATGCTCACCCTCATACTACCCAGTTCGCCTAAACGGATAATTTGCCCTTCGGCTAGAGAAGACTGCATCACATCTACCAAAGCATAAAGCACCGCTCTGATGTCCGCTCCACTCACGGTAGAGATTTTCTCAATGTCTTTAGTCAGACCTGCTAAAGTTTTTTCACTGACTACATTGGCAGAAGCGTAGTATTTTTTCTCGCCTCCACCGGCAACTCCTGGTTGCCCT
>NZ_LEKU01000033.1:0-1721 GCF_009932355.1 Riemerella anatipestifer
TTAAACCCGACTTTACGTTTCAGCAATTGTTAAATGTATAAAATGGAATAAAACGGCACATAACAAACAAATTGGCAATAGAGCCGGTGAAGTACTTCTATTGAACTTTTGTGCAATGTTGAAGATTAGTAATTCTATTCAACATTTGTGCTAAAAGTCGGCTCCATCGCCAATTTGCCAAACGTTGGTCGCAATTTTACAAACCAACCGAAAAAACAAACAAAATTTAAAATTAAACGATGAAATTTAAAAAAATATTATTATTTCTGACCCTTACCATAATTATATATTTGGGAGTAGGTGCATTACTTTTATATACTGAAGCAATTCAAAGATTATATATTTTCCCGGGTTGGTCTATAAAGCACGGAAATACAGACGAAGATAGCTCAACAGTTAGTTCAGACGGTCCAATTATTATTTACGAAAATGACAAAATAATTAATTATCAAATCTTTCCAAAAGATACTTTATTTACAACGAGTAAAGTTGAAATTAGTAAGCAGGATACTTTAAGTTGTTATGTTGATGAAACAAGAGATACATTCAAATTTCAATTAAAAGATAGTTTGGAAATCGAACCAACAGAATATGCCTTACCCAATAAAATGCTTGTCATTTCTGACATTGAAGGAAATTTTAAAGGTTTTAAATCAATTTTGTTGGGAAATAAAATCATTGATAATCAATTTAATTGGACTTTTGGGGATAATCATTTGGTTTTAGTTGGAGATTTTTTTGATAGAGGTTTAAGTATTACTGAATGTCTATGGTTGGTTTACAAACTTGAAAAAGAAGCGGAAAAACAAGGCGGAAAAGTCCATTTTATTTTAGGAAATCACGAAATGATGAACCTAAAAGGAGAATTAAAATATGTTCGAGATAAATACCACGAAAATGCGGATACTTTAAAATTAGACTATGGAAAATGGTACGCAAATAATACTGAATTAGGTAGATGGTTAAGAACAAAAAATGGTGTTGAAAAAATTGGTGATTTTCTATTTGTTCATGCGGGTATTAGAAAAGATTTTCCTAAAAAATACAATTTAAAAGAAATCAATGAGAACATAAGAAAATCAATAGATACAAATTTTGAGAAAGGTAAAAAACGAGATGATGTTTTTATAGGAAACGAAAGTCCACTTTGGTATCGTGGTATAGCAAAAGAAGATGAAACCCAAAAGGATGTAGAGAATACATTAGCAAAATATAAGGCTTCAAAAATGATTATTGGACATACGATTTTCGAAAAAATTCAATTTTTGTACAATCAGAAAGTTATTGCAATTGATTTGGAGCACAAAAAAAATTCCGATAAAGGTAAAATGTTTGCTCTTTGGTTTGAAAACGGCGACTTTAAAATAACCGACCAAAATGGAACTAAAACTGCATTGAAATAAAAAAACTGCCACCAACAAGGTATTGCCGCAAGCGGGGTTAATTGTTTTTTTAGAAAAATTTGTTTACTTTTGAAGTATGGTATTTTAGTTGAAGTTAGGTGCTAATAAGCCCCACCTTCGGCAATACCCGGACCGTTGCCTGCAAGCTGGAAATGGAACTAATAGGAAGAATTGATAATAGAAAAATATATTACGTTCAGATAAGAAATAATTCTGAATGGAGGTTTTCTTTGCCAAAAAATGACTGGGTTGTTTTTATAATAGCAAACAAAGAAGACGAGGAGTTAGTTCCACCGACAGTAAAAATATGTATGGACA
>NZ_LEKU01000034.1:0-9892 GCF_009932355.1 Riemerella anatipestifer
TGTCCATACATATTTTTACTGTCGGTGGAACTAACTCCTCGTCTTCTTTGTTTGCTATTATAAAAACAACCCAGTCATTTTTTGGCAAAGAAAACCTCCATTCAGAATTATTTCTTATCTGAACGTAATATATTTTTCTATTATCAATTCTTCCTATTAGTTCCATTTCCAGCTTGCAGGCAACGGGAAAAGTATTTGCGAAGGGCGGGCTAAATTGGACTGGAAAGTTCAATTTCGACCAACCGGAGCAGATGCTTTTCCAATGAAACTAAATTAATCAAAATAGTTGAATTGGAAAGCATATGCGGCTAAATATTCCTGCTTTTCAATTCAACATCTTAGCCCCGCCTTTTGCAAATACTATGTTATAGGCAGTTTAATTTTCTTCAACTAACTCTAATGGGCTTACCTCATCTATTACAAGAGGAACAAAAAGATTATCAATGGCATTAAATAATATACCAAATTCGGCAAAATGTTCTGAATCTAATTCTTCAATTGTTTTAGAGAATTCATTTTTATCTCCTGATATCTCAAATATATTTGTTGTTAAGATATTTTCCCCTTTCATATTTTTTTCTTCAAGAATATCATTTGAAAAATAGTGTTCAATAACAAAATACCGTTGAGTAATATTTTGAGTAACAAATTCACTTCTAAAATTTGGAGTTGGTAATATCATACCGAAAACTGATTTTGTTTTATGCTTTCTTGAAATGTTATCAATATTGTGATTTTCGAATATTTTCTTATTTAATCCTTTAAATTGCTCATTACCTTCGCGATCATTATCGAAAAGACCTACCAGTTTTATATCATTAGATATTGAGGAAATAAATTCGATTGTACGTCTTACTGTATCAGCATTTCCTGTTCTTTTATCTTCTTCTAATTCTAATCCTGAAGGTATTATATGATATGGAATTTCTACATTAGGATTTAACTTACAAAATGCAGTTTCAATAATTTTTTTATCAGTTTTACCTTCTGTTATTATAATGATTTTTTTCTTTTCAACATCGCTTAACGCTAATAGTTTATTAGCTAATTCATTATTAACAGATGAATAAGAAGAAACAGGTAAACTTGTGATTTTACCTTCCTCTATAGATTTTGAATTTATAAAAAACAGTTCGCCTTCTCCTGCTTTATTTATTAAACGGTCATTATGTGAAACCAAAAATGTTTGATAATTTGTGTTTTCCCTTAGTTCATCTAATAAATTAGCTTGTAAATTTGAATGAATATGAGAATCGGGTTCATCAATTAAAAGTAAATTAACGCAATGTTCTCTTTTATTAATAAATTCAATAGTTGAAAATATTTCAATAATTTGTAACATACCGCTACCAACCAAAGATATTTCAACCTCTTTTTTACCAATTTCTTGAATTGTTAATCTTACAAATTCTTCTTCTTGTTTGCTCCTATTTTTTAACTTGATAGAGAAATTTGAGTTAAAAACTTTATTTAATCGATTTTCTAAATTTTGAAATTTAGTATCAGTCTTCTCTGATTTCAAAATTTTATTTCGTATTACTTCGTGAGATTTGCCTAAAGAAATTTTTTTTAGAAGTTGAGCGTTATTGTAAAAAGGTTCATTTTTTATAGAATGAAATATAGGTCTAGTTTGATATATGAAAATAGCATCTCTTAAATTTAATCCAAACCCTAATACTAAATCTTTAAATTTGTTAAATTGTGTAATATCATATTTGATTCTAAAATATGAATTTGGAATTCCTGGCTTTTCAAGAGTTATTTTTAACGGAATTATTTCTTCTAAATGACAAAATGTAATTGTAATTGATAATTCTTTTCTTGATGGCTTGTTAAATATATCATTGTCATCTCTTAATCTTAAGAAAAAAAGACTATCAAAACTCAGATAACAAGGAGAGGCTTGACCATAGAATTGTTTTCCGTTTACCTGAATCAATTTATCGAATGCAGCTTTCCATAATTGTATTGCTTCTAGAAGAGTTGATTTTCCAACGTTATTTTCACCAACGATGAAATTAAATTCTTGATTACAATCAAAGGAGACATAATTATATGCTTTAAAATTATCGAGAATTATTTCCTTGATTCTCATATACATTTATGGTTTTTAGTTAAATTGCCTATAACGGAAAATGTATTTGCGAAGGGCGGGCTAAATTGGACTGAAAAGTTCAATTTCGACCAACCGAAGCGGATGCTTTTTCCGTATTGCTAAACTAAGAAAAAAAGTAATACGGAAAAGCAGAAGCGGATAAATATTCCCAAACTTTCAACCCTGCACTTAACCCCGCCTTTTGCAAATACTATGTTAGCGGTAGTTTTTTGTCTAGAAATATTTTCCTTTTAATGCGTCAATAATTATTTTATGGTCTTCTTCGTCGTGCAATCCTGAAACAGTAATAATTGCAACCATACCTGCACCTTTAACAAAGATTGGGATTGCTCCACCCTTTGCAAGAAAGTCTTTTTCGTCAAGTGCAAAGGTCTCTTTCAATGTCATATTCCCATCTTTCAAGTCATTCTTAACACTTAATGAACTTTCTTCAAATTGTTTAGCAACGTTAGCTTTTCGTCTTAGCCAATTGTGTTTATCCATTGGTAAATTGTCGTCAACATAAAGAAAAACCGTATGGTTTAGTCTAATTATTTCTACTGCAATATTTTGATTCCTACTTTTAGCCAACTCCAACACTTTTGAACCCATATCAAAAGCCATTCTATTATCAAAACTGTCTACTTCTATTTTTTTCATTACTTCATTTTTTGTTTGTGCGTTCACACCAAAATTAAATATTGTCAAGGCTAAAATAATTAATATTCGTTTCATAAATTTTGTGATTCTTTTGTTTTTTGCATTTCGGTTCTTAAAATTACCGCTAACGGAAAAAGTATTTGCGAAGGGCGGACTAAATTGAACCAATCGGTCAATTTCGACCAACCGTAGCAGATGCTTTTTCCGTATTGCTAATCTAAGAAAAAAAGTAATACGGAAAAGCAGATGCGGATAATTATTCCCAAATTTTTAACCTTGCACTTAACCCCGCCTTTTGCAAATACTATGTTGTACGACGTTTTTTTATTCAATAGTTATTATTTCAAATTTATTTGATCTTAAATATATATAGTTGTAGAATAAATGATTCTTATCTAACATATCATTTTCATCCAACAGTTTAACTAAAATACTCCCTGCAATTTGAGAATAATGGAAAAACTGTTTTACTATTTCCTTTGTAACATTTAATGGATATTCAACTCCACAAAAATTTTCATCAAAAATTTCAGTATTGTCTTTCCTTCCTTGATATGATTGAAGAGCTATTGACGGAATATTTCCGTGTGAATTAGTCGATAATTGAGAATATATGCTCTTTAAAATTAGATTAAATGTAGACCAAAAAGCATCAAAATCTCCCTTAATATGGTTTTTCAGAATTTTTTTAAGAGCTTTTTCAGTATTTATAGGTTTTGGAGTTAAAATAAAATTTTTGTCATTTTCTCTACAGTAAATTTTAAAATAATCTTCACTTCCAACAAAAGCAATAAGAGTATTAAGAAATTCAAATTGACTTCTGAACAAAAGTTGAAATTGAATATGTAAACCTTTCTCAAACAATTGTTTCAGCTCATAACAATTATCTGCAACAACTCTTAAGTATTTTTCACAAAAAAAATGTCTACCTTTCAATTCTTCCGATTCTTTATCGTTTGTTACAACATATGATAATAGAAAATATAACGTTTTTATTTCATCAAATTTTTTTAAACTTTTTTTAAAATTATTATTGTGTGATTCAATATTTTGATTTATTTTTTTGTCATATTCTTCATTTATAATCTCTATCAATTCATCAAAATCATTTTCATTAATTTCTTCCATACTTTGTAGGTATTTTTTGATAAAATGTCGTACAACGGCTCGGCGGCTTTGCGAAGTTTCCTCTGGAAGCTCTGCTTCCGAGAGGGAATTTTGCAAAACCGCTTGATGTGCGAAGTTCGCGAAGCGACGAGCTCATCAGGCGGCGTAAGCCGCCGAGCCGATGTAGCGAAAGGAGCGAAGCGGATTTCGCTACATCGGTTCGGGGCTTTGCGAGGGAGAGGATTAGAAAGCACAAACTTTCAATTTAGCACCAACGTAGCAAAACCATTTTTTTATTTGCTAATTTACACTTTTCAAACAAATAAAAAATGGTTTTTGCGGAATAGAAGCACAAAAGTTGAATTTAGCACTTAACCCGCTCTCTTGCAAAACCCTTGTTAGTGGCTGTGGCTGTTTGTTTACTCTTTGTTTGATTCATTTATCTGTAAATCAAAAGACTAAAAAAACTTTTGCTTTTTCTCCAAAAGTTAATTTTTTCAAAAAACAGTCTTGTTTGAAAAATTTGTTATACTTTTGTTGCATAAACAACAGTTGGTTATGCAATCAATTTTAGAATATCAGGATTTTTACAATCTGCTTACGAGCAGGACACCACAGGCATTTAATCGTGTTTTGAATAAGAATTTCAGACAGAACGGAGTAGAATTAACCAAGGAGCAATGGTCTATTTTGGCTGTTTTGTGGGAAAATGACGGTTGCTCGCAACAGTATTTGGCAGATAAGAGCTTTCGGGACAGACCAAGCGTAACCCGTTTGATTGACAATATGGAAAAAGACGGTTTGGTCGACCGGAAACCCGATGTAAATGACAGAAGGTCTAATTTGATTTTTCTGACAAAAAAAGGAAAGCAAATACAGGAAAAAGTTATGAATCTTGTCAATGCTACCGTCGAAGAATCCATAAAAGGAATCAGTGTAGAAAATATAGTGACAGTAAAAGAAGTGTTTCATAAAATATATCAAAATTTAGAGGTAAAATGAGAATTAAAAAATTACTGCCTATACTTGCCTGCCTTTTGGCTTTTGAAGGAAAGGCTCAAATTGATGTGAGCCCGTCTTTGCAGGAAGCAATTCAGAAAGCAATCGACAAAAACGCTTCTATCCGAAACAAAGATTTGGAAGTGGAAAAAATCAGTACGGAAAAGAAAAGTGTTTGGAACAAATACATTCCGAAAGTAGAAGGTTCGGCAAATTATATGTATTTCGATACGAAAATAACGCTCGATTTACCGACAGGAAACATTCCGGTTATCAATCAGCCGGTTTTTGACGGAAAGCAATCGTTTGACAGTTACGGAAACTTATTGATGGGTAGCCTGATGGCAAAAACGGTTTTGTTTAGTGGTTTTCAGATTGAAAACGGAGCAAAGGCTTTGGAGCAAAAACGAATCGGAACGGCTTATCTTTCCGAGGCTGAAAAAGAAAGTTTAATTAAAGAAGTGATTCATTCCTTTGACCAAGTACACTTGTTGAACGAAGTCGAAAAATTGCTGATTGACAGCGAAAAACGATTGGCTACCGAAGCCAAAAGAGTAGAAAGGGCTATCGAAGAAGGACTTGCCATTCCGTATGACAGGGACAAAATCAAATTGGCAAATCTCGAATTACAATCCAAAAAGATAGAAATGGAAGGAAAACGAAAAGTCCTTTACCAAAAAATAAATTACCTCACGGGATATTCCGAAAACCAAATCAAAGAAGTAGAATATTTACTTGTTCCTTATGTGATTTCGGAAGATTTATCGGTTGAAAACAAACAAGAGCTAAAAGCCTTGGAATCATTCAAGAAGGCTTCCGATTATATGGTCAAGAAAGAAAAAGGGAGCTATCTTCCTGTTTTGGGAGCATTCGGAGGTGTTACTTATGCGAGCCTTTTTGACGCTACGATGATTACACCTGAAATTCCAATGGTAAATTCCCGACTTTACGGAAGAATGAATGAACTTACGTTGAGTCCGAATTGGATGGTAGGACTTTCGATGAAGTGGGAGATTTTCAGCGGATTTGAACGTAAGCACAAAATCCACGAAGCCAAGATAAATGCGGAACAGGTGCAAAATCAATTAGATGATGCGAAAGAGAAATTTGCTTTGCTTTTGGAAAATAACCTGGCGGATTACAGGGTTCAGAATAAGAAATACCAAATTGGTCTGGAACATGAAAAAGTAGCTTCAAACAATCTGAATATGGCTGTAAGGCAATATCAGGAAGGGCTTATCAACATTTCCGAAAGATTGGAAGCGGAGAACGATTTGTTTAAAGCATCAGCCAATAAAATTCAGATTTTAGTAGAGCAAAGGCTGTCCGCTTTAGAAACACTTTCCGTAACAGGAGAATTAACCAAAACTATTTTAAACTAACTTATTAAAAGTGATGAAAAAGATATATTTATTATTAGTTGTAGTGATTTCCGCTGTCGGTTGTGGTAAGCCGAAAGCCGAGGTTATTCAGGGAAAAATCGAAAGGGAGCAAATCGGAATCGTATCGAAAATTCCGGGAAAAATCATTGAAATCCGTATTCAGGAAGGAGATTTTGTAAGGAAAGGCGATACGCTTGCTATTTTGGACATTCCTGAAGTCGATGCCAAAAAAAGTCAGGCTGAAGGAGCGGTTCAGTCGGCAAAAGCCCAATATGATATGACTTTGAAAGGAGCTACGGACAATCAGCTCAAACAGCTAGAAGCCAAACAAAAAGCATTGAAAGAACAGTACGAACTGGCTCAAAAATCCATTAACCGATTGTCAAATATGCTTAAAGATTCGTTGGTTTCTCAACAGATGTATGATGAGGCTTTCGCTAAATATCAGGGGGCTCAATCGCAGTATCTGGCTGTTCAGGCTGAAATTTCGGACGTGAAATACGGAGCGAGAATCGAACAGCAAAAAATGGCTTTTGGACAACAGGAAAGAGCTTTGGGAGCTTTGCAGGAGGTTTCGGTTGCGGATTCCGAGCGGTATATCATTGCTCCACAGGATATGACGGTAGAGTCTATTACGCTTAAAGTAGGGGAGCTGGCGCTTCCCGGTTATACCTTGATTAGCGGAACGATTTCGGAATCGACTTATTTCCGTTTTACGATTCCCGAAAGCCAGCTTTCAAAGGTTCAGAAAGGACAGGAAGTAACTGTCAATATAGTCTATAACAAAAGTCAGGTTAAGGGAAAAGTAATTTCGGTTAAGGCTTTGGGAGCTTATGCAAATATTGCAACGGCTTATCCCGATTACGAAATTCAGGAGAGTCTTTTTGAGATAAAAATCAGTCCGGTTGATATCAGTCAGACCAAAGATTTGTTTACGAAAACTACGGTTACTTTAGAACTGTTAAAATAAAAATCAAATGAAAAACTTTTTTTCGCTTATAAAAAGGGAATTCCGTTTGTTTTGGGATAACAGTGTGCTTCGGTTGCTTTTTATTGGGGCTCCGATTATGTACGGAATACTTTTGGGCTTTGTTTACCAGAAAGGAAAAGTTACCGATTTGCCTGTTGTGGTGGTTGATGAAGACCAAAGTCAGATGAGCCGAAAAGCTATTGAAATGATGCAGGATAATGAGGTTCTGAACGTGGCTTTTATCCGTTATGACCAGAACGATTTAGCTAAAATTGTAGCGGAAAACGATAACATTCCTGCGGTTGTGATTATTCCGAAAGATTTTGAAAAGCAGGTTATGACCAAAAAGTATCCCGAAGTGCTTACCATTGTAAATACTTCGAATGTTTTAACAGCCAATTATGCTTCGACTGCCATTCAGATTTGTTTAGGAACACTTAAAGCGGGAGTTCAGATTGAAGCTCTTAAAAAACAAGGAATGCCTGAAAGTGTGGCAATGTCGCAATATGAGCCGTTCAAAACCACGTTTATCAAAAAATACAACCGAAGCACGAACTATATGTACTTTTTGTGGCCCGGCATTTTGGCTACGGTTTTGCAACAGGTTTTGCTGTTAGGCTTGGCTTTGTCGTTTGCCTCGGAATACGAAAACGGAACGTTCAGAACTTTGGTTTCGGAAAACAAATCCCTACTCAAAATAATGGCAATTAAGATAATTCCGTATCTGATAATGAGCTTCGGTATTTGGATCTTGTATTATCTGTTTACGTTTTGGTTCAGGATTCCGTTTTATGAAAATCTAGGTGCTTTGACCTTTGTAGCGGGAATTTTCGTGTTGTCGGTATGTTTTATCGGGATATTGGTAAGCATATTGATTCCGAGTCAGCTCAAAGCAACCGAAATATTGATGGTAATAGCCACTCCGAGTTTTATTTTGAGTGGATTTACGTGGCCGCTTTCGCAAATGCCCGATTGGGTTGTGGCTGTTGCAAACGTGATTCCGCTTACACATTTCTTACAGGCATTCCGAATTCTGCTTATTGAAGAAGGAACGTTGTCCCAATGTTCGGGTGCAATTTGGGCTATGATTTGGATTGGACTTGTTTGTGCGGTTTTGTCTTATGTAGCTTTGTATTTTAAAAGGAAAAAGGTGTTGAAGCAAGGTTGAATTTTGTACTGCAAAAAAATCCTGTGTGGTAGATTTTTATTATTTTTTTCTGTGTCAGGTTGTTATTTTTCAGCCGTTTAATTTCAGGGGTACGGTTGTTCTGCCATTGCCACTAACGGAAAAAGTATTTGCGAAGGGCAGGCTAAATTGAATGAATAGTTCAACTTCGACCAACCGAAGCGGATGCTTTTTCCGTATTGCTAATTTAAGAAAAAAAGTAATACGGAAAAGCAGGAGCGGATAATTATAAGCAAATTTTCAATTATCACTTAACCCCGCCTTTTGCAAATACTATGTTAGCTGCGGTTATTTTAGGTAATCAAAAGTGTTTTCAAGTTTAAATTTGGGGCTTCTTTTTAAAAAGTCCATAAAGAAAGCGGTATGAGTTCCCCCCATCAATATAAATATTTTATCGTCTTTGGTCATAGGAATTTGATTTAGATTTGAAAACATTACTAAATTTCGATGATAAAATTTACCTGCCTCGTCTGCGCCTTCAGAATTATTCTTACTTGAATTGTATAATAACAAATCAGCATTAAAGTTTATAAGACTTTCCAAATATTGAGGATGATTATTTAATTTAAATAAATCATAAAAAGGAATTCCTTTCTCTGGATTTTTTGCATCATTTTCATCACTTAATAAAGCATATTTATCTAATGTCGTAGAATCTACACTATTAATGACATTTATATTGTAGTTATACCCTTCTTTGAAGTCAATTCCATAAATCTTTGTTGCACCACTAAGTCTTCCAACTTCATAAGCTAACAATTCTATTTCATTTGGATTTACAAATTTTTTCTTTGGATTTTTTAGATACTCTAAATATGAAATTTGTCTTATACTATCATTTTTAGGTAAATCTTCGATAACAATAATTGTGGGCTTAAATTCAGCTAATAATTTAGCTAATTTTTTAATTTCTTGCTGATTTTTCTCGTCGTTTTCATCAAAGTCTGTTGAGTTTGCGTCAGAAGTTTCTCCCATATGAAAAGTTGCTACATTTAATACAGGAATTGCATCGTCAAATTTAGTTTTATAAATATTCTGTTTTTCATAACGCACATTTTGTGCAAAAAGATTTAGTATTGTTAAAAAAAATAAGAATGTCAAAAGTTGTTTCATTTTTATGTAGGTTTATTTTTATAATTGCAGCTAACGGCTCGGCGGCTTTGCGAAGTTTCCTCTGGAAGCTCTGCTTCCGAGAGGGAATTTTGCAAAACCGCTTGATGTGCGAAGTTCGCGAAGCGACGAGCTCATCAGGCGGTGTAAGCCGCCGAGCCGATGTAGCGAAAGGAGCGAAGCGGATTTCGCTACATCGGTCCGGGTATTGCCGAAGGCGGGGCTTATTAGCACCCAACTTCAACTAAAATACCACACCTCAAAGGTAAACAAATTTTTCTAAAAAAGAAATAAACCCCGCTTGCGGTAATACCTTGTTGCCTGCTGGCTTTTTTAAATATCATATTCAGTAAGTTCAATTTCTTCATCACTTGGTAACCAAC
>NZ_LEKU01000035.1:0-15039 GCF_009932355.1 Riemerella anatipestifer
CAGATGAGGCGGTTATGAAATCAACTTTCTTGGCTTTAAGAGAAGCTACTAAGAAATGGTCGAAACCTATTCATAATTGGGGCTTGATTTTAAATCAATTTTTAACTATTTTTGAACAAAGGGTTCAACTTTAAAAAAGTTAAACCCTCGGTAATTTTAACTTACACACTTTACGGGATAGTGTCTGATAGTTAGGTGTTACAAGTAACGATCAGATTAAGTTTTGACTAATTCAAATTATATACACTTCAAAAATTATCTCGCTTCGTATCCATCCTTAAATTTTAAGAATTTTTCAGCATCTTTCGGGTTTTTCTTCATCCACTTGTTAATAAGTTCGGTATTATATTGAAGTTGCTCAACATCTTTTTGATTATAAATTTCTTTTTTGTCATTCTTAATTTCTTGGAGTAATTCCGTCCTAATTTCCATTTTAGTTTGGATGCTCGTATCATACCATTGTTTTGAAAAATAAAAACACAGAAACACTAACAATACAGATAACGCGAATATTGATAATGTAAATAACATCAGCTTCTTACCATAGTTCTTATTTTTATTAGTCTTCTTCAGTTCTTTGTAAAGTTCATCTATTTTCGTAAAGGATTGTCTGGACAAATGAGTATCGATACTTCTAGGCATTGTTTCTATGAGTTGTCTGAAATGCTCAAAAAAATTATCTTTTATTACTTCCAATAATTTGATATTATCGTTGGCTACTCTTATAGTGTATTCTAATTTGTCAACAGTATTGTTGAGAGCCTCAATCTTTCTATTTAGTCTTATTCCCATTTCTACATTTTCTTCATTTGATTGAATAACTTTTTTCAATAACTCTAAGCCATCGTCTAGGTTTGGATTTGAGGTTTGTTCGTTGTTTGTATTTTGCATTATTTTTAATTTACAATGATGGGGCTTTATTTTCTTCTCTTTTTCTTTTTAAACCAATCCTCTTCTGGAGATATAATCGTTGGAGAAAGAAATTCTTTAACCGTATCTTCGACTGTTTGAAATACCGATTTTTCAGATTTCCAACTTGCCTTTGTGGTTTGATTTAGATTTGTTTTTACATTGTAATAACTTTCTAAATTTCGATTAAGAATTTCCTTGATATCTTTAATTTTAAGATCATTTGTTATCTCTGAAAGTTTATATCCTGCTGGATACTCTTTTGGGGTTTTGGTATTAATATCGGAATGTTTTACAATACGCATTCCTGATACTCCCACTTTCTTATTTTCTGATAAATTGACTCTATAGGCTTTCTGATTCATTAGTTCTTTCAATTCATTAAAAGATTTTGCAGTTTTTAAAACCTCTCTCAAATCTTTTAGCATTTGAGCTTTCTTTTCCTTTCCAATTTCCACATCGGTTTTCAATTTCATTTCTTTACAAACTTCCCTTACTGCTTTTCCAAAGCGTTCACCGATTTTGTGAGCTTCAATAGTATTAATACCACTTGTGTTGATACGATTTACGACAAAATGGATATGTTTATGCTTGGTAGAGTTATGAATATCTAATCTTATCTGATTATCATCTGTAACTCCCACTTTCTTTAAGGCATTTAAAGTAAGTTCAATGAGTTTTTTATTGGATATTTCGTTGTCTTTGGTTCTTTCGGGAGAGATATAACCCGTCAATGCCCAATTCTTAATTTTAAAATGTCTTTCAGAAATAGCTCTCATTTCTTGGAATTGAAGTTCTGGATTGTCAGACAATAGGTTGTGGGAATACACCATTTCTGCAGTGCCTTTATCATTTCCATTATACTCAATAGCAATTTTACTAATCCTTCTTGTGGTTGCTGAGTTGTTCATTTTCAATGATTTTCCGATAAAGACATTCTCTGATTAATTGAGTGACCGTTTGAATTTCATTCAGAATTTTTTTCTTATTTTCAAACTCATTCCATTCTCTATTTCTAAGTAAATTGGAGATTCTAATAAAGTGATTGCCATATTGGAGTAAGACTTCATCAGTTTTAAACTCATTGATTTTAAGTTCTTGTTCAGTTAAAACTAATCTTGCGTATTTGGAAAGTTTGAGATTAAGTTTTTCTGCTTTTACTTTAATTCTAAGATATTCTTTCTCGGTTACTTTTGTAGAAATAATCTTTGAAAAAAGAGCTGATTTCTTCTTTGCCAATCCACCTTTTCTTCCAATGCTCTGGAAATGTTTTTTTCTTTTTTCTAGAGCAATAATCTTCTCTTGTTCTTCTTTGGCTTTAACAATAAATTGGGTTAAAAAGTCTTGTTTCATCTGATGTAATTTTAGATTGTTTTTTTTATGTTTATTAAATTTCAGTTTGGTTTGTTTAATTTTTTTGGTGATATTCAATCGTGATTTGAATTTTGATTTTATATTTTTTAAACCCCTATTCTTATATTCTGTTTCGACGACAGGAGAAACCAAAAAGTGGAAAGTTACCATTTGAGTATGCTTATGGTAAACTTTGCGTACTTTTTGCACTAAGACTAAGCATAAAATTTCCAGTCACATTTTACAAGTCCCTTTCCCTTTAATACAAAATCTGTATTTCTTGTTTTTTCGAAATGAGATAGTCATTCAAATCTTTAAAATATTTGTAATGTTTTCTTTGGTCGATAACATTTAAATGGAGTGTATTTAATTTTTCTACGAGCAAATCTCCCGCTTTATCTACAACTCAATTCTTTGATAATTTTCCAGTAAATGTTCAATTTTAACTACCATTGAAACGGAATTTAAAATGATATAATCGGAGGTTTCTGATGAGAAATTTTGGACATCTTTTTTGAGAGTGAGATAGGACAAATAATCGCTGAAGCCTTCAAAGATTTTTAAAGTTTCAGAACTGTTTGTATTGGGGTTGTTTTTAACAGAAGTAATATCTTTTTTTACCCAAGGCTATCTTCAGATATTGTTCCTAATTTCGTAACCTCTAGGATCGTTTTTGAATGCAATTGCAAAGTAAGTTTTATCTTCAATTTGATAATGAACTTCTTTTAGTTCTGATTTTCTAGATTTCTTTCTTTCGAATACTTTAAAAGTGCTGGATGCGAAATGTCCTTTATTTCTATAATTTGATAAGTTTTGCTTTACTGTTTACCGTTGATTAAATCTTCTTTTTGTTTTTGAAAAGAAAAAGCAAATCGCTTGAGAGATTCAAGGGCATCAGAAACACTGCATTGTTTGAGATCTTGAACAATGGACACGACATCGTATTGTTTTCCTGTACCGAAATCAAAAGCAATATTCTTTACATAATTAACCAAAAGGCTTGGCGTTCGTTCTTGTCGGTTGATGGCATAATAATAAGCAGTTTTCGGATGTTCTTTGCTTGGGAAAAGAGAGAAACTCTCCAGTACTTCCTTTATACTGATATTTTCGTTCGCTTGTCTGTAATTCATTTTTTTGTGTTTAGTTGTTGATTTAATTTTTGAAATGTTATTTTTTAGCTTACCTATCTACCTTCTTACCTAAAATTGATAAGCAGTTTCAGGATAGAATAATATTTAGGTAACTTGGTAAGCAGGTAAGCTATTTTTGCGTTTTTGAAAATTTTATATTTTCCGTTTGATTAAATAGCCATAAACTTGAAGTTTTGGATGTTTGATTCTTTCGTATTTTAATTTTGTGAGTGCTTTTCCCACTTTCATGTGATTGAGTTGTGTTCCTAAAGCGTGATTCATCGCAAATACAATATCGGAAGCTGTAAGAAAATCTGTTAGATTTTGGGATTTTTCAAAATGTTTGATAATCACTTCTTGTTCTGGGCTAATATTGAAATATCTTTCATTTCGAAGTTCATTTTCCAAAATATCATTCTGACTAAACTCTTCTTTGAAATCCTCTCTTTTATAGGTGTTGTAGTATACTTGAGACCAAAATTTGTCAATATTTATAACTTTACTATAACCGAAATCAATATTTTTAATTTCAAAAACAATCCATCTTACACTTCCTGTTTCATCAGTTAGGAAATCACATTTATTGGTTGATCCTAAAAAAGAACAGATTCGGCGTTGAGTTTCTGCTTTTCGTGCATAAGGAAGCCTAACTTTAATATTGGTTGCTGAAAAAAGCGATTTTAGACTATTAATATCTGATTTAGATAATACCGCCAGTTCATCAGCGTTAATGATAAAATTCTTTGTGATAGCAATTTGTCCATCTTTATCTACCGTTACGACTTCGGTATAATAATTCTTCAGCTCTTTAGGAATCAGAAATCGGAGAAAAGTGGTTTTTCCTAAATTTTGAACTTGACTAAATAAAACCAAGCATTGTTTGTTGATGTAATTGGGCTCTAAAGCACATTTCACAGCTCTTGATAACCATTTTTCTAAGTGATAACGAAATAAATCATCGTCGTTGGTAACAATATAGTTTGTCAATTCTTTGATATAATCATTCCCGTCCCAATCTTCCAATTTTTCAAAATATTCCTTGATTGGATTGTAAGATTTAATAAAATCGCTTCTTATTAAAATTTCTAATTTCTGTGGTGTAATCTTAATACTCGCACGAGTTAGTTCAATAAGTAATGAATTAAGATTTAGTACGCTCCAATCATTGTATTCTTTAAGTTTAATTTCATAGTCTAACGAAATGGTATTAAACCTTAAATTATATTTATTATTGATGTATTCAAGCGTTTTGTCGAAAACAGTATTGGTTCCTTTTTCTATGTGATATAATTGGTTATTTTTCATTTTCATTATTTTTAAATAATTTCAAGGCTTTTTCTGTATCGATCACAATCGTTCTATTTCTCTGAGAAATAGCATCATCTATTACTCCACTTTTCTTTATTCTATTAGCTGTTGCAATTGAGCAATCGAAGAGATTTGCAATTCCTCGTATTCCATACACGAGTTTTGTTTCCTTAGTATTAACTGATGAATTTTTATTATTATTCACCTTGATTTCTTGTTTATTGAGAAACAAAAACTCTTCACCCGTCATCTGCCATATAGGCTTGTTTAATAATTCTTCTTTATTCATTTTTTTGGTTTTGTTGATGCAAAATTGATGCAAAATTGAAATTCATAAAAATTCAAATAAAAAAAATCAACATAATTAATATGTTGATTTTTAGATGCTTGAGAAAATAATTTGTAAAGATGAAGTTCAGATAGATTCTATGAATCTATTTCATCATATTTTTACAGGTTTTTGATATTTAACAAGTATAATTTAGTTTAAAAGTACAGCCTGTCCTTTTAAGATTATATCATCTATTTCCTTATGTATTTCTGATTTATTATCATCAGATGGATTAATTTTCTTTTCATAATCTTTTATATCAAAATGGTGAATCATTATTTTTTTCCAATTTTCAGATGATTCTTTTTTTATAAAAGTTGCACCAATTTTATTTATGGAATATGCAATATATTTATCCGTGCCTTTATTCTTTTCAAGGCACAGAATTTCTTTACCTGCCATTTGATTAGCAAAATCCAAGAAATTGATGTATTTTACCAACTTTAATTTTACAAAAATTTTATATAAATCATTTATTGCTTCTAAGTTTATAAAAATTTCTCCTGTATAGTTTTCAAAAAAATTAAGCTCTAAAAGCTGTATTTCTAAATCCGTTAACCGTTCTATGATAGAGTTTACATTAAATTTCAATAGATAAAACAAGCTTTTTTCTTTATCTTTCCAATCATCATAGAATTCTTTACTTTTTATCTTCTCTTTTTTGTATTCCTGCTTAGCAAAGGAATGCTTATTTCTTAAATTTATCATTTCAAAAGATGAATCATCATATCTCATACACCATGATTCTAATCTCCCATTCAATTCAAGATAATTGTTACTTTTGGGAAGTAATATATTTTTGTAATGGTAGTTGTAATTATGCTTTTGTAAACTACACATGCCATCAATAATTTCATAAATCTTTTTAGAGTCTAAATCATATCTTTCATCGGAAAGTGTAGTTTTAAGTCTATGTATTACTGCTAAATAATTTTTATAAATTAAATTTGGACGAATGTGCTCAAACAATTCGCTAAACTCCATACATTCTATTGAAAATGGGAAGTTTAAAAGTTCATCTATTAGCTCTTTTGTTAAATCCTTCTGTTCATTCTTTTTTAATTTTCCTTCAAGATTTAACAATAAATCAAAATGTTCTGTTAGTTTCATAAAATATTAAGTTTTTGCATTTGAATTTCGCGAGTTGCATCGACAACATCTACATAAGGCTTCATAGATTGGTAATCTGAATGCCCTGTCCATTTCATAATAACTTGTATAGGGATACCTTTTGAAATGCATAAACAAATAAATGTTCTTCTTCCTATGTGAGAAGAAAAATATTCATATTTGGGTTTAGATTCGTCATTTCGCTTATTACCAATAAAATAAGTATGATTAATTGGTTCGTCAATTCCAGCTAGTTTTCCCAGCTCCTTTAAATATTCATTCATTTTTTGGTTTGAAATAACTGGTAATGCTTTATCTCCATCCAAATTTTCATATTTCTCTAAAATACTTTTTGAAATATCATTAAGCTCAATCACGATAGAATCAGATGTTTTTTTAGTAACAATATATAGTTTTCCATTTTTAACATCAGCTTTTTTAAGCTTTTCAACATCAGAATGTCTCAATCCCGTAAAGCAGGTAAATAATAAAACATCTCTTACTCTTTCTAAATATTTTTTTGTAGTGGGTATATTATATTTTCTAATAGCATTTATTTCTTCTTCAGACAGAAAGATAATGACTTTATCTGTCGTTTTTATTTTAGGTGAAAATTGCTGAAAGTAAAGATTATCACAGTAGCCGAATTTCACAGCAAATCTTAAAAACCACTTTATATTTTTCAAATATTTTTTTGTGGTAACATTATTTAGTTTCAATGTATTTGAAAAGTAAGAAAGTAGTTTGGGAAGTCCTTCTGAATTAAAATCTTCAAATGTTAAGTTTTTATTGAAAGATAAAAGGTGATTTTTTAATGCATTAAATTTCTTGTGAGTATCTAAAGTCCAATTATTCACTTTCCCAGAATAATCTGTAAAATGATCATATACTTCAAAGAAAGATTTTTCTGGTATTTCTTCTGTTGGAATAACTGTTTTTTTCTTTTTATTTCCCCTATCTTTACACTGAGCAAAGTATTCTTTCAACTCTAATTTATCTGGAATATTATTCTCAACTTGACATTTAATAAAGAAAGTTTGAATGTCATTTATAAGATTACTCAAGTTAGTATTAATTTCTTCTGCTGTTAGACCGTTTGGATTTGTTTTTCCATTCTTAACCAATGATTGGTTTTCATTCCAATCTTTTCTGTCAATTCTAAAACCAGAGAATAAATTGATTCGGTTTGAGTTATATGTAACTCGAAAAAAAATTGGCACATTTTCATCAATTAAAATACCATCTTTTTTTCTTTTTTCAAGCTCTATATTTATCTTTCTTTTGATATTAATCACATTATAAATTTTACAGCCAAATTTACAGCCATTTTTTATGATACACAAATGATATTTTGAAATATTATAAAATTCAATCCAATAATAAAATATTGATTTTTAGATATTTTTAAATTTAATGATATTCTAAGGTATATAAGGTTAAAATCCCTGTGGGTCTACAGATTTATAGTGAGCGACTGGTTATACATAACCGGTCGCTTTTTTATTTCATCAATATTTTTTTGAGTTCTTTTTACTTGTTGTAGTAATATGATTTTTGTCTGTTTTTGGTATCTGTTTGTGAGAAAATCATTCTAAAAAGTATATAAAAAGCTAAATTTGCTTTCTTTTTTAATGAAAATAGAATATTGGTTTATGAATTTAAAGATTTTAGGTTGTTCTGCGTGGTTGTTTTTGTATCCAAATATAGCTTTTGCTCAAAGCAAAGTCTCGTCAAAAGATTCTGTGAAAACAGAGAAAGAAGATTCTAAAAAAAATGAGGGCTTTGAGTCTTACGAAAAGTTATTGAAAGGAGCAGAAACCAAACAAGGGCTACTCAAAATACATAGAGTAAAGGATAAGATTTATTTTGAAATTCCTAACGAAGTGCTAGGGAAAGACCTACTCATCGTAAATAAAATATCGTCTGTACCCGCTCCCATCAATAATGCTGGGATTAACAAGGGGATGAACTATGAGAATAAAATCATCAGATTTTATAAAGACACTACCAATAAAAAGGTGTGGGTAAAAACTTTTGACCCGCAAATTACCGTTAATCCACAAGATAATATTTCGGCTTCGGTAAAGGATAATTACGGAGAGTCTATAGTGGAAGGTTTTGAAATTAAAACTCTAGGAAAAGACTCCACAGCGGTAATTCAGGTAAATAATGTCTTTGACGGAAACGCCAAAAGTTTTAACAATCTGTTTGATAATATCGGTATGGGGGGAAGCGTAAGAACCAAAGATTCTTACATAGACGAGGTAAAGGCTTTTCCTAATAATGTGGTGGTAAAGTCTTATTTCAGTACCCAAATTTCAGAGGGGAAAACTTCTGCCGAAAAAGCCGATTTAACGGTGGGGACTACCACTAATATTGTGCTATTGCCAGAGCCTATGGTAGGGCGTTTTTCGGACGATAGGGTAGGGTATTTTACGACGCCTAAGATGTACTTTACAGATAGTCAGCAAAAGGTAGAACAGAGAGAACTCATTACTAGATGGCGATTAGAACCTAAAGCGGAAGACGAAGTAAGATACCTTAGAGGAGAATTGGTAGAGCCTAAAAAACCGATTGTTTATTATATAGACCCAGCTACACCGAAACAATGGCAACAAGCCATTATAGATGGAGTACACGATTGGAATAAAGCATTTGAAAAGGCAGGGTTCAAAAATGTAATTTCAGCGAAATTGCCAGACCCTAATGATAAAGAGTTTGATGTAGATGATGTTCGCTACTCCGTAATCACTTATGCAGCCTCTTCTATGGCGAATGCTATGGGCCCATCGGTAGTAGACCCTAGAACGGGGGAAATCTTGGAGTCTGATATTATATGGTGGCACAATGTGATGACTTTGCTACAGTCTTGGATGAGAGTTCAAACAGGAATTATAGACCCACAGGTGAGAGGAAATAAATTCCCAAACGATAAGATGGCGAATGCTATTCGGTTCGTGTCCTCTCACGAGGTAGGGCATACCTTTGGGCTTAAACATAATATGGGGTCTTCGTTTGCATTCCCAGTAGAGTCTTTGCGTTCACCTGAATTTACGGAGAAAATGGGAGGTACAGCTCCTTCTATTATGGACTATGCTAGATTTAACTATGTGGCACAAGAGGGTGATGGCGTGAAACAAATCACTCCAAAAATAGGAGTTTATGATGAGTTTGCCATTAACTGGGGTTACCGTTGGACGGGTAAAAAGACGCCTCAAGAAGAATTGCCAATCACGCAAAAATGGATAGAGAAACATCAAGGAGACCCACTCTATTTCTACGGAGCACAACAAGAGGAGACGGTAGATCCTCGCTCGCAAGCAGAAGACTTGGGCGATAATGCGATGAAAGCAGGGGAGTATGGCATCATCAATCTAAAGAAAACCCTACCAAACCTCATAGAATGGAGTACCAAAAATGGAGAAAACTACAACGAAGCGAAGTCTTTTTACAACCAAGTGATTAACCAATGGTATGTTTATAACAATCACGTGTTGGCTAATATTGGAGGGATTTACCTTAATCCTACCGTTAAGGGCAACCAGCAGAGTTCTTATATACCTGTACCATACGAAACACAAAAAGAGGCTTTGGTGTTTATAAAAAAACACATACTGACTTTGCCAGAATGGTTATTTTTATCTCCATTGAACCAAAAAATCCGTCCAGCTAAAAACACACCTAAAGGACTGGTGGATCAGTCGCCGTACAATGTGTTTAGAGAGAAACAAGCCGCTATTTTGTACGGGCTTATGAATGATAATAAGCTCCTAAGAATATTAGAATTTGAGTTTCTTAATCATCAAAAAGTGATGACGGTAGCCGAACTGTTCAACGATTTAAGAGAATTTATTTTTAGTAAATCAATTAAAAAACAGCCTTTGAACATCGCTGAAAGAATGACGCAAAAAAACTACATAGATGCCCTCATTATAGACACGCAGAGAATGTACGAGAAAACGGAAAAGGGCATCTTTAGTCCAATGCCAATGATGTGCGATTATGCTTGTGGTCATAATCATTTGGATAAAGCAGACGAACGGAATTTAGAATTTTATTTTGATGGAATGAAACGATTGTCGGAAGTAGGTTCTGCCAAAAGAGCGGAGCTGATAAAGGTACGAGCAATCATCTCAAAAGCAATGAACAAAGCCGATAACGATACGCAAAGTCATTATCAAGATATGATGGTAAGATTAAATAAAGCATTGGGTAATAACTGAAATTGATAAAAAACAAGATATATGAAAACAAAATTACTATTAACTCTTTTGCCAGGGGTATTCTTCGCACAGAATACCATAACCGATACGGTTCAAAATAAAGAGAGAAAGATAGAAGAAGTGGTTTTAACAGGTTTTCAAAAGATTGAAAAAAGTAAACTAACCTCTTCTGTAGGTGTAGTAAAAATGAAGGCTATTGAACAAAAAGCCACCGCCTCTGTGGATCAAATGCTACAAGGTAAAGTAGCAGGGGTAATGATTACACCAGCCTCTGGAGCACCTGGGCAGATAGCTCCTGTGCGTGTGAGAGGTACGGCATCGCTTTCGGGTTCTACAGACCCACTTTGGGTGGTGGACGGAATGCCCCTAGAAGGAAACCAAGCTCCTGCCTACAATGTGGGACAAGACATCAATGAGCTTAAAAATTATTCTATCGCAGGGTTCAACCCAGAAGATATAGAAGATATTACGGTGCTTAAAGATGCGTCAGCAACCGCTATTTATGGTGCTAGGGCAGCCAATGGGGTTATTTTGGTAACTACTAAAAGTGGTAAAAAAGGAAGAATGAGCATCAATTTTTCATCAAATACTTTTGTGAGCTTAAGACCAGATTTCTCTAGACTTAATCTGATGAATGCCTCTCAAAAAGTAGATATGGAATTGATGATGGCGGAAAGAGCCGACCTAGACAATTATAGAAAAGATAATGGAGCGGTGTCTAGAATTTTAACTGCTAATAACGACTGGGATTCTTTTAGAAATGGAGGCTTCTCGGCACTTAGTCCTCTTTCGCAAAAGCAAATCAATGAGCTTAGAAATACCAATACCAATTGGGGCAATTTGCTTTATAGAAATGTGGTTAATCAGCAACAAGCCGTGAGTATCACAGGTGGTTTAGATAATTACAGCTACTATGCTTCTTTTGGATATTACGACGAAAAATCTACCGTGATAGGTTCAGGATTTAATAGATTTAACCTTACCCTAAAAAATAATTATAAGGTAAGCGATAAGCTTAATTTAGGCTTATCTATATTCGGAACTTCCACTAAACAGACTTCGTTTTTGTCGGATTCGGGGAGCTACACTACGCCTACTTATTACTCCAGAACCGCTAATCCTTACTTAGCACCTAGAGATGCTAACGGAAATTATATCTACGACCGAGATATAAACTATGTGGAAAGCTTTTCGGGTAATGATACTAGAATTCCGTACAACTATATAGAGGAAAGAGAGAATACCAGATATTCATTAGCGAATAAATCGTTAAGAACTATTTTAGATGTTAATTATAAAATCATTAAAGGTTTAGAATACCGCTCTCAATTTGGATTATTGATAGGTACAGGCGAAACTGAACGTTATGCTTCGGCAGAAACTTACCTTATGAGAAGACGAATAGCAGAAAGTATCCAGTCGTCTACCAATACTTCGTTTTTACCGAATGGAGATTATTTCCAAAGAACCAACTCTAATGATTTTGAATATAACTTCAGAAATATACTAGAATATAGCCCTAGATTTGGCAATCACGATTTGAATGTATTGGCAGGGTCTGAAATCAGAAAAACCAGATACTACGATATGATGAGCCAAATGTATGGCTACAATCCAAGGACTAAAACATCGGTTCCTGTAAATTTACCAGATAGCCAAGCTACTTCGCCAATCTATATTCCTAATAGAGATACCGAAGTAGAAAACTCTTTTGCCTCTTTCTTTGGGACTTTATCATACACTTATGCTAAAAAATATACTTTCTTTGGTAGTGTGAGATATGACGGGACTAACTTCTTTGGTGCAGAAACCAACAAGAGATGGAACCCTATCTGGGCAGCTTCGGTGGCGTGGAATGTTAAGAATGAAAACTTCCTAAAAGACAACGCTACCATTAGTATGTTTAAGCTAAGAGGGTCGTATGGTCTTCAAGGAAATATTGATAGAGGTACTTCGCCTTATTTCAGAGGTACTTATGGTAACACTAGAATTTTAAATACTGCGGAAACTACCATAGTACACGATGGAGCTCCGAACCCACTTTTAAGATGGGAAAGAACAGCCACTAAAGATGTGGGATTAGACTTTGGATTATGGAACAACCGAGTTAATTTCACTTTAGATTTATACGAGAGAAAGGGAACTGATATTATGGGAGTTAAAGAACTTCCGTTAGAGACAGGTTTCTCTTTGTCTAATGTCAATTGGGCAAGTCTAACGAATAGAGGTTTTGAATTTTCACTCATAACTAATAACATCAATACCGATAAATTCAAATGGACAACTACCTTCAATATTTCCGCGAATAGAAGTAATATTGATGAGGTAAATGATGGTAGATATACTTTCTTACCTTCGGGGAAAGGCTATCCTGTAAATGCAGTTTTCGGTATTAAAACGGCAGGTCTTGATGCTAATGGACTTCCGTTATTCTATGATAAGAGCGGAAATGTAGTGTCTGCTGTGGACTTCTACAAAATATCAGACCCTTGGGGAATAGGCTATGTGGCGAGTGAGTATTCTCAAGACCAAATGAAAAATTGGTTTAGTTATCTAGGAGACAGAGACCCTAAATACTTTGGAGGGATTACCAATACTTTCAATATAGGTAATTGGGATTTAAATATTGCGGCATCTTTCAATATTAAACAAACGGTATTGGGTAGAGCTCCGTACAACTTTACGGCTATAGATAGAGGGCTTAATGCTTCTGCGGATATTCTAAATGCTTGGACGCCTAACAACACTTCATCTACTTTGCCAAGAATTATTGGGGCAGATACCGTGCCTGGGCAAGAGGTGGTTTATGGTTGGTTTGCTAATTGGGACCCAACAAATTCTTACAACTATTTTGATTTATGGGCTAAAGAGATGAGCTTCATCAGAATCAATAATATAAGATTAGGGTACAACTTACCAGCGGATTTACTAAAAGGTGCAGGGATAAAGTCTATGAGATTATCTTTGGAAGGAAGAAATTTATTAGTCTTCAGTAATGGACACAAAAACTTCTTTGACCCAGAAACCTACGGTAACATCTATGCACAACCTATACAGAAAGCCCTCGTATTTGGTCTTAATGTAGGGTTTTAATTTAACTTAATAATTTAATAAAATGAAATCAACAATAAAAACTTTATTCATCGCAACCTCGCTATCTTTGGGTGTGGTTTCTTGCGAAAGATATTTAGATATAGTACCTACAGGGAAAGTAGTACCACAGACAGAGGAAGATTTTAGAGCTTTGCTTACGAGAGCGTATCAAATTTACCCTCAACACAAAGCATTGCTCAATCTTAAATCTGATGAGGTAAAGGCAGCCAACTCTTCCGAATATTTGAAAGCGATATTCACTTGGGGAGAAGCGAATGCCACGCCAGGTTCTACCGAAGTGCCTTATGCATCTTTATACGAAACTATTTTCTACACCAATTATATTATAGAAAATGCTTATAAATATGTTGGTAAAAATGAAAATACCAACCAAATATTAGGGGAAGCTTATGCTTTGAGAGCTTATGTTTACTTTGAACTTATCGGAATTTATGCTCCAGCTTATAACGGAAGCAATGGTTCTACATTAGCCGTTCCTTTGGTAACGGAAGTTAATTTGGAAGGCAGTTTTCCTAAAGCTACTTTAGATGCGGTTTATAATCAAATATTTTCGGATATAGCCACTTCGGAACAGCTACTAAATCAAGATAAGTTTTCTGCTGGGCTTAATTACAGATTCACAACCACGGCTTTACACGCGTTTAAAGCTAGAGTGTATCAGTATAGAAAAGATTGGGCTAATGCTTTAAAGGAAGCAAACCAAGCACTGGCTTTGAATTCTAATTTGGAGGATTTTAATAATTTCAGCGTTTTACCTAGCAGTTATACTTCTACGGAATCTATTATGAACCTTGATTTGCCAGTAGTGCCGAGTACCTACTCTTTCTCCAGAGCGAGTAATGAGCATATTGCTTTATTTGATAAAACTAATGACCTTCGTTTTTCTAAGTATTTTAAACAAAACGGAAGCAATTGGCAAACTTTAAAATATAATGCAGGTTCTAGTGCGTATAAATGCACATTCCGTGTGGCAGAAGTTCTTTTGATAAAGGCAGAAGCACAGGCGATGCTAGATAAAGTACCCGAGTCTAAAGCAACGCTTATCTCATTAGCTGAAAAAAGATACAACGCTGTGGGGTTGGCTAATTTTAAAAACAAAATAAACGGTTTGTCTGATACCGATTATTACACGGAATTACTTAATGAAAGAGCGAGAGAGCTTTCGTTTGAAGGTTTGCGTTGGCAAGATTTAAGACGAACCAATCAACCTGAAATTACACACATTTTTGGTGGGGAAACCTTTAAATTAGAGCAAAGCGATGCGAGATATACCGTTCCTTTCCCTAAGGAAGCAAGGCTGAAGAACCCAGAATTGTAATATCAGAATAAAAATAAAACGGGGCATTTTCAAGATGTCCCGTTTTATAAATTATCAAAGTAGTATCTCACAAAGTGTGTAAAGTTTAAACTATCGAGGGTTGCAACCCTCGATAGTTTTTTTATTAACTTTAAATTTTTATACACGATGAACAAAGCAGATTTTTTAAACGACGATTTTTTTAAACAATTCCAAAGCGGTGAAGAACTTACCGATTTTTTGAAGTCCATTCAAAAGCGAGGG
>NZ_LEKU01000004.1:0-31524 GCF_009932355.1 Riemerella anatipestifer
GCTAAGGCAGAAAGGACATAATATCCTTCCTGTAAGCTAGAAGCTCCTAACAAAAACAACAAATTAAACTTATGAAATAAGGAGACTTCTAGCGGTTTATGAAAACAAAACTTAAAGTGTGCTAAACACGAAATGCCTCCAACGAATGTTGGCGGAACATTATTTATAATTAACGATAAGAATCTAGATAAAAAGTAATATAATAGAACGCGTAGGTATGGTACTATTTGTGTGTGTGTGTGTGTGTGTGTGTGTGTGTGTGTTTACGAAATTATTTGAACTGACCAAATAATTTTGCAACTTTTTTTCACTTTCTTGTATGTGTTTGATAGATTGTGTCATAAAACTGGGGCAAATGTATAAGCTATTTTTTAGATATGCAAGTTTTAGGAGATAGAATGCTTCTCTACCTGTGTAGTGGTGTGTATATCCCAATGGATTTGTTTCTGAAAAGGAGCCGAACGAAATAGACAATCTAACTGGCAAATTTCGCAGGAGAAAGGTTTGCAATCGTCCATATGGAAGTTAAACTCTACCGTCCGTTCCGTGTGTGCTAAGAGTAGTTTTATGGCTTTTTCCATTTCTTGGTGAGCTTCTCTTAGGGTATAGTAGTAGGGGAGTGTAATGTGGGCGTCTATATGCAGATGCGCACCAAACTGTTGCACTTTTACATTATGTATGTCTATCCATTCGTTGCGGCGAAAATCTTGCAGTACTTTTACAATTTCGGAGAGCAGGGCTTCGTCTTTTTCGTCCATAATACCGCTTAGGGCTTTCCTTACAATTTTGTACCCCACGACAATAATGTATCCTCCAAAAAATAAAGCCACTACGGCATCTAGCCAATACACTTCAGTAATATAAACCAGAATTAAACTCAATACAACGCCTAGAGTGGTTAGCGTATCAGACTGGAGATGTTTTCCCGAGCTCATAAGCACTAGAGAATTTTCTCTTTTTCCCTTTTGGTAAGAGATATATCCCATAATGTAATTGATGAGTGCGGTAATAGCCACAATAGCAATTCCCCAATCTAGCTTTTGAAGGGTGTTTTGATTAAGGAGTGAGTTGGCAGACTGTACAATAATCAATATCCCTGCGAAGATAATAAGGACACCCTCAGCTCCAGCAGTTAGAAATTCTATCTTACCGTGTCCATAAGGGTGGTCGTGGTCTTTGGGTTTTGCCGCAAGGTAGAGAGAGTAAAGCCCCATAAAAGCAGAAATGATGTTCACAATGCTCTCCATAGCATCAGAGAAGATGGCGTCGGAGTTGGTAAGATGCCACGCAATAAGTTTTCCTACGAATAAAGCCACACCTATAAAGGCAATACTCCTCTGGAAGGTAAATTTATTTTTCTCTGGTGTCATATTTATTAAAGGGTTAAGCGGAGGTGAGTTGTGTGATGGTGGTAATGGTATTTTGCTCTAATTCTTCTAATGTCCCATTATTATAGATGATAAAGTCTGCTAACTTCATTTTGTCTTTTTCGGGCATTTGTTGTTTAATGATGTTTTCAACCTCTCGGTAGGTCTTTTGGTCTCTATCCATCACTCTTTTAATACGGAGATTGTCCTCACTAGTTATCAAAACCGATTGATGACAGGATTGATGCAGCCCTAACTCAAATAAAAGAGCCGTTTCTTTAAATACAAATTTGGTATTCTGCTGACTGACCCATGTTTCAAAGTCTTGCTTTACTGCTGGATGGATAATTTGGTTTAGCTTCTCCAATAGGTCTTTATTGTCAAACACTTGCTCTGCAACCCATTTTCTGTTGTAAGTGCCATCGGTAGTATAGGCTTCTTTACCGAGGAGATTGATAATCGCATTTTTCAATGTTGGGTCATCATTAACAATAGCTTTGGCTCTAGCATCTGAATAATAAACAGGATAGCCCATTTTCTCTATGAAATGGGCTGCTGTAGATTTTCCAGAACCAATACCGCCTGTGAGTCCAATTATTTTTTTCATTTATTGGTTTAATGATTAGTAGCCAAATACTTCGTTGAAGCTAAAAGTTTCGTCTAGTCTTACACCTTTTTCGGTCATTTTTAGAGAAGCGAGTTCGTGGTAGGCGTCGTGTTCAAAGAATAGTAGGTACTCATTATCCACACATTGTTTTAAGAACTTTTCTTTCTCTTCCATCGTTAGAAGAGGGCGAGTGTCGTATCCCATAACATATACCAACGGGATGTGCCCCACGGTAGGAATTAAGTCTGCCGCAAAAACAATGGTTTTATCTTGATACTTGATGACAGGGAGCATCTGTTTTTCGGTATGCCCATCTACGAAGATAACGTCCATTTTTAACTCTGGAGCAAAACCATAATTTCCTGTTTTAGGAAGTGGCAAAAAGTCTAACTGTCCACTTTCTTGTATAGGCAAAATGTTTTCTTTTAAGAAAGAAGCCTTTTCTCTAGGGTTAGGATTAACCGCCCAATCCCAATGATTCTCGTTAGACCAAAATTTAGCATTTTTGAATGCAGGGCGATAGCCAGACTTGTCGTCATTCCACTCTATAGCACCGCCACAATGGTCAAAATGGAGGTGGGTTAAAAAAACATCTGTAATATCCTCCCTTACGAAACCATATTTTCTAAGGTTTTTGTCCAAAGAATCATCGCCCCAAAGGGAATAGTGCCCGAAGAATTTATCATCTTGCTTGTCTCCCAAACCACAATCTACTAAGATGAGTTTTTTGCCGTCCTCTATCAATAGTGAACGCATACCTAGTTCTATGAGGTTTTTCTCATCGGCAGGATTGGTTTTTTGCCAAAGCGATTTAGGCACAACCCCAAACATAGCACCGCCGTCTAGTTTAAAATTTCCGCATTGGATAGGATATAGTTTCATATAGTGATGTTTTTTAGTGTTTAAATTAAAAAATAGAGTTAGAAAAGTTCTCCCATATTTTTAGCTCTATTGATGTTAAGGTGTTGGTAAGCCTTATCGGTAACTTCTCGACCTCTTGGCGTTCTGATGATAAACCCTTCCTGAATTAAAAAAGGCTCATAAACTTCTTCCAAAGTCTCTGGATTTTCTCCGATGGAAGTGGCTAATGCAGAAATCCCCACAGGTTTCCCTTTGAAGTTTTCTATCATCACCCTCATAATTTTGTTGTCCATATCATCAAGACCAAACTCATCTACATTGAGAGAATCTAGTGCGAATTTGGTTATCTTTATTTCTATCTCGCCATTGCCTTTTATTTCTGCAAAATCTCGCACACGGCGAAGTAGAGCGTTGGCAATTCTAGGAGTGCCTCGGCTTCTTCTAGCTATCTCTAGTGCTGCATCTTCATAAATAGGAACACCAAGCACTCTAGCACTTCTTTCGATAATCATACCTAAAAGTTCTACTGTGTAGTACTCTAACCTAGATTGTATCCCAAATCTTGCGAGCATTGGTTTGGTAAGCATACCGCTTCTTGTAGTAGCTCCAACTAAAGTAAACGGATTAAGATTGATTTGTACTGAACGGGCATTAGGACCTGTTTCTAGCATAATATCTATCTTGTAATCTTCCATAGCGGAATAAAGGTATTCTTCTACTATGGGAGATAAACGGTGTATTTCGTCTATGAAAAGAACATCGTTTTCTTCTAAATTGGTAAGGAGTCCAGCCAAACTTCCAGGTTTGTCTAAGACAGGACCAGAGGTTACTTTAAAACCTACGCCCAGTTCATTAGCAATAATGTGGGCTAGAGTGGTTTTTCCTAACCCTGGAGGACCATGCAGAAGCGTGTGGTCTAGTGCAGAACCTCGTTTTTTGGCAGCTGCTACAAAGACTTCTAAATTATCCAAAGTACGCCTTTGCCCCGCAAAATCTTTGAACGATTGAGGACGTATTTGCTCTTCTAATAAAAGCTCTTCGGCTGAATAATTTTCTTTATCTGGATGTAAGAAGTCTGGCATAGCTTACTAATATCTGAGGTCAAAGATAAGGTTTTGTTATAAATTAAACTAAAGAATAAATGTGAAATTGAGTTTGGGAGCAACTCATTTCGTTAATCTAAAAAATCCTCACAGCTCTCATTCTGTAAGGATTTTGTGTTTGTTTTTTTAATTTAATAAAATTTTATTCTGCTCCTTCTTGGAAAGTACGCTGACCTAATTCTTGGTCAAAAAGATAAAGTGCAGAGTTGTTATCTTTTACCATTTTAATTTTAGCAACTAACTGAGATGCAGATGCTTCTTCCTCTACCTGCTCATTGATGAACCATTGTAGAAAAGATGAAGTAGCATAACTTCCTTCTTCGTTGGCGGTTTTATAGATGTTGAAGATACTTTTGGTAACTTCTTTCTCGTGGGCTAAAGCTCTTTCAAATATATCTAAAGCATCTTTAAATTCATAAGGCGGAGCGTCTACTTGTCCTAAAATTACTCTTCCACCAACATCATTAAGGAAATCAAACATCTTATCTGCGTGCATCAATTCTTCCTTAGCTTGTACACGAAAATAGTTAGCAATACCATCTAAATCCTGGTTATGGAACCATGCTGCCATAGATAGATAATATTGTGCGGCGTATTGTTCTTTTGTAATTTGTTCGTTAATGAGTTGTTCTATTTTTGTACTTATCATAGTTTAAGATTTTCTACAAATTTAGGGAAAATATTGTAACTTATTTTAAGAGAGTAATATGTAATTTCTATAGAGTGTTTAGACTAAATGTATTGATTTTTGAAAAAACCTTTTTTGTGAGTCAAATGCTAGATTATCAAGGTTTAAATCATTTTTGTTTATCCAAACGGTCTCATTTATTTCATCTAGTTCTAGCTCTAGTTTGGGCTTTTCAGTGAGTTCGTATTGAAAGAATAAATCCATAGTATTGTAATCTATACCCTTATAATGGTAAATATTATCTTGGCTAGAAAGGTAGCGGAGTTTATTTGAATCTATATTAAGTTTTAATTCTTCATAGAGTTCTCTTTTGCAGGTGTTTTCTGCGGTTTCTTTTGGGTCACAAAAACCACCAGGAAGGTCTAGCATTCCTTTTTTAGGGTCTTGATTTCTGCGAGTGAATAAAATTTCGTTTCCGCAAGTAACGAGTACCGCTACGGCAGCGGCACAATTGTGATAAAGCACGAAAGAACATTCGTTACAGGAGAATTTTCTAAGGTCGGTAAAAACTAATGTTTCTTTTCCGCATTCGGGGCAATATTTTAATGTCATATATTTAGGTGTTAGTATTGTTTCTTGGGTGATATTTCATGATGGTTTCTCGGAGATCTTCGTTGTCTAGATGGGTGTAAATTTCTGTGGTTGTAATGCTAGAGTGTCCCAACATTTCCTGAATGTATCTAAGGTCAGCACCATTTTTCAGTAGATGCGTAGCGAAAGAATGTCTAAAGGTATGTGGAGAAATATTTTTTTTGATGTTGGCTTGTAGTGCTAAATCTTTAATGATGATAAACACCATCACACGAGTGAGCTTAGAGCCTCGCCTATTCAAAAATAAAATATCAGAGTGCTTTGGATTGATTTTTATTTCTGATCTAACTTCTAAAAGGTAATCCCTGATAAGTTTAGCTGTATATTGAGCTAAAGGAACGAGTCGAGTTTTGCCACCCTTTCCGTCCACAATTATAAATTCTTCTTCAAAGTTGAGGTTGGAAATTTTTAGTTCTACCAATTCGGAAACCCTTAGTCCACAGCCATAGAGTGTTTCTATAATGGTATGGTTCCTTTTACCTAAAGAGGTTGTTTTATCTATAGCCTCTATAAGACTTTCTATTTCCTCAAAACTTAGAGTATCAGGGAGATATAACCCTAGCTTTGGAGTTTCGAGTAGTCTTGCAGGGTTGTCAGCCCTTAATTCGTCTTCGTGTAGAAATTTAAAAAAAGCTTTTATAGAAGAAATCCATCTAGATTGACTTCTTTCATTGGTGTAGTTTTTAGATATTTGGTAAAGATATTCTTGTATTTGTTCGTAAGAAATATCTAAGGCGGAAGTATCGTTTAGTTTATTTTCAGCGAAATATTGCAGTTTTTTTATATCTCTAGTATAGGCATCAATGGTATTGTTTGAAAGGTTTTTTTCAAACTTTAGAGCATTTGCAAAATCTTGTATTCGCTCGTTCCAATCCATTTAATTTTCTAGCAAATCTTGCGTGATTTGAGTTACCTCCACTCCTGCATTTTTAAGGAAAGTAAGTCCTTCTTCGTCAGAATAATGGTCTATATAAACTAATCTTTTAATTCCTGATTGGTAGATGAGTTTGCTACATTCTTTGCAAGGCGAAAGTGTAAGGTAAAGTGTAGCACCTTCCGCAGTTTGTGTGGTTCTCGCGAGTTTTAGAATGGCGTTGGCTTCGGCGTGTAATACATACCATTTGGTTTGCCCTTGTTGATCTTCACAGCAATTTTCTAGTCCAGAAGGTGTACCGTTGTAGCCATCTGAAATAATGGTGCGGTCTTTTACAATAAGAGCTCCTACTTGTTTTCTTTTGCAGTAGGAAAGTTTGGCCCATTCTTGAGCCATTTTAAGGTAAGCGATGTCAAATTTGTTATGTGATTCCATTAAGATATTTTTGGAATTTTTGTTTAAAAGTTAGGTTTTCTTTTTTCTAAAAAAGCAGTAACTCCTTCCTTTTTATCTTCCATTTCAAATAACTCTCCAAAGGCTTTTATTTCTACTTCGTAGCCGTTGTTACTGTCCGATGCATTAACGGCTTCTATTGCTTTGCTAATACCTTGTGGTGAGTTTTTAGCAATAGTTTCGGCTAACAGTTTAGTTCGAGGCAGAAGCTCTTCTTGAGAGAAAACTTCGTTTATCAAACCAATTTCTTTGGCTTTTTCTGCCGAAATCATTTTTGCGGAAAATATCATCTCGTTAGCAATGCCTTTACCTACTAATTTAGGTAGTCTTTGGGTGCCTCCATAGCCAGGGATAAGTCCTAAGGTAACTTCTGGTAAACCCAATTTTGCATTATCCGAAGCGTAGCGGATATGACACGCCATTGCTAATTCTAGTCCGCCTCCAAGAGCAAATCCGTTTACAGCAGCTATGACAGGTTTTTTGAGTTGTTCAATTTTGTTGAATAATGTATTTTGTCCTGTTCTTGCTAATTCTTCCGCTTTTGGTGTGTTGAAATCGCTAAACTCCTTAATGTCAGCCCCAGCAACAAAAGACTTAGACCCACTTCCTGTGAGAATGATAACTCTGATATTTTGGTCAGATTCTAACTCGTCTAAAGCGGTGCTTAGTTCTTTTATAGTGATGGCATTAAGGGCGTTAAGGCTCTCTGGTCTATTGATAGTGATGGTAGCTATTTTATCTTCTTTTTCTATGATAATATACTGATACATAATTTTTGTTTTTAAATGGTTGAAGTAGGAGCGTTTTTTTCAATTAGTCCTAAAGTTTTTAACTCACTCCAAAAGGCTTTGTGGATGATTTCGTTTCCGTGTAACGAAATGAAATTCTTGTAAATCTGTTCTGCATTTCTACAACCTGTGAGTACAGAAACTACGGCAGGGTGTGCCATTGCAAATTGTAGAGCAGCGGTTCTTAGGTCAACACCGTACTTAGCAGCTACGGTTTGTAGTTGCTTTCTTTTTTCTGTAATTTCTTTAGGAGCTGGGTTAGGAGAGTAGTTCCAAGTCTCATTTCCCGCAAGATAACCACAGTTTAGTGGAGAACCGAGTATAATTTTCACCTTGTTTTTTTGCAAGGTAGGGAAGGTTTCATTTAGTGCCTGTTTGTGGTCTAGCAGGGAGTATTGTGTTGCCATTAGACAAATATCTGGTTGCGAAAAATTCAATGCTTCCAAAACCGCATCGGGCTGATTGATGCCAAAGCCCCAACCTTTGATGATGCCTTCTTCTTTCATTTTGGCAAGCTCAGGGATAGCTCCTTTTTTAGCTTCTTCAAAGTATTTTTGATACTCTTCTTTAGAACCAAAATTAGCAGGGTTTAAATCGTGGATGAAAACGAAATCTAACTTCTGAACGCCCAATCTTAATAAACTGTCCTCTATTGATTTTCTAGCTCCACTTGCTGTGTAATCGTAATTGAAAACGGCATTCATTGGGTTTTTCCAAAGATGTTTAATTTGTTCCTTTGGAGCGATGCCAGGTTTTAAAATTCTACCTACTTTACTAGACAAAATATATTTATCCGAAGGTTTGCCGTCTAAAAACACCCCAAATCTCCTCTCACTAATTCCGTTGCCGTATCTAGGAGATGTATCGTAATAACGAACGCCTAGCTCCCACGCTTTTTCTAGAGTTTTTAGTGCGTCTTCCTCCGAAGTTGATTTCCAAGCTCCTGCTAACGGAACGCCACCAAGCCCCAATACTTTATTAAGGCTATTGCCGTCGTTTAGAGGTGGCATTTCTTCATTATATTCATCAATGGTTTCGTTGTCTTCATTGTTTACAACAGTGCTTTGACCTAACAAAGTAGTAGGTACTGCTGCTGATAATACGCCTAAACCTAAATTTTGTAAAAACTCTTTTCTTTTCATATTACTGCAATTTTGTTTGGAGCTTAATATACAAAAAAATAATTAAGAGTCTTATCTCTGTTGATGCATTTCATTGAAATTGATACTGATGCCAAGTCCAGAAGCTACTTTCATTCCTAAGTCTAAATTAGCACGGAAGAAATGGCAGAGCTGTCTATTGATGATTTCCTCTCTTCTTTCACCATCAATTTTTTGCATATGGTTAATAATATTTTTCACAAGGTTGGCTCTAGCTTGGTCGTCCATCGCTTTGGAATAAAGTAATCCTGGTTGTGTAAAGTGGTCATCATCGTTTTCATTTCGGTTGAAAAAAGCCACTTTATTATTATCTAAATGATATTCGTGAGCTTTGTATGACGAGTCAGGTTTTATATCATCAAAGCTATTTGGATAATAGTTAGGACTGTCTTTATAGTTTGAAGCATCAGCCATTGCACCATCTCTATGATAATGATTTACCGAGAACGGACAACGATTAACCTGCAACTGATAAGCATTAACGCCCACTCTATAACGATGTGCATCTGGATAGGAGAAGATGCGTCCTTGTAGCATTTTATCAGGGGAAAGTCCAATACCATCAATGATATTGCTAGGAGCAAAAACAGACTGCTCTACTTCCGCAAAATAATTATCAGGAATTTTGTTGAGTTCCAATTCTCCCACTTCTATTAAAGGAAACTCGCTATGAGGCCAAACTTTGGTTACATCAAAAGGATTCCAGCGGAACTCATTGGCCTGCTCTTCGGTCATTACCTGTATGTAGAGTGTCCATTTAGGGAAGCTGCCGCTTTCTATTGCGTTTACAAGGTCTTCTTGGGCAAAATCTGGATTTTCACCTTTCATTTTCATGGCTTCCTCATCAGTGAAGTTTTTAATGCCTTGTAGGGTTTTAAAATGAAATTTTACCCAAACCCTTTCATTATTAGCGTTAATCATAGAAAAGGTGTGAGAGCCAAAGCCGTGCATATGGCGATAGCCGTAAGGTGTACCTCTATCTGACATCAATATAAGCACTTGATGAAGAGATTCAGGGTTAAGTGACCAAAAGTCCCACATCATGGTGTGGCTTTTGAGGTTGGTCTTTGGGTGTCTTTTCTGTGTATGAATGAAATCAGAGAATTTTTTGGCATCTTTAATGAAGAATACAGGTATATTATTACCTACTAAATCCCAATTTCCGTCTTCTGTGTAAAATTTAAGAGCGAAACCTCTAGGGTCTCTTTCGGTATCGGCACTACCTTTCTCACCACCCACCGTCGAGAAACGAGCAAACATCTTGCAAGTGTTACCTACTTTAGAGAAGAGTTTAGCTTTAGTATATTTGGTAATATCATTGGTTACAGTAAATGTTCCGTAAGCTCCTGTCCCTTTTGCATGTACTACTCTTTCTGGTATTCTTTCTCTTACGAAATGTGCCAGTTTTTCCTGTAAAACAAAATCTTGTAATAGGACAGGACCTCTAGAGCCTACCGTTTGTGAGTCTTCGTATTCGTAGTAAGGGCTTCCAGAGGCGGTGGTGAGTTTTTTATGAGACATATTTTATCTTTATTTTAGGTTAAAACTACACTATTGTAGTGTTCGTAAAATTAAACAAATTTAGGTATAAAATGAATAAACATTAGTATATTTGCGTAGAAAAATTTTAGGGAAGCCTTATTTACAATTCTATAAAATAATGAATGTTCAGCAATTAGAATACCTCATTTCTGTGGATAAACACAAACATTTTGGCAAAGCGGCTCAGGCTTGTTTTATCACTCAGCCTACGCTTAGTGCGATGATACAGAAATTGGAAGAAGAGCTAGATGTTAAAATATTTGACCGCTCTACACATCCAATAAGAACCACAGATGCAGGCAAGGAAATCCTGCAACACGCTTATAGAATTATTGATGAAATTAATGAGATGAAAAATAAGGCGAATAGTCTCAATAATATTTTGGCGGGTAAGGTGGTGTTGGGTATTATCCCTACGGTGTCTCCGTTTATACTTCCTGTGGAAATTTTTGATTTTCTATCACAGAATCCCAATATAGAAATGGAAGTAAAGGAACTCAATACGGATAGTGTGATAAAGGCATTGAAATCAGGCGAGATAGATGCAGGTATTATTGCGACACCTCATCACGATGCTGATGAGTTTTTTAAAGATGTTTTGTTTAATGAAGAATTGATGCTGTATTCTTCTGAGTATGGTGGGGAAAATGAGAGTAAATTTGTACTTCCTCAAGATATAAAAGCGGATAAAATATGGCTTTTGGAAGAGGGAAATTGCCTGACGACTCAATTTGAGAATATATGTAATCTTAAAGAGAATAGATTGAAACCTAATAATCTTGATTTTAAAGCGACGAGTATCAGTTCTTTACTTCAAATTGTGGATAGAGTGGGAGGAATTACGCTGTTGCCTGAACTTGCGGCTAACCAGCTAGAGAATACTCAAAAGGCTAAAATATCAAGATTTAGAAAGCCTTTTCCTTATAGAGAAATTAGTTTAATCTATTATAAACCTACCTATAAACAAAAAATTTTAGATGAGTTTGTAAAAGTGGTGAGAGAGTCGGTTCAGCCGAAACTTAACTACACGCAAGCTCCTAGAGATTATGTTAATATTAGACCAGATTAAAAGAATATGACTTCCTTTTATAATACATTTAATAGTAAAAAATCTATCTATTTGGGCTGTTGTCTTTTGTGATGTATATAGTTGGTTTTTTTTCGTCGTATCCTTATCTGTTAGACGGTTCTACTAAGAGTGTTAATACACTAGATGTGGTAAGGAATGTTGTGGAGTATGGTGTGATGTTTTTTTCGATAATTACTTTTTGTAGTATTTTATATAGAGGAAACTATTTTTTCAAATCGATAGTTTTTTTACTATTGCTTTTGCTCGGAGCTAATTTTATGATTTCTGCATCGTGTTTGTTTATATATGAGCAAGGGTTTAATGTAGGAATGATAATGAGTGTACTAGATACTAACCTCTCGGAAAGCCTTAGTATGTCTAAAACTTTAATACTACCTATTATAGCGGCTGTATTGTTTGCGGTTTTAGCATTTATGCTTATTAGAGAATTATCAAAAAAAATATATAGATTCAAAAGAGTACCAATATATTTATATTCGTTTGTTTGGGTATTGTTACCACTGCTTTTTCATGCAAAACATAAGTATATTAGTAATAAAGGGGGAGGGAGTATGATTAAAAATGTATTCTACCATGCTAGTGATCTACAAAAAGCATATAACCTAAGAGAAGAGCTAAAGCTAATAACGGAGAATAAAGTCCATTATAATTTATTTTCGCTAGATGGTGGAGAAGAATTACCTCAAAATATTGTCATTTTAATTGGAGAATCTGCAAGAAAGCAAAATATGTCGTTGTATGGCTACGGGAGAAATACTACTCCTATAGCAGTTTCTGAGAAGCATAATATGGAAGTTTATAATAATGCGTATTCTCCAGCGGCTATTACCAACTTGGCAGTGCCTATTATTCTAAGTAATATTGATATAGATAACTATAAAGAAAATATACTATCCATTAGTGATAACATTGTGAATGTAGCCAATCACCAAGGGTACGACACCTATTGGTTGAGTACGCAAGGTGGGGCGGCTGGGATAACGGCAATAGCTTCTTTCTCTAAAAATAAAAAATGGATTAGTGGGTTTGATGAAAGTTTATTGCCAGAGCTTTCGAGTATACTGTCTCTAAATAAAAACTCAAAAAGGAGGAAGGTTATTGTAATGCATATCAATGGCAGTCACCCCTATTCTTGTGATAAATATCCGGAGAAAGAAGAGTATTGGAAATACCAAGGGCAATTGGATAATTGTTACGACAATTCTATAAGATATACCGATAAGATAATGGGGGAAGTGATGAAGCAGATTGAGAAAACTAACTCTGTATTAGTCTATGTTTCAGACCATGGTCAAATCAAAAAAGACGATAAATATATCCATGGAGATTATAGAGAAGCAGTTCAGGTGCCTTTCTTTATTTGGTATTCACCGCTATACAAAACTAAAAATAGAGGTGTTGAGGTAAATAAAGTTGTATCAACAAGCATTATCTACAAAACCATCTTAGAGCTTATGGGGGTGAGTAACCCTAAGGCAGTTAATAACCAAGGAAAATATTTAAAATTAGATATGAAAGCGATAAAATACGATGAGCTTAAATAGTTTTTGCTATAAATAAAAACTTTTATAACTTTGCAGACTCAAAGTAAAGAGGAAAAATTTGACTGATTGCAACCTCACTAAAAAATGCTAAAACAGATTTCTATTTTAGTTTCTTTTTGATGTTCTTCGGTCTTATTTTTAGTATTAAATTTAATTAAATAATAAAAAAATATGCCGTATTTATTCACATCTGAATCCGTTTCAGAAGGACATCCTGATAAAATTGCAGACCAAATTTCTGATGCTTTAATTGACCATTTTCTTGCCTACGATGAGAAAGCAAAAGTGGCTTGTGAAACTTTAGTAACCACAGGGCAGGTTATTTTGGCGGGAGAGGTTAAATCTTCGGCTTACTTAGATGTGCAGACCATTGCCAGAGAAGTTATTAACGAGATAGGCTATACTAAAGGGGAATACATGTTTAATGGAGACTCTTGTGGGGTTTTGTCTGCCATCCATGAACAGTCGCCGGAAATTAACCAAGGGGTTGATAGAGTAGTAGCTGAAGATAATTTTGAAGCAAAAGCTCAGGCTCAAGGTGCGGGCGACCAAGGAATGATGTTCGGTTATGCAACCAACGAAACCGATAATTATATGCCTTTGGCTTTAGATTTGGCACACGCTATTTTGAGGGAACTGTCTGCAATCAGAAGGGAAGGAACGGAAATAAAATACCTTCGTCCCGATGCTAAAAGTCAGGTAACCATAGAGTATTCTGATGACCATAAGCCTATCCGAATTGATAGCATTGTAATATCCACTCAGCACGATGAGTTTTCTGATGATGATGCAATGTTAGCTCAGATTAGGAAGGATTTAACAGAAATTCTCATTCCTAGAGTGGTTGCTAAGCAAAAACCAGAGATACAGAAGTTATTTAATAATGATATTAAATACCATATCAATCCTACAGGGAAGTTTGTAATCGGGGGACCACACGGCGATACAGGGCTTACAGGTAGAAAGATAATTGTAGATACTTACGGTGGTAAAGGGGCTCACGGAGGCGGTGCTTTTTCGGGTAAAGACCCTTCCAAAGTAGACCGAAGTGCAGCGTATGCCACGAGACATATTGCTAAAAATTTAGTGGCTGCTGGGGTGGCAGATGAGGTGCTGGTTCAAGTCTCTTATGCTATTGGTGTGGCAGAGCCTTGTGGGCTTTACATCAATACCTACGGAACCTCTAAGGTGCCTTATAGCGATGGGGAAATAGCGGAAAAATTAAAAGGTATTTTTGATTTGAGACCTTACGCCATAGAAACTAATTTAAAACTAAGAAACCCTATCTACAGAGAAACGGCGGCTTATGGGCATATGGGTAGAGAGTCTTATATCGCAGATAAGGTATTTAATGAAGGTAGAGAAAACGAGCTTGTGATAAAAGATTTAGAGTTCTTTACTTGGGAAAAATTAGATAGAGTAGAGGATATTAAGAAAGCCTTTAATCTCTAAACATAAATTACATTTATTACTAAATGATAGACTTTATCTATGTTAAAGTTTTATAAAATTTTAAATAATCATTCCTGAATAGAGGAATAATTACTTAAATTTGGAGGCAAACATTGATAAAGTTAAATTAAAAAACAAAATTATTATGTCATTTGAATTACCAAAACTAGGATACGCTTACGATGCTCTAGAGCCGCACATTGATGCAAGAACGATGGAAATACACCATACTAAGCACCACCAAGCCTATATAGATAACCTCAATAAAGCAATTGCTGGAACGGAGTTAGAAGGCAAGTCTATAGAGGAAGTTTGCCAACAGGGAAGCGATAAGCCAGCTGTCAGAAACAATGGTGGTGGACACTTTAACCATACTCTTTTTTGGGAGGTTTTAACTCCAGGAGGAAGCAAAGAGCCTGTAGGAAAAGTGAAAGAAGAGATTGAGAAAATGGGAGGTTTTGATAAGTTTAAAACGGATTTCTCGGAAGCGGCAAAAACAAGATTTGGTTCTGGTTGGGCGTGGCTTTGCAAAATGCCAGATGGATCTTTAGAAGTATGTTCTTCGGCTAATCAAGATAACCCATTGATGCCAAATGTAGGCTGTGGTGGTACACCTATCTTAGGATTAGATGTGTGGGAGCACGCTTATTACCTTAATTACCAAAACAGAAGACCAGACTATGTAACGGCTTTCTTTGAAGTGATTAACTGGGATAAAGTAGAAGAAAACTACAATAAATAATCCTTTTTAGAATTAAAAATAAAGAAGCATCATCTGACTAAGGTGGTGCTTTTTTTGATTTCAAGTTTTCGTTGGTTGGGCATTTATCCGTATCTTTGCCACCGAAAAAGACCTTTGAAATGTTAGGAAGAAGACAAATACGAGAAAAAGTAGTACAAACCCTTTATGCTTACCAGCAAAATCCACTTAGCCAAGATGCGTTGCAGAGAAAAATGTTCTCAGAAATAGAGAAGATTTATCATTTGTATGTTTATCAGCTTAATTTTTTAGTTGGTCTAAAACATTTGGCGGAACACCAAATGGAAATAAGCAAAGGTAAGTTTTTAAAGACCGAGGAAGACCTTAATCCTAATCAGAAGTTCATTAGAAACCAAGTCTTAGAAAATATAGAGAATAATCAGGAGCGACTTTCGTTTACCTCAAAACATCAAAATTTAAAGTGGGACTTAGATGATGATTTGTTGGTAAAGACTTTCCAAAGGATGAAGGCTGGGAAGCGTTACCAAGATTTTATGCAGAGCGAAGAAGTGTCTTTTGAAGACGACCAAAAATTCCTTGGGAAATTGTTTTTGAGATATGTGGCAGAAAATGAGGCATTCCATGAGTTGATGGAAGAGAAAGAAATTAGCTGGGCAGATGACCTACATATTTCTAATACGATGATACAAAAGACCATTGGTTTTATAAGAGAAGGCGAACCAAGCCATACACTTATCAAAATTATTAAAGATGAGGAAGACAGAAGTTTTGCACAAAAGCTATTACAATACAGCTTAAACCATTGGGAAGATACGGAAGTAAAGCTAAAAGAACGCCTTAAAAATTGGGAGCTAGACCGAGTTTCTCTTATGGATAGAGTGATTTTGATAGCGGCTATCACAGAATTAGATCATTTTCCATTAACGCCTTCTAAAGTGATTATCAACGAATATATAGAAATTTCTAAGGCGTTTTCTACAGATAAAAGTCAAGTGTTTATCAACGGACTTTTAGGTAAATATGCAGAAGACATCAATCGTTTTTAAAATAAATATACAATGAGAAAAATTACAAAAATAACTGCCCTTTTGGGATTTAGTGTATTATCTCTAACGGCTTGTAATAAAAATGAAAAGCCAGAAGTGCTTAATCCAGAAACGGAAGTTGCAGAACAAATTTCTGTTGAGGAGCAACTACACGCAGAGCAATCTGATATGGTAAAGCAGGCACAATCTTCGCCATTAACATCGGTGGCTTTATCGGCCCCAAGTTTTGATTTTGGTGTGGTTAAATCAGGTTCTATAGTAGAGCATACTTATGAAATTACAAATACAGGTAAAAATCCACTAATAATTTCTAATGTTAAGCCTACTTGTGGTTGTACTGTTCCTGATTATACTAAAGAGCCTATATTACCGGGTAAAGTAGCTAAGGTAACTCTTAAATTTGATTCAGGTAGTTTCCAAGGAATGCAGCAAAAATTTGTGGAAGTTTATGCTAACACAGAAAAAACACCTATTGTATTAAGTTTCACGGCAGATGTACAATAGCTACTATTAAAATAAAATTAAACTAAAAAAAACATGAATTTACTTATTTTACTTCAAGCACAAGCACAGCCATCTATAATGCCAACTTTTATCATGATAGGAGGTATGATAGTTTTCTTTTACTTTTTTATGATTCGTCCACAGATGAAAAAACAGAAGCAAGAGAAAAATTTTCAAGAATCTCTAAAACCTGGTAGAATGGTGGTTACCACATCTGGTATACACGGTAGAGTTTCACAAATAACAGAAGATGGTGTGATACTAGAAACTATGGCAGGTAAACTTAAATTTGAGAAAGCAGCCATATCTCGAGACTTTACACAAAACAGATTTCCAGATACTAAAGAAGTAGTGGACAAAAAATAATTATAAGACAGATTGGTAGCTATATCAATCTGTTTTTTTTCATAATATGGAGCATGGTTTAGAACATAACAAGCAGTCTATAACTACACTAGCAAAGCTTTTAACAGAGGTAGCTACGCTTCTCATTTCTAATGGTGCTAACTCTACCAGAACAAAACGAAATGTAGTGCGTATTGCAGAAGCTTATGGTTACCATGTGGAAGTGTTTTTCTCTTTTTCGGGGATATTTCTATCCTTGTATGATAAAGATGGAAATAACACAGAAACATTGGTGAAAACTATCAATAAGCACGGTATAGACTTTAATCTTATTTCGGATATTAGCGTTCTTAGTTGGGATATAGCAGCACACAAACTTCCTTATGATGAAGTAGAAAAAAGATTAGACGAAATAAGAAGTAAGCCTCACTATTCTGTGTGGGTTAAAATGCTGTGGATTGGTATGGCAACAGCGGCTCTTAGTCAGTTGTTTTCAGGGACTTATTTAGAGTTTTTAGTAGTGTTTCTAGCGAGTGTCATTGGTTTTTGGGTAAGATTATTTTTGATTAAAAAAGAATATAATCTGTTTATGCAGAGCTTAGTTGCGGCGTTTGTGTCTGTATCAGTAGTAAAAATGGCATTGGTTTTTGGTTTGCCAGAAGGTCATGCAGCTCTTACGGCATGTGTACTTTGGTTGATACCAGGAGTGCCTTTAATCAATGGATTTTTAGACTTGTTGGAAGGACATATTGTTTCAGGTTGGGCTAAAGCAGCCTTAGGAACAATGATTGTTTTTATGATAGCAGTAGGTTATTATTTATCAGTATTTGTATTCAGGTTATTTTATGGCGTATGATATTTTAGAAAAGGTATTTTGGGCGGTATTTGTATCGTTAGGTTTTGCTGTACTTTTTAATACTCCAAGAAGGGCTCTGTGGGCGGTGGCACTGCTGGGAGCTTTAGGTTTTGGAATCAAGACAATACTGTTAGTTTATGTGCTGAATGGGCAAGTGGTAATGGCAACACTTTTGGGTGCTTCTGCCGTCGGTCTATCAGGATTGTACTTTGCTCACCGAGTACACACACCGCCTATTGTGTTTACAATACCTGCGGTTATCAATATGATACCAGGCACATTGGGTTATAATTTTATGATGGGGATTATACGCATTGTATCGTCTAAAAAAGAAAACTCTATCACAGTGGAGAATTTGATAGAAATCATCAATAATGGGCTAAATGCAGGATTTACTATTTTGGTGTTGGCGTTTGGAGTTGTTTTTCCAATTTTGATATTCAATACGAGAACGGTAAAGAATAAAGACTTAAACAGGTATCTTAAATATAAAATGATTAAACTTAAAAGAAAAGGTTTTAAATAAACAATATTTATTTATGGGAAGAACGGTATTTATAACAGGAGCTACATCGGGCATAGGGAAGGCTACGGCAGAGCTTTTGGCTCAACAAGGATATAGACTTATCATTTGTGGACGAAGAGCGGAAGTTTTAGAAGAGCTTAAAGAAAATTTATCTTTAAAAACAGAGGTATATGCTTTAGTTTTTGATGTTAGAAACGCCGATGAGGTAGAACGCTCCATAACTTCTTTGCCTGAAAATTTCAAGGATATAGATATACTTATCAATAATGCGGGGAATGCTCACGGATTAGAGCCTCTGTCCGACGGTAATATTTCCGATTGGGATATGATGATGGACGCTAATGTGAAGGGGTTGCTTTATGTCTCAAAACCGATTATTTCTAGAATGAAAGAGGCTAAGAAAGGACATGTCATCAATATTTCTTCCGTTGCGGCTCGCCAAACTTATGCTAATGGGGTGGTCTATTGTGCTTCTAAAAGAGCGGTAGATGTGATTTCGGAAGGTATGAGGATAGAGCTTACTAGTTTTGGTATTAAAGTGACTAACATTCAGCCTGGAGCGGTAGAAACTGATTTCTCTAAAGTGAGATTTAAAGGTGATGAAGAAAGAGCCAAAGCTGTCTATGAAGGCTACGAAGCTTTGAAAGCTGAAGATATTGCAGATGCAATAGCTTATTGTATCAATACCCCAGAGCGTGTTTCTATAGCGGAACTTTGTATTTATCCTAAAGCACAAGCAGAGCCTAGAACCATTTGTAGATAAATAAATTAAAATAAAAAGGGACATTTTATAAAGTGTCCCCTTTTTATTATTGAATTAGCTCAAGCTATAAGTAGTTCCTTCTTTACCATCTTTTAGTTCAATGCCTTTTTCTAGCAGTTGGTCTCTAATTTGGTCGCTTAACTCCCAATTTTTAGCTTTTCTAGCTTCGTTTCTAAGGTTGATTAGGATTTGAAGAGCTTGGTCTAGCTTTTCGTTATTATTTTCTTCTATTTTTTGAAGCCCTAAAACATCAAAAATTAGGCGGTTTAGTGTTTCTTTTAACAAGATTAAGTCGGTTTCACTTATACTTTCTTTGCCATCTTTTAATGCAAAAATAAATTTAACTGCCTCAAATAAATGGGCAATAAGTATAGGAGCGTTAAAATCATCTAGCAATGCAGCGTGGCATTTAGATTTCCAATCTTCAATATTAAATGTGGTATTGTTACCGTTAGCTGATAAATTTTCTAAAACATTCATAGCTTCCATAAGTCTTTGGAAGCCTTTTTCGCTGGCAATCATCGCTTCGTTAGAAATGTCTAACACGCTACGATAATGGGCTTGCATAAAGCAAAAACGCACTACTGATGGATGAAATGGTTTTTCAAAAAAACCATTTTCACCAGAAATAAGTTGCATTGGGAGGATATAGTTTCCTGTGGATTTGCTCATTCGCTGTCCGTTCATTGTCAGCATATTGGCGTGCATCCAATAGTTTACGGGTGAAGTTCCATTACATGCTTTGCCTTGAGCAACCTCACATTCGTGGTGAGGGAATTTTAAATCCATTCCACCTCCGTGTATATCAAACTTTTCACCTAAATATTTAGTACTCATAGCGGTACATTCTAAGTGCCAACCAGGGAATCCTTCTCCCCAAGGAGAGTTCCATCTCATAATATGGGCTGGAGAGGCTTTCTTCCATAATGCAAAATCTTGTGGGTTTTTCTTTTCGCCTTGTCCGTCTAAATCTCTAGTGTTAGCAAAAAGTTCTTCTATGTTTCTTTTGGAAAGTTCGCCGTAGTTTAGTCCTTTTTCGTTGTAAGCTTTTACATCAAAATATACTGAACCATTACTTTCGTAAGCGAAGCCCTTGTCTATTAGTTTTTGTGTGAGTTCTATTTGTTCCACAATATGTCCCGTAGCGGTAGGCTCAATGGTTGGAGGAAGCAGATTGAAAAGTTCTAAAACTTTATGGAAATCTACAGTGTATTTTTGTACAATTTCCATAGGTTCTAGCTTTTCTAACCTTGACTGTTTTACGAAACGGTCGTTGTTTACATCGCCGTCATCGGTAAGGTGTCCTGCATCAGTAATATTTCTTACATAACGCACTTTGTAGCCTAAATAGGTTAAAGTACGGTAAATAAAATCAAAGGACATAAAAGTACGCACATTGCCTAAGTGTACATTGCTATACACCGTAGGACCACACACATACATACCTACATTATGGTCTAAAATAGGTTTAAAAATCTCTTTTTCTCCTGTGAGAGAGTTATATATTTTAAGCATATCTTTTTCGTTTTGAAAAGATTAGATTTAATCTAGTTTTGCATGACTACCAACATAGTGCAGAAACTCTTGCCTAGTGATAGGATTAGTTCTAAAGATACCACTAAGTTCTGCTGTAATGGTAGAACTAGCCGTGTCTTTGATACCTCTACAATTAACACAAAGGTGTTTAGCATCAATAATACAAGCCACATCATTAGTGCCGAGAGCTTCTTTTAGAGCGTCTACTATTTGCATAGTGAGCCTTTCTTGCACTTGTGGGCGTTTGGCGTAGTAATCTACAATTCTATTGATTTTGGATAACCCAATCACCTCTCCGTTAGAGATATAAGCCACATGAGCTCTACCGATGATAGGCAAAAAATGATGTTCACAAAAAGAATAGACTGTAATGTCTTTTTCCACGAGCATTTGTCTGTATTTATACTTGTTGCTAAAAGTAGAGATACCTGGCTTATTTTCAGGAAGTAATCCACCAAAAATCTCATTAACATACATTTTGGCTACTCGCTTAGGAGAGTCTTTTAGGGAGTCATCTGTCATATCTAGCCCTAAAGTTTGCATAATTTCGGCAAAATGTTTCTCTATAATGGCAATTTTTTCTTCAGGTGTTTTCTCAAAGGCATCAGCTCTTAAGGGCGTATGCTCTTTGCCTGTAAACACATCGTCATCATTATCAAAATGGTTATTCATGATATATTGCTATAATGGGAGCAAAGTTAAGAAAATCTTTGGAGTAATTAAGTGTAGAATTTTAAAAGGAACTTTTGGATAGCTGGTATTTATAAACAAAAACTAATGGACTGAAAATAAATTCGTAGTTTTGCAATAGTATTTACATGAGGTTTTAGCACAAAATTATTTAGTGCTGAATATCAGTCTGATTTTAGAATACAAAAATGAAAAATAATACGACAAGTAGCCTTGGATTTTTTAATTATTTTAGAAGAATAATAGGGTGGCATATCTATGGTTATATACTACTAAACTTTTTGGTCGGAATACTTGACGGTTTAGGGTTAGCCATGTTCGTTCCTTTGTTATCTATTGCTACAGGAGATGCTACTAACAATGAGTCTTTAGGGCAGTTAGAATTTTTAGTTATAGCAATTAAACGATTGGGAATAGAACTTAATCTTGCTACAGCTCTTGGGTTGATGATAAGTTTATTTGTTCTCAAGGGTATTGTTTTCTACATTAGAACAATCTATTTTACCAAAATACGCCTAGTAGCCATGCGGAAAATAAGATGGAATCTGCTGTCAGGTTTTAAGGATTTATCTTATGAAGGCTTTACTAAGCTAGATGCAGGAAGGGTTCAAAATAATATGATTGGAGAGGTTGATAAATTGGTTAATGCTATGGTTACCTATTTTGTAAGTATTCAGCACGTGGTCATGCTACTTACCTATGTGGTTTTGGCTTTCTTATCTAATTGGCAGTTTGCCATTATGGTAGGTATAGGAGGTGGGTTAACCAATATTTTCTATAAATATATCAACAAGAAAACCAAAGAATATTCAAGAAAGCAGTCTTTTGTAGGGCATGACTTTAATGGTAATCTTATTCAGGCAATAAATAACTTTAAGTATTTAAAAGCCACAAATTATTTTAAAACTTACGAGAGAAAATTGAAAGATAATATTTGGGTATCGGAAGATCTTAACTTTAGAATGGGGAAAATAGGAGCGATAGCAGAGAGTTTAAGAGAACCTATGATTATCATTATCATTGCAATGGTTATTTTGGTTCAGGTAAATGTTATGGGAGGAAGCTTTGGTTCTATTTTAGTGAGTTTGCTTCTGTTTTATAGAGCTTTAGCTCACTTGGTGAGTATGCAAAACTCTTGGAATAATTTTATGCGAACTTCTGCAGGTTTAGAATCGGTAGAGTTTATTCTTTCTGAATTTAAACGTTATCAAGAACCAAAATTACAAGGAGAAATTCAAAATATTAGTACTATTGATACAAAGGATATTAGCATTACATATGGGCGAACTCCTATTTTGAGAAATATTAATATCAGTATTAGTCCAAAGTCGTCTATAGCTTTGGTGGGAGAGAGTGGTGCAGGTAAAACAACTCTAGCTAATGTGCTTTGTGGTCTGTTACCACCTCACAAAGGAGAGGTTTTTATGGACGGTATTTCTTTATATAAGAGCAATCTAAATAGTTTTAGAGATAAGGTAGGCTACATCACTCAAGAACCTGTGATATTTGATGATAGTATTTTTAATAATGTAACTTTTTGGGCAGAGAAAACACCTGAGAACATAGGGCGGTTTTGGAATACCATGGAAATGGTTTCTATGAAGACTTTTGTGGAGGGTGTAGAAAACAAAGAAAATGCAAGATTGGGTAATAATGGTATTTTAGTCTCAGGAGGACAAAAACAGAGGATTTCTATTGCCAGAGAACTTTATAAAGAGGTTGAGTTATTGGTGATGGATGAGGCGACCTCTGCCTTGGATTCTGAAACGGAAAAACATATTAAGGAAAGTATAGATATGCTACAAGGTAAGTTTACAATGATTATTATTGCTCATAGATTATCCACTGTCAAAAATGTAGACCAAGTATATCTGATGGAAAAAGGGGAGATTATTAATCATGGGACTTTTGGTGAGTTACTAAACAAGTCTGAAAGATTTAAAAAAATGGTAGAATTGCAAGAAGTTTAAAACCAAAGTATGAGCAAACAATATGACTATCTAATAGTAGGGAGTGGTTTATTTGGAGCAATATTCGCTTGCGAAATGACAAAAAAAGGCAAGAAATGCCTTGTTATAGAACGTCGTGAGCATATTGCGGGAAATATCTATACAGAAAATATAGAGGGCATTAATGTTCATAAATATGGCGCTCATATTTTTCATACAAGTAATAAAGAAGTTTGGGATTATGTAAATTCTTTTGTGGAATTTAACCGATACACTAATTCTCCCATCGCTAACTACAAGGGGAATTTGTATAATCTTCCTTTTAATATGAATACTTTCTATCAGTTATGGGGAGTTAAGACTCCTGCTGAAGCTCAAGCAAAAATAGAGGAACAAAGAGCAGAATATAAGCATATTGTCGAGCCTAAAAACCTTGAAGAGCAGGCTTTGGTATTGGGAGGAAAAGATATCTATGAAAAACTGATAAAAGGCTATACAGAGAAGCAATGGGGCAGACCTGCCACGGAAATCCCTGCCTTTATTATTAGGAGGCTTCCTTTTAGATTTACATTTGATAATAATTATTTTAATGATACTTATCAAGGTGTGCCTAATGGTGGATACACATTGCTGGTAGAAAAAATGTTAGAGGGGATAGAAGTAAGGCTCAATACCGATTATTTTAACAATCGGGAACATTGGGATTCTATTGCTGAAACTGTTGTCTATACAGGTAAAATAGATGAGTTTTTTGATTTTCAACACGGAGCACTCGATTATCGTAGTTTGAGATTTGAAACGGAAATTTTAGATGAAGCTAATTATCAGGGGAATGCAGTGGTAAATTATACTGAGAGAGAAATACCATTTACTAGAATTATAGAACATAAACATTTTGAATTTGGCACACAGCCTAAAACCATTGTTACGAGAGAATATCCGCAAGACATGGCTGAAGGAGAGGAAGCGTATTATCCAATCAATGATGAGAGAAATCAAGCAGTCTATCAGAAATATAAAGCTTTGGCAGACGGATGTGAAAATGTAATTTTTGGCGGAAGGTTGGCTGAGTATAAATACTATGATATGCATCAAGTGGTCGCAAAGGCACTAGAGATGATCGCATCTATTTAACAAAATAAAAGATGAAAAAATTACTAACCCTTATAGTTCCTATATATAATACGGAAGAGTATTTACCTAAATGCTTGGACTCGCTGATAATTAGAGAAAATTTAATGTCGCTTTTGGAAGTGCTTCTGATTATAGACGGAAGCCCGGATAATGCACTGGAAATAGCGCGAGAGTATGAGGAAAAATACCCTCAAACTTTTAGGGTAATCAACAAGGAAAATGGAGGCTATGGTTCCGTATTAAAAAGAGGAATAGTGGAGGGAAAAGGCAAGTATTGTAAAGTTCTAGACTCTGACGATTGGTATGATAATCAATCGTTCGAAAGGTTTGTAGAGCAATTGCAGACTATCGATACAGATGTTGTGGTTACGGATTTTGTAAGGGAATATGTTTTTGAAAATCGGTCAGAATTATTTAGTTTACCAAAAGTAAAACCTAATAAAGTTTATGATTTGGATAAAGAAATTAATAATTTGGATGAGGTTTTTGTAATGCATAGGTTAGCGTATAAAACGGAGGTGGTAAGGCAGGCACAAATAGATTTTCCGGAAAAAATATTTTATACGGATACTCTTTTTGCTTCTTTACCCCTTTTTTTTGCTAAAGATTTATGTTACATAGCTGTTCCTCTATACAGATACTTGATAGGAAGAGATGGACAAACCGTAGCTCCTGCTACCATCAGAAAAAACAGGAAAGGAGTGGAAACGGTTATTAGGTATTATTACCAAAGATATACGCAGCATAAATCTCAAATGGCTGAAGAAAAGAGGAAATTTATTTTGTCTTCTATTAAGACCTTCTTCCAAATGTACTATAAAATTTTAGTTCATTTAGATTTTTCTAGTGCAAAAAAAGAATTGGCGGAGTGGCATTCTTTTGTGAAAAAAACACCAGAATATAAGGCGTTTTCGGATATCAAATTGGTGAAGTATTATAATATACTGCCCTATTTTATATTTAGATATACTTCGTTTATTTGGAGAAAATAAGTTATACATTTATAATTAATAAAAATGAAAGAGTTTCCAATTGTGTTTGCTTGTGATGATAAGTATATTAAATATACAAGCGTAACGATAGCTTCTATTATTTCAAACATTAAATATAAAAATATCAAATATAAATTTTATATTCTTACACAGGGAATAAGTCGAAGGAATCAAGAGATAATGAATGATTTCATTTCAAGATATAGAAATTGTACTCTTGATTTTATAATAATGGATAATATTGAGAAACTTAATTTCCCTATAAAAGACTATTATTCTGTTGAGATTTATTTTAGATTTTTCATTCCAAATTTATTGAAAAAATATGATAGAGTTTTATACTTAGACAGTGATATAGTGGTAGAAACTGATATTTCTGAATTACTTTATATAGATTTTGAAAATAATTCTGCCATAGCGGTACAAGATACTAAACATGCTCAATTTATAGAAAAAGGTGGGGAAGATTGGTATACAACAGAGTATTTTTATAATGTATTAAAGTTAGATGATCCGAAAAAATATTTTAATAGTGGTATGATTCTATTTAATATAGAAAAAATGAATAGAGAGGATCTTACATCAAAATTGTTTTCTACTCTATTTGATATAGGTAATCCTAAAATGCTTGATCAGGATATTCTCAATTCTGTTTTAACGAGGTGGGGAGGAGTAAAGCTTATCAGTAAGAAATATAACTTTATGACAAGTATAAGAATAAATCCGTTTAGATATTCATACAAGGAGGTTTTATTTTCTTGTATAAAGAAAATTTTCAACTTAAATAAGAAGGAGAAATTACCGTTCTTTATATATCATTTCGTAGAAGCGGCTAAACCTTGGAAATCACAAAGGCCAGATAGGATGTTATTTTATAAATATTTATATTCTATGCATGAAGTAAATCCTCCAAAGGAATTTGTGGAAGAAATAATTAAGGAAAATAATAGACACTTTCCTATTTGGTGGAGACTATTTATGAGATTTTTTTCATAGGAAATTATATATGATGTTATTCAATACTATAGCTTTAAAGCTGAAAAAAACTTTTCCTAATTTCTATCAAAAAGTTTTAAACATAAAACAGGGGAGGTATAACTATACCTTTTCGGAAGATAGATATCCAGGTAGCTTTTTATCAAATCGTTATCAAGGGGATTATAAAGAGCAAAAGGCTCCAGAAGTCATCTATTGCTTTTGGACGGGAGATAATGAAATGAGTGAGAATAGAAAAAGAGGACTGGAAACACTAGAAAAAAATGCAGGAGTTCCTGTAAAACTCATTACTCCAAATAACTTACAAGAATATATAAAAAAAGATGCCCCATTACATAAAGGCTATGAATTATTGAGTTTAGTACACCGTTCAGATTATTTAAGATGTTATTTTATGTATCATTACGGGGGAGGTTATGCTGATATTAAGCCTTTTGAACATTCTTGGAGGAATACTTTTAATAAACTTAATTCTAAAAGAAGTAAATATATTATTGGTTATCCAGAATTATTGCATGGAGGAATAGCTCCTATAGAAGACCGTTTTTTAGAAGAAGGAAATCAGGGTCAGGAAAAAAAGAAAAGCCAGTTGCAGTTGCATCAAGATTTAGTAAGGCACACACCGTTACTTATTGGTAATTGTGCGTACATCTGCAAGCCCTATTCTCCTATTACAACCGAGTGGTATACGGAGTTGCATAAAAGAATGGATAAATGCTATGCTGCCTTAGAATCTTCTGTAAGCAAGAACGAAGAGTTAGTAGGATATGAAAATGAAAACTATCCTATACCGTATTTTCATCTGCTTGGGCAAATTTTTCATCCACTTATTCTGAAATATCATAAACATGTCTTGAGGGATAAAAAGCTTTTACCTAACCTAAAAAATTATAGATAATACAATGAATATTGTTTATTTTTTTCCAAATTTGAAGGATGCTGCAGGTACCGAAAGAATGCTAAATGTTAAAGCAAATTATCTGGCGGATGTGCTGGGGTACAACGTAACGATAATTACTTATAGGCAGTATGATGATCCTATTTTCTTTAAGTTTAGTGAGAGAATAAAAATGATTCATTTTGATACTCTAGATCCTACGCGAGACCTGAAAAACTTTCCCAGTGCGGAGAGAAAAAAGTTGTATAAAAACTTTATGGCAACTTACCGAAAAAAAGTGGAGGATTATCTGTACCATAATCCTACTGATATTGCAATTTCGATGTATTTTGGTGCGGAACACAAGTTTTTACCCTTGATAAAAGACGGGAGTAAAAAAGTAATGGAATACCATTTTCATTTTGATATTACGCCGTTTAGCAAAATTTTAAAATCCGGTTGGTCTTTGCAAAATTTAAAGGCTAAGATTTTAACCAAATTGTTCCAAAGAACTCTTAACAAGTTTGATAAAATTGTAGTACTTACGGAAGAAGACGAAAAAGCGTGGAGTCACTATTTTGATAATGTAACTAATATACCCAATCCTATCACAATAGAACCTATTACTACAGATTATAAGACTAAAAAGGTTCTTGCGGTGGGAAGATTCACCTATCAAAAAGGCTTTAATTATCTTATTGACGCTTGGGCTATTGCTGGTAAAAAGTTTCCGGATTGGCAATTAGACCTCTATGGGCACGGTGATTTGGAAGAAGAGCTTCGCTCTCAGATCAAAAAACTTGGTTTGGAGCAGAGTATCAATATATTTCCGCCAAGTAAAAGCATTAATGAGGTCTATGCGCAATATTCTGTTTTCGCCCTAAGTTCTCGTTTTGAAGGGTTTCCACTCGTTCTTATAGAGTCTATAGCATCAGGGCTTGTTCCCGTAGCCTTTGCTTGTAAAAATGGACCTAAACAAATGTTGGGAGACAACAAATTGAAAGATTTTTTAGTAGAACCCAATGATGTGGAAACTTTTGCAGAAAAATTAAGCAAATTAATGGAGAGCGAGGTTTTAAGAAAGGAAATGTCAGAAGAGGCATTGAGAGTATCAAAACGCTACGAAATGTCTAATATTATGAAAAAATGGGAAGGATTGTTTAATAGTTTGATAGAAAAAAAATGAATACTTCACAGCTAACTTTTACTAGGTTTATCGTAGCGGTACTACTTGTATTCTTTCACTATCATCATAATAAAATTTTTGTAACAAATTTTGATTTTATTGAGAAGTTAAAACCTCATTTGAATTTAGGAGTAAGTTATTTTTATGTACTATCAGGTTTTGTGATGATGTTGGCTTATGGAAATCGAAGTTATGTAAGTCCAAAGGAATATTATATCAATAGAATAGCAAGAGTTTATCCGTTACATATACTAAGTTTAGTTTTAGTGATTGTAGTTTCTCTGTTGGTTTCTTTGAAATATTTTGAATTTTATCATTTTCCAGATGTTTCCTTGATTTTAAAGCATGTTTTTCTAATTCAATCGTGGTTTCCTCAAAGTGCACTAACATTAAATGAACCTTCTTGGTCTATTTCGGTTGAATTATTTTTTTACTTATGTTTTCCCATATTACATAAATTTTTTTTTAGGAAAAAGAATATAAAGAAAATATCAATAATATTGGTTTTATTTTGGCTAATTAGCCAAGCTTTAATGATTATGTTTTATTTTTCTCCATTATATACTGAGATTTCTAAAGAGGGCTATGGTTTTTCAGCAGAACATCTGTTTTTATTCTGTAATCCATTATTTCATTTGAATCAATTTTGTATTGGATTGCTATTTGGTAAATATTTTATAAATAATTATAAAAAAGTTAAAAATAATTATGATGCTGCAATTATAGCAGTGTTTACAGTTACTTGTATTATGGTGTATTGTTTTAGAGATTTACTTGTACATAATGGTCTTATTGCTGTGAACTTTGCCGTTTTAATTTTCTTTATATCAGCAAATGAAGGTAAGATAACAAAATTGTTTAGGAGAAAAATATTTGTTTACTTAGGGGAGATAAGTTTTGCCATTTACTTATTGCAAAAGCCAGTCTTTGATATTATAGAAAAAGCATTTCGTATTCTACATATAGTAAACCCATATTTAATATTTTTTTCTTCATTGTTTGTATTGATAGTTTGTTCTCATTATACCTATCAATGGGTAGAGATACCTTGTAAGGAAAAGATAAAAGATATTTTAAAAAATAAAGAATGACCATACTTATAAAAAGTTTTTATCGCTCTTATTTGCTGGATCGCTGCCTGAGGAGTATTTATGAAAAAGTATCTGATGTGTATCAAATTGATATAGTGGTATTAGATGATGGTACTCCAGAGAAATACCTCAACCGAATCAAGGAGAAATATCCGAAGGTTTCTTTTAAATTTTCAAAATACAGAGATGAGAAAATAGTTAAAATAACTAAGCATTTAGAAGGGGTAGAAAACTACTATGATATAAGGATTCCAACAGATTTATGGTATACGGCGGTCACAGAATCTTCGAAGATTTTGATAATGACGGAGGATGATGTTTGGTTTATAGACGATTTTGATATGCATTTCTATGCGAAAGAAATGGAGAAGTACGGTATCCAGATTCTGAAATTAGGGCGTATTTTAAACAAGGATACCCAGTACATAGAAAATAGAGCACTCACAGAAAAAATATCTTTTCATAAACCTAAATATATTGTTAGGTCTGCTAAGTTTTATAAAATGTTACTTAAGAATAGTTTTAAATTAAAAACATTCTTGGAAAAACTGAACCTGTTACCAGAAGGTTGGCGAAAACAACTTTGGACAATGTACGATATTCCGATGGGAATGTATCGTAAAGATTATTTAAAATTTCTTTGGAAAGACCAGTATAAGAGAGTGGTTGAAGACTTACAACTGATAAATGCAGTAGATTGGGATTTAAACTTTTCTGCACAGGGTGAGTTGGGAATGCATAAATATACTTTGCTTAATAACCGGGCTATGGCTACTTCGTATCGCAGCTCCGCATCGTTCAACTCTTTTAATATTGAGGATCATTTTGATTTAGTAAGATTTAATTATATTTTGAACGAGCTTTGGTATGAAGGGAAATTTGACAGTTATGAGAACTTTCCAGAGGACTTTTCGGTAGATTATATTTACGGAATTTTACTAGAGAATGAAAATAAATCCTTCGCCGATAAATGGAAAAAGTGGACCGAGGGCTTTATTGAAATGCATAAAAGTTCGTAACCTTAAATTTATAATAATTGATTAGAAAAAATGAATGATATTACAACACCTTTATTTTCCATCATTACACCAGTGTATAATAGTGCCGACTACTTAAAAAAATGCATAAACAGTGTGTTAGCACAGACTCAAAAATCTTGGGAGTTATTGCTTATTGATGATGGTTCTACGGATGATTCTTTAAGTATTTGTGAATATTTTGGTAAAAACCATGAAAATATATTAGTTTATTCGCAAGAGAATAGAGGTGTTTCTGCGGCGAGAAACCTTGGTATAGAGAGATCGAGAGGAAAGTACTTGTGTTTTATAGATTCTGATGATTGGGTAGACGAAGACTATTTGGAGAATTTTGTTAGAAATATGGGAGAAGGCAACTTTATGGTGGTACAAGATCATAAAAGAATTTTAGAGAACGGAAAAGAAATTATAAGGAGTGTTAATGGATTTAATAATGAAATTTTTACACTTCCTAAAGATCTTAGTAAGCTAATTAAAGAGTACAGATACATTCAAGGATATGCGTGTGGTAAGCTATATATTAGGGAATTAATTTTTGATAACAATCTCCGTTTTAATAAAAAGGTAACTATGGGAGAAGACGAAATATTTTATCATAAATACTTGCAACTTATCTATAAAATAATCTTTATAGCTTCAGACTCTTATAATTATGTTGCTCGTTTAAATTCTCTTACATCTCGTCATGCAGGTTATACTTCAGAATTTATGTATACACTGGAGTGTAACAAATTTTATCATTATATATTAAAAAATGACAATAGTGAGGCAAATAAAAAATATTTTACAGATAAATTTAGTCGTAATTTTAACCATCTTCTAAGGACTATCATATATCATAGCAGGCAGTATTCAAGACAAGAAAGAGTACAGTTTTTAAAGGATATTTATATAGCTAATAGAGAAAGTTTGAGATATCTTAAGGGAGATACTGTTTTAAAGAAGATAGACTATTTTTTATTTAAAATGAAGACTCGTTGTGCATTTTAAATAATACTGATTTTTAGATGATTTAATTTTCTTTGGAAGATAAATTTATTGATATATTGAATAACCGTTGCGGCGGTTATTTTACTGATTATCCTTGTTTTAAAGCCTTCAAAAGTTTTAGCATAGTTTCTTTTAATCATAAATTGGTCGCAAAGTTGAGAGAAA
>NZ_LEKU01000036.1:0-565 GCF_009932355.1 Riemerella anatipestifer
ACCTGCTAAAGTTTTTTCACTGACTACATTGGCAGAAGCGTAGTATTTTTTCTCGCCTCCACCGGCAACTCCTGGTTGCCCTTTCTGAATGACTTTGTACTTGATTGGCATAAAGATTTAGTTTTTAGATGTTAGATATTAGTTGTTAGTTGTTAAATGGTTGGTGGCTATTAGAGGTTGGAGGTTCGGTTTAAGGATTGGTGAGGCTATACTAAGTTCTAAACTCTTATATCTCGCCTCTAGCCTTAAAAAACGCCTTCCCCCTCTAAACACACACAAAACGAGAGGAAAGGCTAAAGCAGAAAGAAAGCAAAGGCTCCCTTTCTGAACACTAAAAGCACCCAACAAGAACGACCATGTTTTAAGACAAAACAATGGTGCTTTTAGTAAATATTGATTAAAGCTAAAATTAGAATGGTATAAACACGAAAAGCCTCCAACAAAAGTTAGTGGAATAATATTTTGTTTTAACGATAAAAGTCTAAGTAATTTTCTAAATAATCGGACACATACCCACGAAACTACTTGTGTGTGTGTGTGTGTGTGTGTGTGTGTGTGTGTGTGT
>NZ_LEKU01000037.1:0-9144 GCF_009932355.1 Riemerella anatipestifer
GTGGGTTCAAAAACAGACCCTAAAGGGAGTAATGTTGAGGTTGTAGGGTTAAAATTTAGAGATTATAGGTTCAAAAATAGACCCTAAAGGGAGTAATATTGAGGTTGTAGGGTTAAAATTAGAGGTTGTGGGTTCAAAAATAGACCCTAAAGGGAGTAATGTTGTGAGGTTGCAGGGTTTGCAGAGCGTTGGTGCATCAATAATAAAAAAATACTACTCTTGGGATAGGGTAGTATTTTTTTGTTTAGTGAGGGAGGATTTATTTAGAATTTAGGTTTTACACTAAGCCTCACTTTTAGGCCTTATGTAAACTAAACTTCTACGGATACTATTTTAAACTTTCAGTTCTGCCTTTAATCCCACCATATCCGAATATTTATCTAATATTGGCTGAACTTCATTTTTGATAAATTCTTCGGTTTGTATAGGCGCAAATCCAATAAAGTTTTTAGGGTCTAGAACTTCTGCAAGTTTTGATTTGTCTAGCTTCAAGCTATTATCGTTCATTATTCTTTCTATCAAATCGTTGTCCTTGCCTTCCATTTTTACCTTTCTACTCGCTTCCATAGAATGAACTCTGATGATTTCGTGGATTTCCTGTCTGTCGCCTCCTGCCTTTACTTCTTCCATAATAATGTACTCGGTAGCCATAAAAGGAAGCTCCTCCATAATATGCTTGTTGATTCTGTTTTCGTAAACTACCAGTCCGTTCATAATGTTGTTCCAAATCAATAAAATGGCATCTACCGCAAGGAAGGCTTGTGGAATGCTTAGTCTTTTGTTAGCCGAGTCGTCCAAGGTTCTTTCAAACCATTGCGTTGCTGCTACCATTGCGGAACTAGAAGATAACGACATTACATATTTAGCCAAAGCTCCTATTCGCTCCGAACGCATTGGGTTTCTCTTATATGCCATTGCCGATGAACCAATTTGGTCTTTCTCAAAAGGTTCTTCAATCTCTTTTAGATTTTGTAACAGTCTTAAATCGTTAGTAAATTTGTGAGCCGATTGGGCTATGTTGGATAATAAAGCCACTACTTTAGCGTCTATTTTTCTGTCGTAGGTTTGTCCAGAAACGCCAAAAACTTTATCAAATCCGAATCTTTTGGATAGTTCTTTGTCCAGCGTTTTTACTTTTTCGTAATCTCCGTTGAAAAGCTCTAGGAAACTAGCTGCAGTTCCTGTTGTTCCCTTTACTCCTCTGAAACGAAGTGTGTCTAAGAAGAACTCTAGTTCTTCAAAATCTAGAATTAAAGACTGTAGCCAAAGAGTGGCTCTTTTGCCCACAGTAGTTAGCTGTGCGGGTTGGAAGTGAGTGAAGCCTAAAGTTGGTAAATCTTTGTATTTTAAGGCGAAGTCGGATAAGCCTTTAATTACATTAACTAGCTTTTTTTTAAGGATAAGGAGTCCGTCTCGCATTTGGATTAAATCCGTATTGTCGCCCACAAAAGCCGAAGTAGCTCCTAAGTGGATAATGGGCTTGGCTAGTGGTGCTACATCTCCGTAGGTGTGCACGTGAGCCATTACATCGTGGCGGAAACGCTTTTCGTATTCGGCGGCTTTAGTATAATCTATATCTTTAGCCTTGTCTTTCATTTGATTGATTTGCTCGTCGGAAATGTCTAGACCTAAATCTTTTTCTATTTCGGCTAGAGCAATCCATAGTTTTCTCCAATTTTGAAATTTGTTGTCGTGAGAGAAATTAAAAAGCATTTCTTCGCTAGAATAGCGTTCTTCTAAAGGGTTTTTGTAGGTATTCATTTTTACTTTTTTACTTTCACAAAAATAAGGAAATTTTTAAAAATTAAATTATTCTATTTATTAGAGAGTTATGTATTTATGCTTTATTTTAAGGCACTCATATAAGTAAGAGTATCTTTAGGAAGTAAATCAGGGTGGAAGATTTTAATATAGTCTTTTAAAACTAAATCGGCTCTTACAACACCACTTTCAAAGTAGTCGTTGGCTTTGCCTTTTTGTCTTTTGGCGATGTTATAAAGTTTTCCTTTTTTAAAGATGTCCATTTTGGAATAGGAGGGATTCATCGCTAATAATTCATTTTTGTATTGATAGTTGGAAAGATTGACCCAATATTCTGCCTGTTTTGATTTAGCATAAACTTCCTCAAAACTTAAAGGTACAGATTGGTCTTTATCCAAATCGTTGAATATATAATTGCCTCCTGCATCGTTAAAGTATTTGGCAGCAAAGGTTTTATTTCCTGGCAAGAACCATTGGTTGCCATAGATTTCATTACAAAGAACTTGAGGTTTATGCGGTGTTTTCTGTGCTTGAAGTTTTAAATTATCATAGTTTTGTTTGATGTTTAAATAGCGTTCAGAAGCTTGTTTTTCAATACCGAATAGTTTTCCAAAAATTTTTAGATAAGCCGTTTTTTCTAGTGGTTCGTTTTCTAGATATTCGTTTAGGAAGACGACTTCTATGTTGTTTTTTCGGAGCAAGTCATAGGTGTTTTCAAAATTAGGGATATGATTAGTGATTATAGCATCGGGTTTTAAACTGATGATTTTTTCCAAATCGTATTTTTGCTCGTTACCTACGGTGTGTATTTTTTTAGATTGGATGAGTGCTTTTACCTTTTCGGAATAGATATATTCCTCACTAGAAATACCAATGATATGGCTCTCTAAACCTAGTTCTAGCATATAGCCTAGCATAGAAGAACTCAGTAACACTACTTTTTTTAATGGTAATTTGGCGGCGGATATTTCGGAGGAAATATTTTTTGTGTTGATAATTACTTTATTATTATCTTCTTGATAATAAGTGTTTTTTGAAATGATAACTTGTTCTTTTGAAAAATTATTAGCCTCTTTTTTACAAGATATAAGTGCTAAACTGCTTATGAGAATAAAAAAATGTGTTTTCATTTTCAAAAATAATAAAAAATTTTCTATATTTGCAAACTCAAAACGGACGCGTAGCTCAATTGGATAGAGCATCAGATTACGGCTCTGAAGGTTAGGGGTTCGACTCCCTTCGCGTTCACCAACCGCCTTTTTTAGGGCGGTTTTTTATTTATAACAAAATTGATTGTCCTAGATTTAGTGCCAATAAAATAAAATGCAATATGTTTAGCAAACAAGAAGCTGCACAACTTAAAAAAGAATTCTGGATTGCCTTTGGGAAATCTTTCCCCAGAAAATGGCTTCTTTATAATACCAAAATTAAAGACTTTTCATTTAAGTTTTTTGCTGATAATAAAAAAGCAATGGTGTGCTTAGATATAGAGATGAAGGAGGAACTTTTCAGAAATGCTTACTTTGAGAAAATACAATCTTTACAATCTATTTTAGACGAAGCTCTTGGTGAGGAGGCTTTTTTTGAGGAAACATTATATTTAGATAATGGTAAAGAAATTAGCCGAGTGTGGGTAGAGTGTGATGGTGTAAGTATTTTCAATAAAGAAAGTTGGCAAAAAATATTTGAGTTTTTTGTAGAAAAAATGACGGCATTTGAAACCGTATTTTATGAGTACGAAGACTTTATAAAAGACATTTAAAGTAATAGCAGTCATTTTATAAATTAGGTTGGTTTTTTCATTTTTCTTATTTTTAGGGCAAAAATTTTTAATAATGATTAAAATGATAAAGAAACCTTTAATACTATCTGCCGTGGTGTTGCCTGCTGTAATGGCGTTTGCACAGCAATACGGAGGAATGTGGATGCCTACGGAACTCAATGAAAAAGAAATGAAAGAGTTGGGAATGAAAATATCTGCAAAAGATATATTCAATCCAGAAAAGCCTAGTATTAAAGATGCGGTGGTACAGTTCAATGGAGGGTGTACTGCGGAAGTTATTTCTCCTAAAGGGCTTATTCTTACTAACCATCACTGTGGTTATGGGCAGATACAATCTCATTCTAGTGTAGAAAAAGATTATCTAAAAGATGGTTTTTGGGCTAAAAATATGGGAGAAGAGTTGCCTAATCCTGGGGTAACTGTAGACTTTATTGTAGATATTAAAAATGTAACCAACGAAGTTTTAAAAGGAAACCCAAATCTTTCTGAACAAAATATCAAGGATAATATAGATACTTTAAAGAAGTCGTTTAAGTTAGAACCTTATCAACATATTGTGGTAAAGCCTGTGTATTACGGTAACCAATATTATGCTTATGTTATAGAAACGTTCAAAGACGTTCGTTTGGTAGGAGCACCACCGTCTTCTATTGGTAAGTTTGGTAGTGATACAGATAACTGGGTTTGGCCTAGACATACGGGAGATTTCTCTATGTTCCGTGTTTATGCAGACAAGAATAACAAGCCTGCAGAATATTCTAAAGATAACATTCCGTACAAACCAAAGCATTTTTTACCAATTTCTATCAAGGATAAAAAAGAAAACGATTTTACTTTTGTATTCGGTTTTCCAGGGAGAACGCAGGAATATCTACCATCTATAGCTGTGGAAAAAATAATGAAGGAGATAGATCCAGCAATGATTTCTATGCGAGAGGTCGCTCTTAAAACTTTGGACGAAAAAATGCGTGTAGATGATGCAACAAGGATTAAATATGCTTCTAAATATGCCTCAGTAGCCAACTATTGGAAAAAATGGATAGGCGAGGTGGAAGGGCTTAAAAAGTCTAAAGCGGTGGATAAAAAACGAGCGTATGAAGCGGAACTCATCAAAAAGAACCCTGAAATAAAGAAAACTATAGATGAGCTTAATAGACTTTATACAGAGCAATCTGCCTATGCATTGAATAGAGCGTATTATAACGAACTTTTAAGAAATGCGGAAACACTTAATTTAGCTAATCGTTACTTAGATTATCTGTTTAATGTAGAGAAAGGTAAGAATATAGAACCTAAGTTTTTTGAGAATTTAAAATCTTTTTATAAAGATTACGATGGCGAATTAGATGCTAAAGTAACGGCAAAACTATTGGCTTTATATACCAATAAGACGCCTGCGGAATTTCTTCCTAAAGGGTTTGAAGAATTTAAAAATGAAGAGGCTAATCTTAAAGCCATAGAAGAATGGAGTAAAAACTCGGTGATTACAGGAAGAAAAGCACTTAACGGTGCTTATGTAACTTCTGACTTAGACAAGGTATTTCAGAATAAAGATGCTTTAGTAAAAGAGCTTAATTCTGACCCACTTTTAGGAGTGTTAGCTATGTTACAGACTACCTATGTTCAAGGAACTCAGTCTAAGTTTAATGAATATCAAACACAAATAGATGCTCAGCTTAAAACCTTTATGGCACAGCAAATGGCGACGGATAAGGATAGAAAATTCTTCCCAGATGCTAACTCCACACTTAGGGTAACTTACGGAACGGTGCAAGGCTCTAATCCTAGAGATGCTGTATATTACGGATATAAAACGCATACTTCGGGAATTATGGAGAAATATATCCCAGGAGATTATGAATTTGATGTTCCTGCTCGTCTTATCAATCTTTATCAAAACAAAGATTATGGCATTTATAAAGATGAAACAGGAGAGGTGCCAGTTAATTTTACAGCGACTAATCATACCACAGGAGGTAACTCTGGAAGCCCAGCGTTAGATGCTTATGGTAATTTGATAGGACTTAATTTTGACCGCCAATGGGAAGGCACGATGAGCGACATCAATTACGATCCTAAATTCAGTAGAAATATCATGGTGGATACTAAATATATCCTATTTATCGTTGATAAATTTGCTAATGCCAAATGGCTTTTAGACGAAATGAAAATTATAAAATAAGAGTATAATTTCTTTCAAAATAGAAAAAGTCAGACAACTTGTCTGACTTTTTTCTTGTTTTTAATAACCGAACAAATCTCCTATGCTTAACTCATGTACTGCTCCTAAACTTTTTAGATAATTTAAGTCAAGGCTTTTGGTTTGTCCTATAATGGCGGTGTGGTACGGTATCGGTTTTATATTTTGATTATAAAAATCAGTTAAATCGTCTAAACTAAGCGAATTTATCTCATCATAAATATCCTTTCTAATGTCGTAGCTGTATCCCCATTTTTGCATCGCAAGATAATTGAAATATAAATTCTGCTTCGTAAGTCTTTGTGAGGCGATTTGCTTCAGAGCAGAACTTTTAGCATTATTGAATTGCGACTTGACTTGTGGAAGTTCACTCATTAGTTCGTTTATAGAGTTTAGGGCGATTTCCATTTTGTCGGCTTGAGTGCCAAGGTAAGACGTTACATAATCATACTTTTTGAGTTGGCTAGGGTAGGTGTAAGACACATAAGCCGAATATGCCAACGATTTAGATTCTCGTATTTCCTGAAATACAATAGAAGATAGCCCTCGTCCAAAATATTCATTAAAGACACTTATTCGTCCAAAATTTTTAGGGTTGATTTCTTCGCCTCGTCCTACCTTCATTATTTCCACCTGTACCATATCATAATCTACTAGATAGACTTTGTTTTGGTTAGTGAGTAGCTCTGGGTAGTTTTTAGGTACTGGAGGCGTAAGGTTTCCTTTAGTAAGACCTATATCTAACAATGCTGATTTAAATGCTTCGATATTTTGCCCATAGAAAAACAACTCATAAGGGTAATCCAATAATATTTGAGTTCTTTGAGTGAAGTCTTCCGCCTTAGCAGTTTGTAACCTTTCTTTGGTGATAACATCTCGGAAACGAGAGTTTTCTCCATATTTAGCATAATTTACTAAGGCTCTCGTAATTTGGTTTTTGTCCTTTTTACTTATTTCACGAGCGTCTAAGATGGTGGATACCATAGTTTGATAAATAGAGTTATTAGCCTGTATATTCCTTAGCCAATGTACCATTAGTGCAACCCCTTTAGCCAGATTTTCCTCCAATCCGCCCAACATAATACTAATGTTATCTGTACCAACTTGGAAGCTATAATTAACCCCTATTTTGTAAAACTCTTGTTTTATTTCTTCGGGAGAATAGCGGTCGGTTCCCATATATTCTAACACTTCTAGCACCAAACCAAACTCTTTATCATTATCCGTACCCATAGGGAAAATAAAGTTCATTTGAGCGAGGTTGTTTTGGGTGTTTTTAATGGAGCTTAGTTTAATCCCATTGAGGTTATCCTCTAATATTTCTTTAGAATAATCGGCAAAAATAGGAGCTATATCGTGAGTTTTCTCTGCGAGGAGTTGCGTTAAAAATTCAGATTGAGCTTCCTTATTGATTTTAATAGGCGTTATTTTAGGGTTTTCTACGCGTATAAGTTTATCATTTTCGCCTCTTTCTTTATAAACTACCACATAATTTTCGCCAAAAAATTCGTTAGCAAAACTAATGACTTCTTTTTTAGTAATGGTTTCGTATAGATTGAGTTCGTTTAGTTCTTCGTTCCATTCTCTTTCTTTAATGAAGGTTTCGTAAAGGAGTGTGGCGAGTCCATCGGCAGTTTCTAGTTGTTTTAATCTTCCTTTTTTAATATCGTTGATGATGGCAGGGATAAGCCAATCTGGGAAATCTCCTTTTTTCAAGGCTTCTATTTGGGATAGAATTAAATCCTTCGCTTCGTCCAGAGTTTGATTTTCCTTCGGAACAATGACGATAGACAAAAATCCATAGGACTTAAATGGAGAGTGAAACGCCGACGCTCTTAAAGCAGTTTGTTTTTGATTGATGTTTAAATCAATAAGTCCTACCTCACCGTTGTTTGAAAGGATTTGAGTGCATATCTCGGTAAGTCTAGCTTCTTGAGTGCCATAGCTATGAGAACGCCACGCCATCTGAAGTCTAGGTGCAGAAGGACTTTTAATAGTTCTTCTAATGATGTTGTTTATAGGTTGCTCTATAACAGGTGTTTTTGGAGGCAACTCTCTAAAAGAAAAAGTGCCAAAATAGCGTTCAGCTAAAGCGATGGTAGGTTCAAAATCTAAATCTCCCACCAAAATAAGGGCATAATTGTTAGGAACATAGTATTCGTTAAAATACTTATGTAAGCCTTCCATAGACGGGTTTTTAAGATGTTCGGCTTTACCAAGGGTGGTTTGTTGTCCGTTGGGGTGATTAGGGAAAAGAGCGTCCATAATTTCATAATGCACCAATCTAAAATCGTTATCTTGGGCTCTATTGAACTCTTCATAAACAGACTCTAGCTCGGTATGGAATAGTCTTAAAGTTAGCTCCGAAAAGCGTTCTTTTTCTACTTTAAACCATTTTTCCAACTCGTTGGACGGGATATTGTTCTTATACACTGTTTCGTCTAGCCAAGTGTGGGCGTTAGTGCCAGAAGCTCCTAGAGAAGATAAAATTTTGTCGTATTCGTTAGGGATAGCATACTGTGCTGCCTCTTGAGAAACAGTGTCTATCTCTTTGTAAATTTGCTTTTTTTCTTCCTCATTTTGGGTGGCTTTGTGCTGCTCAAACAAGTCGGATAATTTCTGTAAAAGCGGCTGTTCTTTTTCCCAGTCAAGGCTTCCTATTTTGGAAGTGCCTTTAAACATCATATGCTCCAGATAGTGGGCAAGACCAGTATTGTCTTTGGGGTCGTTATTACTTCCTGTTCTTACGGGGATATAAGTTTGTATTCTGGGAGCATCAGAATTTTTGGAGAGGTAAACTTTAAGACCATTTTTTAGCGTGTATATTCTTACTTGGTTGTCGTCGTTAGTTACCGATAGGTATTCTAGCCCATTCTTATCGGTGTGGGATATTATATCATATTTCATCACTTACAAAAATCTTAATTGAGGTGCAAAGATACCTTAGTTAGAGTAATAATTGGTAAAATATTTTATTGCATTAAATATAGTTTATGAGAAATGTCACATAGAATCAACTATATGTTATGTATAGTTGGTACATTTTATTACAAAATTTATGTGTAATTCTTTTTTCTATCTTTGTGCTACTATTTGTTTAGATTGTAATGAGTAAAGTTAGAAATAATAGTTTAGATATAAAAAATATGAAACAGCTTAGTATTAAAAGAATAGATAAGTTTTTATGTGGTTTTAATTCTTTTTTTTCTTTACGAAGTAGTATCTCACAAAGTGTGTAAAGTTTAAACTATCGAGGGTTGCAACCCTCGATAGTTTTTTTATTAACTTTAAATTTTTATACACGATGAACAAAGCAGATTTTTTAAACGACGATTTTTTTAAACAATTCCAAAGCGGTGAAGAACTTACCGATTTTTTGAAGTCCATTCAAAAGCGAGGG
>NZ_LEKU01000038.1:0-1261 GCF_009932355.1 Riemerella anatipestifer
TAGATTCTTATCGTTAATTATAAATAATGTTCCGCCAACATTCGTTGGAGGCATTTCGTGTTTAGCACACTTTAAGTTTTGTTTTCATAAACCGCTAGAAGTCTCCTTATTTCATAAGTTTAATTTGTTGTTTTTGTTAGGAGCTTCTAGCTTACAGGAAGGATATTATGTCCTTTCTGCCTTAGCCTTCCTCCTTGTTTTGTGTGTGTTAAGAGGGGGAAGGTGTTTTTTTAGGTTACAGGTGAGATATAAGAGTTTAGAACTTAGTATCACCTCAACCCTTAAGTCTAACATCTAAATATAGCATCTATAAACTTTGAACTTTAAACATATAAACTATACATTTTATGAAAAAAAACTTATTATGCGCGGTGTTTCTGCCTTTGGTGCTGAACGCCCAAGATTACAGTGGCAGAGTGGGCATCAACACTACTGAGCCGAGAGCCACTTTAGATGTAAAAGGAAAGGGTGAAACCGTAAATACCCATTCCTTTAATATCCGTAATAATGCTGATACCAACTTGGTAACAGTAAAAGACAACGGATGGGTGGGAATGGGAACCCAAACCCCAATTGATAACAATGCTAGATTAGAAATCTCGGCTAATAGCTGGTTTCCGCTAATTATTAACTCTACTAATACCGATGGTGGTGGTATTGCCTTACATCCTAATGATTTTAGTAAAAGAATAGAATTCAGCGTAAAAAGAAATGGAGATTTTAGGTTTTGGTCAGCAAACGGGGATCATTTAATCATCAACAGAATAGGATATATGGGGATAGGAACATCAGAGCCTAAAGCCACTTTGGACATTTCTAGAAAAGCTCTTGATCTTTTACCTGCGGGTACTCCTCAGGGCGTTATTTTTCCAAAATTCACTACTTCGGAGCGTTCTACTTTTAATAATGTAGAAGAAGGCACTATGATTTACAATACCGATAAGAAATGTCTAGAGATGTATCTGGGCATAGTTTCAGGGGTGCACCAATGGTCTTGCTTACCCGATGTAGGGAGTAATAAAGCACAAAGTGTAGCGGTAACGGCGGCAGGTTTTGAGGGCTCTTATATTGGAGGCGTTAACTTCAATAATAGCCAAAAGGTCAAGTTTAAGTTAGAGAACAACTCGTTTTCTAATATTAGTTCATCTTTTGCAGATGCCGTTACAGTACAGAATGGCTCAGCTAATATTTCGGCAGGGAATTGCCAATGGCAAAAGCTTAATGGTTCTACACCTACAGGTAGCTTGATGTCGTGTGCCTC
>NZ_LEKU01000039.1:0-5107 GCF_009932355.1 Riemerella anatipestifer
CCTCGCTTTTGAATGGACTTCAAAAAATCGGTAAGTTCTTCACCGCTTTGGAATTGTTTAAAAAAATCGTCGTTTAAAAAATCTGCTTTGTTCATCGTGTATAAAAATTTAAAGTTAATAAAAAAACTATCGAGGGTTGCAACCCTCGATAGTTTAAACTTTACACACTTTGTGAGATACTACTCTATAAACGAAATAACTCCATTGAATCTATTTTTCAATGGAGTTATTTTATTAATTTCTATCAAATGCTCGTTTAATTGCTTCTTCCAAATTATCATCTTTCAATTCAAACCCATCCAACTGACTTATATTATCTTGTTTAATATGCAGCTGCCCTTCATTACCCTTATTACCTCTATGCTGCCCCTTAGAATACAAAGGATTATTAAGTACCTCATTACTACTCATAACCCACACAACTATCTCATCTCTAAATACTGCAACCCAAACAAATACATCACAACATTGAGGTTTTAATTGTTGAAAATTCATTACAAAATCTTTACTGGTATTTCTGGAAAGAGCCTTCATATAAAGAGGTTCATTACTACTACTATCAACGGCTCTAGAAGCTTTAACCTCAATTTTTATTCCATCTAACCAAAAGTCATAATCACCAGAATAGTTAGAATCAAGTTTCTTACTTGGTGTCTTTAATTTAGAACATTTCTTTTTAATATAGTCTTGGGCAAATTTTTCTCCAAACTCTCTGGGAGCAGAAATTTCAAATATCGAAAGATTAGGATTTTCATTTATATATTCAGTCCTTATATCTATGTATTGCTAATACGACAAACTTCCCTTATCAATTAAATAACATATAAGATGTTCATATTTATTAAAAGGGAATATAGATTTATCCTCCTCTACCATTTTTAAAACTTCTCTAAGGTCGTCAGGTGATCCTTTAAAAGATTCTATTATTCTATTTTTTAAGTCTATAAGTTCCATTAGTATTATCTTTTTTTATGTTCAAATAATCTAAATATTTATCCTCTGAAAAGTCAGAGTGAATTGAAAAATATCCCGTATGAATAGGTAACAACTCCAAATCGCCACGTAAAATTTTATGTGTAGAAAATAATTTTTTAAATAACCAATTAATAATATCACTATTTAATACATCAGTAAGTTGTTTCCCTGTAATTCCTATATCTAACGGAATAAATAAATTAGCACTATTCAATATATATTTCTGTTCTGTATCATAATAAAAACAAAGATTAGAAGATATAAATTTATAAATTATCTTTTCTTTAGATTGATACATTTCTAAAGGTGCTACTTGCTGGAAGGTAGAAAAATCCTCTTTTATAAAAGTAGTTGCTACTTTCAATCCTTCTCTAGTAATATCAGAACCTTTATAAATGGGCAAATACCCCTCTTTATTGAAATCAGAACAGTATCTTTTATTATCTCCTGTTACAATACCTATTGCCCATTTTGCCTTATTTTCTAGGGTAATATGATCTATAGAATATAAATGTTCTATAATCTCTGTTTCTTCTTCAGTGGTCCAAAAATTAAAAATATGTTTAGGATTATTCTTAAATGATTTTAAATTTCTGTAATAAATGGAATTTTCAGAATTACACTTTATCTCTATATCATTCAATCCCTCTTTATTTTCTATTATAATAGCTTGTGCTTTTGTTACTAATCCCTTGAAAGCCTTACCATAATCTACAAATCTTTTAATTCTTTTTAGAGCTACTCTTTTTCTAATATCTTCAAAGGTACTTATGTTAAAAAACGCCTCTTGTACTAAAAATCCTAAAACACCATTATCTTTAAGTAGAGACAAACAAGCAGCCATAAAAAGAGAAGTAGTATCTGTACTGCTTCCACAGTTATAAATAGAAGCCCAATATTCTTTAGTAGACTTTTCTATTTTTTTACCCCAAGGAGGATTAGTAAATATCAAATCAAACTTATCTAAGTTTTTTGCCTCTTCTAAAAAATTACCCACCTTTATATTGGGAGTATCGTAACCAAACTTATCTTTTATTCTTTTTTTGGTTATTAACACTGCATTTTCATCTGTATCATAACCATAAACGTTCTCTAAAGGGATACCATATTCAATAGCTTCTATTATAAAATTACCTGATCCGCAACAAGGATCTAAAAAAGTAAAATTTCTATCTATCTTAATATCGTTAAACATATCCCTTACAATCCAGTAAGGTGTGTAGTAAATACCTTCCTTATTTCTATAAGAATTAGATAATGAATTTTCATATTCTATACCTATTCTTTCTCCTTCAAATCCATTCATTAACCAATCAATACCTTTGGTATTTACTTTATAATTTTTATGTAATTTATTTGCTCTAGAATTAAGTTTTCTATTACCAACAATATCGGACATACACGAATCAAAGGAGTCTTTAGTTATTAATCCTTTTTCTCTTTGTATTAAATATCCTGCTTTAATCCAGTTTCTGACTGTAGCAGTAGAAATACAAGCCATTTTAGCTACTTGTTCTATACTTAATTTTTCAGGTTCTTTTTCTCCAAAAATATTGGTTTGCATACAAACAAAGATAACAGATGATTACTAGTACTCTAAAGAGTGACAAATATAAGCATTTATCAACACAGAATCTTACAAAAAAATAGACCTCATTTCTGAGGTCTATTCTTATTTTTAGTGATAAGATAAATTATTTAGACTTTAATGTTTCTGTATAATTTATTTTTCCTTTCTCATTATATTCTTTAACTACAGCATCGTTGCTTGTAACTAGTACATTAAGGTTATCATTTTTCTTATCGTACAAAATAGTAGTCATATAATCCGAACAACTATTCTTTTTACAACCTGTAGTTTTATATACATCACCTTCAGATACTACTGGTGTTTCTACATTAAAGTTAGCCACAATTTCAGTGTATTTATCTCCTGTTAATGTTTTAATTCTTTCAGATAAATCACTCTTATCAAGAAGTCCTAAATCTTTAGGGTACTTACCTACATTTTGAGTTAAAACATTTTCAGCAACTACTGTAGCAACTTCTTGGTTTCCTACTTTAGTGCTATCACTAGCAACAGCTTCTTTCTTTTCGCAAGTTTCTTTGCAATGCTCTTTACATTTATCTTTACAAGAAGTGAAAGCTAATGCTGCTCCTACTAATACTAAACTTAAAATTGATTTTTTCATAGTTTTTTATTTAATTAAATTAATTTGTCTCTGTTATTACAAAAAGTATTCCTTTTTTATTATTTATTGATAGCTGCAACTCCTGGAAGCTCTAAACCTTCTAATGACTCTAGCATAGCTCCACCTCCTGTAGAAACATAAGATACTTTATCAGAATAATTAAACTGCTTTACGAATGCCACACTATCTCCTCCACCTACTAATGAGAATGCACCTTGTTTAGTTGCCTCTGCAATGCTGTCTCCTAAGGCTTCTGTACCCGCAGAGAAATTAGACATTTCAAATACTCCTAATGGACCATTCCAAAGTATCGTTCTAGAATTCATAATAACATCATTATTAAGTGCTCTAGTTCTTGCTCCTACATCTAAGCCCATCCAACCTTCTGGTATTTCATTAGAATCTACTTCTTGAGTTTCCGCCTCATTGCTAAAACTATCCGCAGCTATTACATCTACAGGTAGATAAACTTTTACATTCTGCTGTTCTGCTTTTTGTAAAATTTCTAGAGCTAAGCTCATCTTATCTTCTTCTACCAAAGAATTTCCTATTTGCCCTCCTTGAGCTTTAATAAAAGTAAATGCCATACCTCCTCCTATAATAAGGTTATCTACGGCTGGTAATACATTTTCTATAATGGTAATTTTGGTAGAAACTTTAGAACCTCCAAGTATAGCAGTTACAGGTCTTTCTCCAGAACCTAATACTTTATCTATAGCTTCTAATTCTTTCTCCATCAATAAACCGAAAAATTTAGTTGAAGGAAAAAATTCTGCAATAACCGCTGTAGAAGCGTGTTCTCTGTGAGCAGTACCAAAGGCATCATTTACATAAGCATCTCCTAATTTAGAAAGTGATTCTGCAAAGGCTTTATCTCCTTTTTCTTCTCCTTCGTAGAAACGTACATTCTCCATCAATAATACTTCTCCTGCTTTCAATTCGGCTGTCATTTTTTCTGCCTCCTCTCCTACTGTTACGGGACAAAATTTAACTTCTCTGCCTAATACTTTAGAAACTTCTGGGAGAATATGCTTTAGAGAAAATTGCTCGTTTACTTGTCCTTTAGGACGCCCTAAATGGGTTAGGATAACCACCGAACCACCGTCATTAAGTATTTTATCTATACTAGGCTTTGCCGCTTGTATTCTGGTATTATCTGTAACTTCTAGTTTTTCGTTTTGAGGGACATTAAAATCTACTCTTATAACGGCTCTTTTCCCTTGGAAATTATAGTCTTTAATTGTTTTCATAATTACTTTTATTTAATTTTTTCTGCTTCACAAATTTAAGATTTATCTGTCTGAAAAACTAAAATTTTTGACACAAATATTTCACAATCCACATGAGCAACATTCATCAATAACATTATTTTTTTAGATATATATTTATAAAAAGAAGATTGTTGTATGTTGTAGGTATTGTGATTTTGTGGATAAATATTTCGCTTATTTTTCATCACACATCATAGGTACTTAATTAACATTTTATAGACAATGTAAAGAGTTATAAATTAACCTTTTTGGGTGCTTAATAACATAATGTGGATAATTATAAACGAGTATGGTTTGGGATAATTATTACATGGAAAAACTTTAAAAATCTTCCCTCAAAAAAATTAAAATTTGATTTGGATAATATTTCAAAATGTAGCAATAGAAAAAATATTTTAAAATTCTAAGACTTAGTTTTCCTATCTTATCCACAATAGAATTAAAAGATATTAACAAACTTATCCATATAGAAATATTTATTTGTAACCCGTTGTGCATTATGAAATGAAAAAAACAAGAGTTGTTTATTAGACTGAAAATCAGTATATTGTTTTTGCTATAAAACGATATAAATGAACAACATAGAGCAAATATATGAAAGAATTTTGGAAGTTTTAGGACTTTTTTCAGAAAATCAACTGATTAGTTATCAGAGAAGAACACCTAAAA
>NZ_LEKU01000040.1:0-663 GCF_009932355.1 Riemerella anatipestifer
CGGTCCGGGTATTGCCGAAGGCGGGGCTTATTAGCACCCAACTTCAACTAAAATACCACACCTCAAAGGTAAACAAATTTTTCTAAAAAAGAAATAAACCCCGCTTGCGGTAATACCTTGTTGCCTGCTGGCTTTTTTAAATATCATATTCAGTAAGTTCAATTTCTTCATCACTTGGTAACCAACCATTGTTTATTTTGTTGATTAATTCAGCCAAATGTTTTTTTACTTTTCGTTTTGTTAAGTCCAAGCAAACAACTTTGTCAATTTCTTTATACGGGTTGTGAGCTAAAGTTGTCGCAAACCAAAATCCTTCGCTGAAATTTTGATGACAGGTTGTATTAGGTGCAAAGTCAAAGTTGAATTCCTTTTTTGTCTGCTCTTCATAGTCCAATGCTCGTAAAGATATTTCCTCGTCAAAATATTTTTCAGTCCATTGAGCCAGAGTTCCAGCACTACAAATGTATGACACATTTTTGTCCATACATATTTTTACTGTCGGTGGAACTAACTCCTCGTCTTCTTTGTTTGCTATTATAAAAACAACCCAGTCATTTTTTGGCAAAGAAAACCTCCATTCAGAATTATTTCTTATCTGAACGTAATATATTTTTCTATTATCAATTCTTCCTATTAGTTCCATTTCCAGCTTGCAGGCAACGG